>NZ_DKTN01000023.1:0-286745 GCF_002473065.1 Limnobacter sp. UBA7229 | reverse complement strand
TACACCACTGTCGAGCTTGACCATCAGCCATGAGCTGCTTCAACGCCGCAAACTGATCGAAGGTGATGAACTTCAAAAAATTGTGGGGGACCACCTCGACGAACTAGACAGGATGGCACGAATTATTCGCAGCATGCTTTTCCTGGCCAATGCAAACCAGGGCAGAGAACTACAACTTCAACCTTTGCAAAGTCTTCGTCAGTTGGTGGTATCAGTCGCGGAATACCTTGAACAGTTGGCCGAAGACAAGGAGCTTCGCATCACAGTTCAGGGCGATGCCAATGTGGAAGTTGAAACTGAATTGATTAAAAGAGCGGTGAGTAACTTGCTGTCCAATGCCATTCGATATGCGCAGACCAACACAGAAATTACCGTGCACATTACCCAAGAAGCAGAGAGGGTGTGGATCAAGGTTTCGAATGAAGGCCCGACAATTGACCCAGTCAAATTGAACCGTCTGTTTGAACCCTTTTTCCGTGCTGAAGAGGGGCGAAGTGACACGGGGAGCAATCACGGACTTGGCCTGGCTATTGTGGCGGCCATTGCGAAACTGCATGGTGGTGATGTGTTTGCAAGCAGCGAAAATCAAGTTACGGTGATTGGCTTTTCGGTTCACACGAAACGACAATCTACACCGGTGGGTCACACCTAAATTCTTGTATGCCTATCTCAATGCAGTTAGTATCGCTTCTAGAGGGTTTTTTGCATTGACCAACGTCTTAAGGCAACTTGTGAGCTCTAAAGCCCCCCAACTGTCATTTAGACCTGAGCTTGGCTCAACCAAATGGTCGAACAATCGAGATGCTGGGTCAAAGTAAAACGAGCAAACTTTTCCGGTCACAAGGCGATGTTCGACGTTGGGTCTGAAATATGCAGCTTGAACAGATAAACAGTCTAGACCTGGTATCTCCAGATAAAAAGTATCCTCTAGCGCGATGGTGATTTGGGCTGCCCAGTGCCGATGCATTGTGTTGTCTCCGACATTGCCTCGGAATACGCCGATGCCATCTGAAATCAACAAGTCACCCATCCAGTTCGTTTTTTCACTCACGTGAAACTTTACCCAAAAGACAACCGGGCCGATGCGGCCCGGTCTAACTAACGCTTTACGCGCAAAGTGGGCATGCTGCCAAGGCTACCCCTACAAGACCAAACACACCAACCGCGGCTGCGAACATTTTAACTTTCATCACAAAATCTCCTTTAACAAGACAAGGGAACACTCCCATACAGATCGTGGACCTTCCATCCACTGGAAGGTCAAGCGCTATTTTTTGGCATCGTTTCTGATGGGAATAATGTAGTCAGCAATTAGAAACTCACCTTCTGGTTCATTCGGGTTTTGTGCAAGTTCATGCGCGATTGCAGCATTATTCGCCTGAATGTCCGTCAACTTTTGTTCTAGCGCCTCGAGGTGAATCTTCACTTGTTGGACTTCAACTAATTTTAACGCGATTAATTCGTCTACTTTCGCTCTGGAGCCACAACCGCAGGCTGGTCCCTGATCGTAATAATCCAGCACTGACTGAATTTCTTTGATCGAGAAGTCAAGTTCGCGTGCCTTTTTGACAAAATCAAGTCTGGACAAGTCCTCTTGCCCGAAAACGCGGTTTTTACCGGAGGTAAACCAAGACTCAGAAGTAGCCCTTTTCGGTGCAATCAAGCCCTGGTCCTCGTAGAATCTAATAGTTTTAGGACTCAAACCGAGATGCTTAGCTACTTCACTGATTTTCATATACTGAACCCTCAAGATTCGACAGTCAATCAACTTAGTGAATGATGCACTAGATGAATGTCACATTTCAATCAATTTGAACATTAAACAAACGGTATTGATCCTGAACCTTTTGAAGTGATAGCAACGCCCGACTTTTTGGTGGAAAGTGATCCGGTTTTTCTCCACATTCAATTCTATTAAGCCACACCCTAGCGTCATGAATGTAAGACTTTACAAGTTCATCGCACATAGAATCTAAGGCAAGCATCTGTTCTGAAGAAAATTTGGGTATAGAAAATTCTTGAAAGTTTACCCTGTTAAAACTAAAAAGAGTGTCAATTTTATTTTCAGAAATATTGCTTTTTACTGGAGTGAACATAGTAGATTTTATCAAATCTTCATTCATTAAATGAAAATTATTAAAATATTGAAAGCGCCTACTACGAGTGCTGGTATAAAGAGGGGGAAGCCATAACTCAGTAAGCCAATCTATCAATAGATCATGAATCAGCGCCCCACAATATAGACTCTTGCTATCAGAAGATGTCCATATTCCATCATTTTCATGTAAGTACCAGAACTTTTCATTTTTATTTATTAATTCTAATTTTAATTCATCGAAAAAACTAAGTAAAGATTGAATAAATGACGCTTCATTTTTTCGATGAAGGTAACAAAAAGATGAATAAACTACAGGAAGGGCAGAAAATTGGAAGTATGTGAATTTTTCAAAAAATGAAAAACTAGAATTTTCGGAAATTGAGAGTGAGTTTATTTTTCTGATCGCGTTGGTTTGAATCACAAATTCAAGAAGAGACTCTGGGAGTGACAGTTCTTTTACTAAGATAAAATGTACACATCGCTCGGGGATAATAAAATCCATACTTTTGAATGTATGAAGATGTTTGCCTAATTTTTTATCGCAAATTTCTTTCAAAGAAAAATTCCATTTGTCTAGGTCGTTAAGGACAGTGGAGAACTGACTTGGTACATTATGCTTTTTCGTTTGTGGTGTAGGGAAATCTGGGCAAAAAATGCGAATAAAGTTTATGTGGCATTTGACACTTCTTTCTTTTAACCGAATGACTCGATGATTACAAGAGAAAATTTCAAACTTTACGTTGTGAAATAGGCATCGATCTAAGTACTTCAATGACGCATGTTCTGGCAGTTTGTAACTTTTAATGCATTCTGGACAATAACGAATAATTTTTTCTTGATGACGTGTATTCACGTAGTAGTCTTGTATTAAAGGAATTCCAAGAATATTTAAATCGCCAGAACTTTTTGTAATTAAATTATTTTGTATGTAAGCCTGGTTACTAAAGATTGAGAAAAGATACTTTAAAGAACGATGCTCAGATAAATTTAGGTTAAAAATATCAATGGAAAAGTATTGATTAAAAAATTCATTGACTTGTTCAATTTTTAACTTATTGAGTAATGCAAATTTCGCTAGCAAAAAATATGTATTGTCATTAGCATCGTACAGCTCTGATCTCCAGTTGAAGAGTTGATATTTATATTGTTGTTCTTTATGAGAATTTATCTCAATCAATCTGTGGAAGTTGTCCATATCTGTGACGTAAGGTTTTGTTGAACAAGTATATTTGAAATATATTGTGAATTCAGGTTCGACTCCAGATGATCAAATGACTTATTGCCCATATCTTTTAATATTCTCTCAATTAAATTTGCGATTTGATTCATGGGAATTTCAATCTGATCCGATTTTGGTTTAAACGATTTGAATGCTAAATTGTACTTTTCAATCAGTTCATTCCAAATTAAGAATGCCAAGCTTGTTAAACGAAAGCCATCATCAAAAGCGTCTGATAAAAAATACTTTGTATAACTTACACCGCTATTTTCTGGCCACTCGGAATCCTCATCGTATCCTTCTAGAATGTATTCCAGTTCATTTAATGATCTAATTCCGTGAAATCGAGCATGGTGCATTAGAAATCTTGTTACGATATGTGCATCACCCGTTCTTGCAAAAAAATTGGGTTGGAATGAAATTTGATGTGAGCCTACTGAAATGATACTTAA
Source organism: Limnobacter sp. UBA7229 (assembly GCF_002473065.1). NCBI lineage: Bacteria > Pseudomonadati > Pseudomonadota > Betaproteobacteria > Burkholderiales > Burkholderiaceae > Limnobacter > Limnobacter sp. UBA7229. The sequence goes on along the minus strand of NZ_DKTN01000023.1, from coordinate 282,976 downwards.
CCTATACCCTTCCAGATCGAGCTCATTTTGTAAGCTCAATAGCCAATGCCATTCATTTAGTAAAACCAATTGAGCCTCATCAATCAGTATTACGATGTAGTTGTATTTGACTCTGTTGGCCAGTGTAATTAGATGTTGTTTGAATAGAAATTTTGCCTCCATTTTTGCTTTTGGTTTGATTGGATTTTTGAACTCAAATCTTGAGGCCATTAGAAGAAGATTCCAAAATTCTCTCTCGGATTTGCTATTGGTTGGATGTGACCAAATCATCAAAGGGAATTCAGTATCGAACTTTTCATTGAGTATCTTAGCCAAGAAGGATTTTATGCCTTTCGATTTTCCGAATCGAGAAGGGCCATAAATATAGCCACCAGTCTGGCGCTGTTCAATCCATCCGCTAATCGTTTCGCACATTTCATGAATAGGCGGGGTATAAATTGCATATTCTTGTGTGCACACCGGATGATCACGGGAAATATCAGTCATCGTCGTCTCTATTTATTTTCAGCTTTTCTTCGTGGTGGAAGTGATGCGGAATTTTGGGTATGCGCTGTAGCGTCGGAGGTGTGGGGTGCGATATTCTGCTTATTCCTGCTAGCAGTATTGTTTTTGGTTGTAGAGCGTGACTTGGCTCTATCTTCAGTGTTGTCAGTAATCCGGCTTTCCATGCTTTTATTGGTTTCATTTGAAGCCATATCAGACTGTATGGTTTCGTTGTCAGGGACCTGATGGATAGTGTCGTTGGATTGAACCAGAAAATTTCGAGCTGTTAGATAGGCTGGATGAGGAGGAAACTTACCTCCTGATGCTTCCACCTCGGCAATGTAGGATTCCACCGCATCTTGTTGATTCTGCAGAGAGAATTTGCCTTGACGAATTAATCCGCAGATTAGTCTTCGGGTCTCAAAGTTGTGAGGAACGCGATTCCATGGAGGTGATACGCGTAAATTGTCGATATGTTCACCAGTCAGTGAAGATGCCTTGATGACCCTGGAGTCTGAATCAGAATCGGCTGTGATCCAGATTTTTTTCCCAGCCAAATCTAGTCTTTGACCCAATATTGGACTGGTGTAAATACCATTCTCGAAATTGACGTATGGCCTCTTTCCGGCGTCCAGACCACCTTTAACCATGCACAGCTTTCTGTAACTGAAAAAAGTGTCAAGGTGTTGTGGATCAATCACTCTGGGCTGGAATGTCTTGCTAAGCACCAGATATTGCAGGTACTGAAGTGGTGATCGACCACTAAGTCTTGAGTGGATTCTCGCGTTGTAATTAGCAATGATGATGTCGAGGAGTTCTTCTGCATACTCGTATTGGAACTCTGAGGCTACTGCCACTCCGATGGGGTCTCTGCCCTTCGTTGCACCAGGGTAATTTCCTGTTGTGTTGGAAATTTTCTGAAATCCGAATATTCCGAGTTTGTTAAAAAAGCTTTCAATAAATGGTCGGTCGTCTTTTGTTCGTCTTATCGCGTACGAATTCTTCGGAGTAAGAAGAATTGACCCAACCGAATTTTTTAGTACTTCTGCAACTACCTTTGCTTTTTCGGCCAGTGCACCATCAATTGAGGTTTCGTCCCAGCATATGCCCACAAACTGCTTACCTAAAACACTGGGAAACCCGGCACCATCGATATAAAAGTCCTTGTCGGTGTGGTGTAGTTTTTTCTTCGCCCAGGGGGAAAGGGACTTCTTGATTACCCGAAGCACATCTTCTTTAGAAATCTCTTTTCGAAGACTCATGTGATATCCAAGCACCAATCGAGTCACCACCTCAATAATCACGATCACCCAGATTCTATGGATCAGTACGTTCTGGTAGCCACCCTCAAGTAAAGGAATCGCAACGGTGAAGCGCCCATCAATTTTGTGGGCGTCCATTTCTACACGTTGAAACGGGCGGTGAACTGGTCGATCAACACCATCTCCCGCCTGCATTTTCCTTTGAAGTTCATTTCCACCGTGTATCAGGATTGCCTTGCCAGGGTTTTCGTGAAGCACCTTATCAATGTATTTAATGATTGAGTGATATCCGTTCGTTTTAGTATTAAAAGGCCACTCCCCTTTGATTTCAAGACCTTTCTCTCTAAGACTTTGGAGAAACCAGAGCCAAATCGATCGTTTTGAAGTTGACAACATTCCAAGCTTTTTTCGAGTATTGGGGACTTTAAGAATTTTTTTGTGTAAAGCCTCTCTGACGTCCGGATAGGTGTCTAGTAGCGTTTGAAAAGCGCCAACAGCACCGTGTCCCCACTGATTAATAACGATGGGTGAACGTCTCTTGAATTGAACTATTCTTGTTTGTGGGATCAGTGCTCGCCAGCCGTAAATTTGGCCGTCTGGGTGATTGCAAATACACCGTTCAGTGATTAAGCGATAGATTTGAGGCTCTGAGATACCATATTCTTTTCGAATCGTAGCGACTTTACTGCCGCTTAAATAGGCCTTGATTGCCTCTTTTCTATTGAGGAACTTGGCTAGCTTATCTGGAGCTAGTGAAGCTTCATCAAAGCCTGGCCAAACTGTAAAGTCAGCCCAGATGGTGTCACTTAAACCTTTGATGTGTCGAGTCGACTCGGAGGCCATGGTAGAGACTTAGGCAAAGTAGTTTCTATTTACTTTACCCGGTTTTTCTCAGGTCGTGCCGTCGGCTAGGCTAGTTCGCTTTTCAAAAGAATCCAAATATATCTTGTATCGATCACTACAAGTTGGTAGGATAAGCTACATGAATATGTGGCTTATCCTTATTATTAGCTTGTCAACTGAAAACGCAACTGCCCGCATGCGTGCCTGGCGCGCTTTGAAAGCAGCAGGCGCAGCGGTCTTACGGGATGGCGTTTATCTTTTGCCTAATCAGCCCAGCTTCCGTTCCACTTTCGATGCCGTCGCGGCAGATGTGGTTGCAAATGGCGGTAGTGCATATGTGCTAAGCGCCGGAGAGCCGTCTGACATCCATTTTCAAGAACAATTCGATCGCCGTGATGAGTATGCTCATTTGCTGGTTGACATCCAAACAGTGCGCAATGAGCTCACTGCCGATACAGCTTTGAGTGTTGCGAAACAAATCCGCAAGTTGCGCAAGACCTTTGCGGCAGTGATGGAAATCGATTTTTTCCCCGGCGAGGCGCAAAAACAGGCCGATGCCGCGCTTGTGGAATTGGAAGTGGCGGTCAATCGCGTCTTGTCACCTGATGAACCGCACCCCGTTATAGGGCAAGTTTTGAGCTTAAAGCTTGCCGACTATCAAGGCAAGACATGGGCGACTCGCCGCCGTCCCTGGGTAGACCGGTTGGCCAGTGCTTGGCTGATCCGTCGGTTTATCGACCAGGAGGCCACCATTCTCTGGCTTGCCCATCCATCTGACTGCCCGAGCGATGCATTGGGCTTTGATTTTGACGGTGCCACCTTCAGCCACGTCGGCGTCAAAGTGACGTTTGAAGTCTTACTCGCCAGCTTTGGTTTGGATCGTCCCGGCTTGCAGCGCATTGGCACATTGGTCCATTACCTAGATGTCGGCGGCGTACAACCGCCTGAATCCGTGGGTATTGAAACTGTCTTGGCAGGACTGCGGGAATCGATTACCGATGACGATCAATTATTAGCATTAGCCAGCGGTGTGTTCGATGGCTTACTGGTTTCTTTTGAAAAGGTGCAAACTAAATGAGTATTACCAATGCTGTGGCCGACGATGCGCCACTGACTAGGCCAGCCGATGTCGGCTTTTGGGAAGCGTTCAGATTATGGCTAAAACTTGGCTTCATGGGTTTTGGTGGGCCGGCTGCACAAATCGCGCTCATGCATCGGGAACTGGTTGAGCAAAGACGCTGGATTAGTGAGCGCCGGTTTTTGCATGCCCTTAACTATTGCATGTTGCTCCCCGGCCCGGAGGCGCAGCAGCTCGCCACTTACATGGGTTGGTTGATGCACCGCACCTGGGGCGGCATCGTTGCAGGTGCACTTTTTATCTTGCCGGGTCTCTGTTTCCTGATTGGGTTGTCGTGGCTCTATATCGCCTACGGGGACGTTCCCCTTGTAGCGGGACTGTTCTATGGCATCAAACCTGCTGTGACGGCTGTTGTCGTCTATGCGGTGCATCGCATTGGTTCGCGCACACTGAAAAATAATGTGCTGTGGGCGATTGCGGCCGCGGCATTCGTGGCGATCTTCGCGTTCAACGTGCCGTTTCCAGCCATTGTCGCGGGCGCCATAGTAGTCGGCTATATCGGCGGGCGCGTGGCACCCGACAAGTTTAAAACAGGGGGCGGTCATGGTAGTGCCAAGCAGTCGTACGGCCCGGCGGTCATTGACGATGAAACACCCACGCCGGCACATGCCTTGTTCCGCTGGTCGAAACTTGCGAGAGTATTGATCATCGGCGCAATCCTTTGGTCAGTGCCTATGGCCTTGTTAAACATGGTTTATGGCTGGGATCATACTTTCACCCAAATGGGCTGGTTTTTCACCAAGGCGGCGCTTCTGACCTTTGGCGGCGCGTATGCCGTGTTGCCCTATATTTACCAGGGAGCCATTACCAATCATGGCTGGCTCACACCGACCCAGATGATCGATGGCCTGGCATTGGGAGAAGCCAACCCTGGTCCGCTGATCATGGTGGTGGCCTTTGTCGGCTTTGTGGGCGCGTATGTCAAAACGCTGTTCGGCCCCGACATGCTGTTTGCCGCCGGCGCCTTTGCCGCCGTGCTGGTTTCTTGGTTCACCTTTTTGCCTTCGTTCATTTTCATTTTAGCCGGCGGCCCCTTTGTCGAGACAACCCATGGCAACCTGAAGTTTACCGCGCCATTGACGGCTATTACGGCGGCAGTAGTCGGCGTGATCTTGAATCTGGCCGTGTTCTTCGCGTATCACGTATTGTGGCCCAAGGGATTTGCCGGGTCATTTGATTGGGTCGCTGCCGTGCTCGTCGTGCTCGCTGCGGTGGCACTCGTGCGCTACAAGCGCAATGTCATGCAAGTCATTGCAGTCAGTGCTTTAATCGGCTTGCTTTTAAAAACTGTTGTCAACGTTTAAGTTAGGAGAACCCAGATGCCGTATGAATTATTGCCGTTACCAACCGACGCCAAAACCTTACATGGCTTGTCCGCGACCTTGATTGAAAGCCACCATGCGAATAACTATGGCGGCGCGGTCAAGCGCTTGAACCTGATTCAAGAGCAATTGGGGAAAACCGACTTCGACCAGGCGCCGGGATTTGTGCTAAATGGCTTAAAGCGTGAAGAGTTGATTGCATACAACTCCATGCTGCTGCATGAGATCTATTTTGATGGCTTGGGTGGCGATGGTGTTTTGCCATCCGGCTTGCTGCGGGACGCTATTGAGCGCGACTTTGGCAGTGTCGCGCGCTGGCAGTCCGAGTTTGTCGCCATGGGCAAAGCCTTGGGTGGCGGTTCGGGCTGGGTGTTGCTGGTGAAGTCGCCACGCGACGGCAAGCTGAGCAACCAATGGGCAGCCGACCATACCCAGACCTTGGCTGGCGGTATGCCAATTTTGGCTTTGGATATGTATGAACATGCGTATCACATTGATTTCGGTGCCAAGGCTGGTGAATATGTAGAGGCATTCATGAATAACGTGAACTGGACTACAGTAGAAGAGCAATTAGCGAGGGTCAGAAGCCATGCCTAGCGTTTTTATCTCGTTGATTGGGTTTGCTTTCGCTTTGAACACTCCGATCGCAACAGCGGAACCACACCGGAAAGTGCTATCCGGACAAGAAATCCGTAAGGTATTTATAGGGAAGATCACGACCGACAGTACCCATTTTGCTTATCACTTGAAGCCGGATGGGAAGATTATTGGCAACGAGTTGGGGCGCAGTCGTAAAGGAACCTGGGCAATACAAAGCAACCAACTGTGCCTGAGTGTTCCGATGGGCGCTCCTGCAGATTGCTGGACAGTTGTGCGCCTTGATGGCAATCTGGTTTTTCGGCGTGACGGCGTTGATGTCATGGAGGTCACGGTCGAAAAATTTAGCGCAAAGTACCACTTTGATTAGCAGTTGTCACTATGCTTGAAAGGAATGAAGTATGAAATGGGTTACCCGAGAACGCCCCAAAATCGACCGGATTGCCTGCCCGTGGCTGGTGGCCCGTTTCATCGATTCCGAAGCCGAGTTTTTATATGTGCCTTCAAAAGAGGTGCTGAAAACAGCTGAGGAGACCGGGGCGATTCCGTACGATGTGTCAGGGGTCGAGCTGACCCATGATGGAGAGCTGTGCAGCTTCGATGCCATCCTCAAAAAGTATAAGCTCGAAGATCCGGCGCTGCAGCAATTGGCTGCCATTGTGCGTGGCGCGGATACAGACAGACTTGACCTGACGCCGCAATCGGCCGGGTTATTTGCGATATCGCTCGGGCTGTCTGCCAATTTTGCCGACGACCATGAAATGCTCAGGCACGGCATGGTCATGTATGACGCGCTCTATGCCTGGTGCCAACAGTGTCAATCTGAAACGCACAACTGGCCACCCCAATGAACTAACGATTTTTCTATTTCAGGAGAAATGCTATGTCTAACTCCATTCTTTTGCGACGCTCTTTGCTTGCGCTCTCGCTTGCGGCAAGCACGGTACCCGTAGTTCCTATGTGATGGCGATCGTTACGCCGCCAGAGCGCGCGGCAGCGGCAAGCGTGACAGCAGTTCCACGCACCTTTGCCGCCGCCATGGCGCCATTGTTGGCGGGATATTTGCTAAGCGTTTCATCATTCGGCTGGCCGTTGATCATTGCCGGTGTGCTGAAAATAATCTACGACTTGTTGTTATTGAAGATGTTTCATGCCATTCGCCCACCAGAGGAGGTCCAATCTCGCGACAACAGGGCATGATGCAGCGCCGTATTATTTTTGCCAGCTGGTTGGCCTGCGATCATTTGTAACGGCTTGCAGCGGCAGAAAAATCCATTGCTATACCAGCATTTTGCGCAGTCTGACGTTCTCGGCCTCCAGTGTTTTTAGACGTCGAACTTCATCGGTTTCCAAGTCGCCAAATTTCTTGCGCCACGCATAAATTGTCGGTTCGCTTATCAATGTATTTAATAATTGAGTGATATCCGTTCGTTTTAGTGTTAAAAGGCCACTCCCCTTTGATTTCAAGACCTCTATCTCTAAGACTTTGGAGAAACCAGAGCCAAATAGATCGTTTTGAGATTGATAACATTCCAAGCTTTTTTCGGGTATTGGGGACTTTAAGAATTTTTTTGTGTAAAGCTTCTCTGACGTCTGGATAGGTGTCTAGTAGCGTTTGAAAAGCGCCAACAGCACCGTGTCCCCACTGATTAATAACGATGGGTGTACGTCTTTTGAATTGAACTATTCTGCTTTGTGGGACCAGTGCTCGCCAGCCGTAAATTTGGCCGTCTGGATGATCGCAAATACAGCGTTCAGTAATTAAGCGATAGATCTGAGGCTCTGAGATACCATATTCTTTTCGAATCGCAGCGACTTTGCTGCCGCTTAAATATGCCTTGATTGCCTCTTTTCTATTGAGGAATTTGGCTAGCTTATCTGGAGCTAGTGAAGCTTCATCAAAGCCTGGCCAAATTGTAAAGTCAGCCCAGATGGTGTCACTTAAACCTTTGATGTGTCGAGTCGACTCGGAGGCCATAGTAGATATTTGGGCAGAGTAATTTCTATTTACTTTACCTTTTTAATCTACAGTCTGTCTACTTTACAATTGTACTCTCACGGGAAGTTAGCTTACTTGTGAATTGGGTAAAAATAAATTGTTTATTATCAGCAGGTTGGGGGAACAATCTTCTTTACAACTCTAATAGAACAGGCGAAAGCCTTCCATTCTCCTGTTTCCTGTTCTGAATCCGCAAGCCCTTCTCCCCGGTATCATTTAGTGATAACCACAATCAGGGTCTACCCATGCAGTTGCGTTTCGCTATTCAAAGCAGTTTGTTTATTCTGCTTGTCATCTTCTCGACCGTTTCATGGTCGGCTGATCGTTGGGTAATTCAGTTCAAAGAAAGTCCCGGTCGCAGTCAAACCAGTGTTAATCCATCTTCGCTTGAGTCTCGAAAATCCGATCTGCGTGCAAGGCTCGCTGAACTTTCGATCGTTCACAAACGTACCTTTCAACTTGTCAGGCCATTTGGTGAACATGGCGCGGTAATTACAACGCCAAATGGCAGTGGCGCCGAACAAGCCCGCCTTCGTTTGTTGTCCGATCCGATGATCGAGTCTGTTGAGCCAGACCGTCGTATCAAGCTTCGTGCGCAATCGCCTTTGATCGGTTTGTTAAACGCGCTTGATTTGTCCCGACGAAGTCGGTCCTGGTTTCATCAAGATTTGAGCACACAGCCTGCTTCAATCAACACAGGTGCCATGTGGACCAACTTTCACGGTACTGCACCTACAGTGGTTGCTGTGCTGGATACGGGTGTTTTGCCGAGCCACCCAATGCTTCAAGGCCATTTGCTGTCCGGATACGATTTTGTGGCTGATTCATTTATTGGTGCTGACGGCCAAGGTTCCGCAGGTTCTGATCGGGATTCAGACCCGACTGACCCTGGTGACGGTGTTGGCCCAGCCGACCTTCTGGCAGACCCGGTGTGTGGCGGTGTCAGTCAGTCGAGCTGGCACGGCACCTTTGTATCCGCTCTGCTTGCTGGTAACCCGGTACCAAGCGAAGGTGTGTTTTCGGTGAATTGGAACGCGGTGGTATTGCCTGTTCGCGTGTTGGGCAAATGTGGCGGGTTTTCAAGTGACCTTGCAGATGGTATTCGCTGGGCTGCTGGCTTGAGTGTACCTGGGGCGCCCAATAACCCCTTCCCTGCCCGAGTGATTAACTTGAGTTTGGGTGCGGAAGGCGCCTGTGTGGCGTCCATCGAAGGCGCGGCTATTGCCGCCGCGCGCCAGGCTGGCTCATTGGTGGTGGTTGCCGCAGGCAACGACGGCAGCACAGTAGATTCACCAGCCAATTGCCCCGGCGCTTTTGGTGTAGCCGCAATAGATCAGGAAGGGTTGAAGGCAAATTACAGTAATTTTGGGCCCACTATTCAGCTTTCAGCGCCTGGTGGCGATGCAGCGTTTCCTATTTGGAGTGCCAGTAATACCGGGTTTTCAGGTCCGTTAACCAATACGTACAACACCAAAATCGGTACCAGTTTCTCCGCTCCCATGGTGGCTGGTGCAGCCTCGCTGTATTGGTCTTTGGATCCGTCTGCGTCGGTGGCCACTGTGGAGAATTTGCTGAAAACCTCTGCGCGCCCCTTTCTTTCGCAGGGCGGTAGCCCCACTTGCACCGCTGACACAGTGGGTGTTGAATGCAATTGCACACGGGCTCTGTGTGGTGCTGGCATGCTGGATGTGGCCAATTTGATCAATTCACAGGCGGCTGCTGGACTTACCAATTTGTTCTCCAACACTGGCAATGTCATTCCACCGGGACAAACGCGTACATTCTCTGCCAGCGGCACCTTGAACTCTTCCGGACAGGAGGTAAACGCAGTCAGTTTTGATGTGATCAATGTGTTGAAATCGTCGGCCGACGCGCCCAACCCGATTTTGTCGGTAAGCGGCTTGGAAGTGGATGTAACAGCGCCTTCGGGGGTAACGGGGTTTGATCTTCGTGCACAAGCTGCCAATGGCCGAACGGCAATTGCCTCGGTTATTGTGGCCAATCAGGGGGCTACGTCCCCTACTTTGTTGGCCAGTCTGCTTTCACCCTTGATCAATGGTGCCTCTACGGGTGTAGGTGCGCCCTCCTCGGCTGTGGGTGATGCGGTGGTAGGCGATTCAGGCAGTGGTTCTGCCGCAGGCAGTTCTAGTGGCGGCGGGGGTGGTGGCGCTTTGAATTTGCTTGGTTTGCTGGCCTGTTTGTTTCTACTGCATTGTTTTAAAAAGAAAAACACAGTTTAAAATGCACCGGTTTGGTTAAATACAACGTTAGAAGTGGCGCTCCAATCTGTGACATCGCTCAATGGTAAAGTGCAGTTGTTGACTCATTGGTCAGCAATTGATGCAGTAAATTTTGAGAGGTGTCGTATGAAAGCTCTTCGTTCTTACCCCGGTGTATTGGTGTTGTTGTTAATCGCTTCAGCCATGTTGGTTCATGGTTTTGTGGATTACATCAACTATGAAGTAGCAAGCCCAAGTATTTTGGCAGCCCTGGGCTGTGTGTTCTCCGCAATTTTGCTGGTTGCAGTGTATGAGTTCAAATCATTCAAGGCCAATCGCAAGCTGGTGCGCGACAGCAAGGTTTAATTAATTGCGCTTGGCACTTCCTGAAAGGCCTGTTTTCGCCGCATTTTGGGCGGCGATCACGGCCTGCAAGTTCTTTTGAGTGCTGAGTGTCAAAGGGTCTTCGTTGCCCAAGGCATCCGCCCGAATAATGTAGGCGCGGCTGAGTGCCACTTCCGCTCGCTTTAAGTCCCCTGCCCTGTAAAGCACAACCCCCAGGTTATTCAAAGATTGGCTGGTTCTGATGTCGTTGGGGCCAAACGCGGCTTGCCGTACTTCAAATGCGGTTTGGTAATTCTTGGCTGCTTCTTGCAACTGATCGCCGCGCATTTGCAGCGTGCCTAGAAACGTCAGTATTTCAGCACGAATGGGTTCGTTTTTGTAATTGGGCGTGGCATTGATAATTTCTGCAAGCACCTGGAAACTTTCCAGCGCCTCCTGCTCTTTCTCCATGTCCAGTAAACCCACGGCATGGTTCATGCGGGTTTCGAGCGTTCGGGCATTGGTTTTTCCCAAGCGAATTTCATACACAATACGCGAGCGTTTGAATGCTGCTTCTGATTCAGCCGCTTTGCTTTGCAGGGCATAGTAAGTACCCAGGGCGTCTTGAACCATGCCGGCCGGCAAAGAATAACGACCAATTGATTGTTCAACCGTACTTAGGGTTTTCTGAAAGTGGGCTTCGGCACGTTCTGTTTGATCGGCTTGTGCATAGGTTTGGCCAATCAGCACCTGCAAACGCGTCCATGCTTCAGCTGCCACCTGGTCTTCCCGGCTTAGAGGGCTGTATTGGCTGGCTTCATTCCAGGTTGAAATGGCCAAGTCGGCTTCATTTTGCGCCAGGTAAGCTTTACCCAGTGTTTCAAGAATTTTGACGCGTTTGGCCTGGGTAACTGGCCCAGTCAATTCCAGCCGGCAAATTTCAACGGTAGTACCCACAGGTTCTTTGCCAAAGCTGTTTTCACAACGGGTTAAATTTGAACTTGTTTCCTGGGCGAAGGCTGTGGGTATATAAGCCCATGCAAACAAACCCAGAAAAAAAGAAAAAGTCCAAGCGCTTTTCATAAACACCATTGTTGTTGTCATTCGATTGTTGTTACTGAAGAGTATTACTAAAACCGATTGCTGTGTTTGGCAGTACAAAGGTTAATAGCAACATTACTAGTCATCATGGGCCATCATTCAAGCGTTGAAGTAAACCGGGTAGAAAGTTTGGGAAAGAAATTTGAAACTCTCGCACTGGTTGACAGACTCATGGAAGAGAACGAAGCTCTTAGACATGAGCTTAACCTAAAAACTGCCCGGTTAAGGACTCTGCAAAAAGCAGTGCATGCGTTTTTGATGGGAACCGACGATCAAGACAGCAACAAAGCCAAGCTCATTGAGCAAAGCAAGGAGCAGCCATGACGCACTTTGATTTCAAGGAATGGGCCGACCTGTACCAGGTGGACCCTGTTGCCTTCGAGCAGCGCCGCGAGGCGGTACTCGAAGGTTATGTAGCCAGCGTTGACCCTGAACACCGCTTGGCGCTAGAGCAAACGCTGTTCAAGATTCGCATGATCCGCCAGCGCTCGAAAAGCCCATTGCAGTCGGCCATGGAATCGTCGAAGCTGATGTGGGAGTCGTTTGGCAAACTGCGTGAGCAGGTGCAAAAACTGGAACAGGAACTGAGCCCTGCCCCTTTGAGGCAAAATGGTTTGCGTTTGATCGATCAGAACTACACGGGCGACATTGAAAAAGCCGCGGACACCTCAAAAAACGATCAATCCGGTCCAGCTGCCAATCTGGCCCGTGTTATTCCATTCACGGCTTCAGGCAAACGCGCCCATTAACCGAAACACTGACCCGGCTTGAACCGGCAGCCGGGGCCACTTCCATGCCTTTGCTCATCATGTCTGCCGAAGCTGCGTACATTCTGGGGTAAGAAGGTGGGCCTTGATTTTCATCGTTAATTGACACTTCGCCCAGGGTGTAGCCGGTTTTTCCAAAACCCTTCGCGGCAATGCTTGCCTTGTTTTGAAATTCTTTCATGGCACTTTGCAGCAGTTTTTCACGACTTTGCTCGATACGGCCTTCGCTGGGAAAATATTCCAGATTGCTCAGCGTCAGGCCTTCGGCAACATTTAGGTTTTTCTGGGTTTTCAGTGCCTGCACCGGCATTTCAAACGTGAGTGAACCGACGCCTTGCCAAGTTTGGATGACATTATTTTTACCGTACTGCGGATAGGTTTGAATATTGTTTTTCAGTTTGCTGATGTCTTTGTTTTTCGACAAATTGTTGATTGATTTTTCAAGCACGGTGTTAACGGCGTTCATGGCCTCGTTGGCTGTACCTGCCTGAATTTGCACCTGCCAATTCAAACGCACCATGTCATTGTCCACCTCTTCGCTGCTAATGGCATTCAAGTTCACGGCGGGTGTTTTCTCGCAAAGGTCTGCAAACGCGACCGATGGAGCCATCAAACCGACCGAGGTACTGAACAAAGCGATTCTCAAAGTGTTGGATAATTTCATGTGTGTTCTCGTGAAAGTGAAATAACAGTCAATTTGCAATTCAGGCATTGCTACAATGATTGAACCACAAACAAGCATTCCAATAACGCGTATTGCGCACGACTGGCTGACATGGCAGAACACCTGAGACAACCGAAGTCCCTGATCAGCACGCTGTTTACTGTGTTGATACTGGTCGGTGCTGCCATTGTATTGTCGCCATTTCTGTTGGCAATTTTGTGGGCAGGAATTATTGCCACCGCGTTTTGGCCGCTTCACTGTCGCATTCGCGCACGATTTCCCGGAAAGCCCAATGGCGCTGCATTTCTGACCACCCTGGTTGTTGCATTCTTGTTGGTTGGGCCAATGATCGGCTTGATCGTGTTTATGGTTCAAGACATTCTTGAAATTACCACCTTCTTGCGACAGGCCGATGACTCCGGCGTCGCAGTGCCCAACTGGCTGCCTCAAATTCCAGTGCTTGGCGAAATGCTCGTGGCCAGCTGGACAGAATATTTGAGTGTGCCCAAACAAATTTCCGGACTGTTGCGCGAAACCCTTACCCAACGTTTGGGCGATGTGCAAGGCACAGCGTCGGCCATTTTGCTTGAATTGCTGGGTCGTGTTGCCACCCTGTTTTTTGCATTGTGGGTGCTGTTCTTTTTTTACCGCGATGGCTCAAGCATCAGCATACGCATGAACCGAATTGGCACTGACTGGCTGGGCCAACGCTGGAAGCCGTATGTTTCACACATGCCACCTGCCCTGCGAGCAGCGGTTAACGGGTTGGTGATTGTCAGTTTTGCCGAGGCAGTTATTCTTTCTGTGCTGTTTGCCGCCTGCGGTGTGTACGCACCCGTGTTGTTGGGCACCGTTACGGCATTGATTGCCTTTATCCCCATGGCTGCACCAGGCTTGCTCGCTATTTTGGGTATGATCCTGTTTTTAAGTGGCAACGGCGCAGAAGCAATTGTGTTGATCACGGTGGGCTTGTTGGTGGTGTTGATTGCCGATTACCTGGTTCGCCCTTTGTTGATTCAGGGCGGAACCCATCTGCCGTTTTTGGCCGTGTTGTTCGGTGTGTTTGGCGGCGTCATTACCATGGGTATTGTGGGCTTGATAATTGGCCCGGTGCTGCTGGTGTTGTTGGTGGTGTTTTTTGACGAAGCATCGCATGCACACCACCACGACACCCCCGAATCCATCAATTAAACAGTGATTTAATCAAGCGAGTTTGAGAATGACAACAGCGATTCAATTTCCAACGCAAATCGGTACACCTTTGGCTGCAAACGCCGTCAAAGTGATGTTGCTGGGCAGTGGTGAGCTGGGCAAAGAAGTGATCATCGCCTTTCAGCGCCTGGGTGTTGAAGTTATTGCAGTGGACCGCTACCCCAATGCGCCAGGGCACCAGGTTGCGCATCGCTTTCATGTAATCGACATGACCAATGCCAACGCATTGAAGGCCTTGATTGCACAAGAGCGTCCCCACATTGTGGTGCCGGAAATTGAAGCGATTGCGACCCCTGCCCTGAAAGAACTTGAGTCAGAAGGCGTGGTGCGTGTGGTGCCCACAGCCAATGCGGCTTGGCTGACCATGAACCGTGAAGGAATTCGCCGCCTGGCCGCTGAGGAATTGAATTTAAGTTGCTCGCATTATGCTTTTGCGGATGATTTTGAAACCCTGAAGCGGGCGGTAGAAAAAGGCATTGATGGCAAGAAGCCGGTGGGCTACCCCTGCATCATCAAGCCTGTGATGTCATCCTCTGGGAAAGGGCAATCCAAAGTGGATGATGCCAGCCAGCTGGAAGCAGCATGGGATTACGCAGGCAGCGCCGGGCGTGTTAATTCAGGGCGGGTTATTGCTGAATCGCTGATCGAGTTCGAGTATGAAATTACCCTGTTGACTGTGCGTGCCCGCAACCCCAAAAGCGGCGCAATTGAAACCAGTTATTGCGAGCCAGTGGGTCATATTCAGGTAAGCGGCGATTACGTTGAAAGCTGGCAACCCCAAGCCATGCGCGCAAAGGCCCTGGACGAGGCCCGTAAAATGGCAGACCTGGTAACCACCGCCTTGGGCGGCACCGGTTTGTTTGGCGTCGAAATGTTTGTAAAAGGCGATCAGGTTTGGTTCTCTGAGGTAAGCCCCCGTCCTCACGACACTGGCATGGTCACCATGATTACGCAGTGGCAAAACGAATTCGAATTGCATGCACGTGCCATTCTGGGTTTGCCTGTGGACACCAGCCTGAAAACACCGGGCGCCAGTGCAGTGATTTATGGTGGTGTAGACAAAGTGGGCATTGCATTTGAAGGTGTGGCCGATGCATTGGCCGAGCCCGGCACGGATGTGCGTTTATTTGGCAAACCCGAGTCGTTTGTGAAACGACGAATGGGTGTGGCCTTGGCGCGTGATGCAGATGTGGAAAAAGCCCGTGCGAAGGCCAAGCGGGTTGCTGCGAAGGTGAAGCCAGTTGGTTGAGTTTTTGGCCTATGTCAATGGCCGTCCGGAAGGGGCTTGCTGCAGGGATGCAAATGGTTTTGCTCAGTCTGCCGATTCAAGATCAAGTCGCCCGGTTTGCAACGCAGCGAAGGGCGACCTGCAAGGTCGATGCGAAGACGCGCTCGCGTTTCGCATGCCCTGAGCCAGTAGCAAACAGGGGAATTCGACTTGATCAAGGCAGACGGGCAATGCCTTTTGCGTCCCCATCAAGCCCGCAGCACTAGTGGCAATCCTTTGTCAATTCAGCCCCAAACTCTCGCGGTATTCTTCGTAGGTGCCGCGGTAATCGGTAATGCCGTCTTCACGCATTTCAAAAACTCGCGTGGCAATGCCAGAAACAAACTGGCGGTCATGCGACACCACAAACACTGTGCCTTCGTATTTCTCAAGTGCATATTGAAGCGACTCGATCGATTCCATGTCCAGGTGGTTTGTTGGCTCGTCCAGCAGCAACACATTGTGACGCCCCAGCATCAGGCGACCAAACACCAGTCGGTTTTTCTCACCACCGGAACATACCTTTACCTGCTTGGAAATTTCATCATTCGAGAACAGCAAACGCCCCAAAATACCGCGAATGGCCTGATCGTCGTCGCCTTCCTGAGAAAAGCGCTCGGTCCATTCACGCAAATTCAAAGGCACATTGAATTCGTCGCTTACGTCTTGTGCCATATAACCCAGGTCTGCATTCTCAGACCACTTCACTTCGCCATAAGTGGGTTCCAAAGCCTTGGCCAGCAGCTTCAGTAGTGTGGTTTTACCCATGCCGTTGGCGCCCACAATACCTACTTTGTCGCCTGCCTCCACCATGATGGAGAAGTCCCGGATCACCTTGTTGTCGCCATACGCCAAGCTAATGTTGTCCAGTTCCACGGCCAGGCGGTGCATCTTCTTTTTCTGTTCGAATCGAATGAACGGATTTTGGCGTGAAGAGGGTTTCAGGATGACTGTGTCTTGCTTGATTTTCTCGATCTGCTTTTGGCGCGAGGTGGCCTGGCGTGCCTTCGATTTGTTGGCCGCAAAACGGCGTACAAAGTCTTGCAAATCTGAAATGCGTTCTTTGGCACGTGCATTGGAGGCCTGTGCGCGTTCGCGTGCCTGGGCTGCAGCCAGCATGTAATCGTCGTAATTACCAGGTACCACTTGCAAGGTGCCGTAATCCAGATCGGCCATGTGGGTGCACACTTCGTTCAGAAAGTGGCGGTCGTGGCTGATGATGATCATGGTGCTCTCGTACTGGTTCAGTACGTTTTCAAGCCAGGCAATCGTATTAATATCCAGGTTGTTGGTGGGTTCATCCAGCAACAGCACATCAGGTTTTGAGAACAGGGCTTGCGCCAGTAGCACCCGCAGCTTCCAGCCAGGGGCAATTTCACTCATCGGGCCATTGTGGTTTTCAAGCGGAATACCTGCACCCAGCAGCAACTCACCCGCGCGGGCTTCGGCTTCGTAGCCGCCGAATTCGGCATACACCGCTTCGAGGTCGGCTGCGCGCATGTAGTCGTCGTCGGTGGCTTCGGGGTTGGCATACAAGGCATCCCGTTCTGTCATCGCGGCCCACATTTCCTTGTGGCCCATCATGACCACATCCAGCACGCGGTACTCTTCAAACGCAAATTGATCCTGGCTTAGCTTGCCCAAGCGCACATTGGGCTCGATGACCACAGTGCCGCTGCTGGGCTCCAGGTCGCCACCCAGAATTTTCATGAAAGTGGATTTTCCGCAGCCGTTTGCGCCAATCAAACCATAGCGGTTGCCATCGCCAAATTTGGCATTGATGTTTTCAAAAAGCGGCTTGGCGCCGAACTGCATGGTGATATTGGCTGCGGTGAGCATAAGTATTGGAAAATTCAGTGATTTTTAACGAAGGGGGCATTATACATGCCCGGGCTTGGGGTGTGCTTAATGCCAGCTTAATGCGGGCTCGGAGCGTTGCGACTAGCGAAGGGTTTGAACCAGGCGCGCGTTGAATTCGCCGTGCCCGCCGGTAATGGTCAAGGTGCCCTGCCCGCCCTGAAACCAGCAAGCCTTGGGAGTGCAGTGACCAAATGGAAAATTCAGCAACACGGGTACGTGTTTAAGTTGGTCTTGAACAAATTCAGCGGCGCTGCGCAGGCTGTAACCATTGTCGTGTGTGCCGGGTTTGGGTTCACAAAAATTACCCAACACAATTGCCTTTTGCTGGGCCAACACACCAGCGTGTAGCAATTGCAGCAGCATGCGCTCAATTTTGTAGGCGGGCTCGTTCACATCCTCAAGCACCAAAATACCGCCAGGTACACTGGGCAACCAAGGCGTTCCTAAAAGGCTGCACAGCAAGGTGAGGTTGCCACCCCACACCGGGCCTTCAATTGCAATGGTTTGTTGTTCTGTGCTCAGTCCGACACATTCAACAGGCCATTCAATATGTACTGCCTGTTTTTCTACCGCACGCAAAAAGTGTTCAAGGGTGAGCGGGTCTGCGCCCTGCTCTGCCCCAAAATCGAAACAAGCCATGGGCCCGTGCAACAATGTGGCAGGTTGTGCCCCCGCGTTCAGCAATGCCAATTGCAGGCTGGTAATGTCGCTGTGGCCGCACAACAGGTGCGCATTCGCATTCTGCAATGCGGCAAGTTCCGGAAAATTCAACAGCGGCAGCAAGCGGCTTAGGCCGTAACCCCCGCGGGTGGCCATCAGCAGGCTGGGCGTATTCATGGCAAATGCATTTTCAATACTGGCCATGCGCGTGGCTTCACCGCCTGCGAAGCGTTGTGTGCGCAGGCGTGCTTCAGGCATTTCAATCACATTGAAGCCATGTTGATTGCTCAAATGGTAGCAGGCCCGGTCAAGCAATGTTTCATCAACCAGTGCGCCACTGGGCGAAAACATGACTAGCTGATTCAGTGCCTGATTCGTTGCAATGGGCGGTTTGGTGTTCAATTCAATTCCGGTTTAAAGGTAATGTCACAGGTACTGTTTCCAGGAACGCACGGGTTCTCCGTTGAAATAATCGCACAAACTGGCCAGAATGGCGGCCTGTTGTGTGTGCTGCCCCGTTTTCAACACGCGGCTTTGCTCAGCCAATATCTTGCTTGCCTGCTCTAGCCCGGTTTGCAGAAAATCTTGCGGAGTGTGAAAGCCAAGTTGCGCAAGTTGGTCAATTGTTTGTTTGTTGGCATTGGGCAGGTGCATCAGGCTGGCCAAATCAGCAACGGTTTCTTCTCTTTGTTTGCGGCGCACTTTAAAAAAATTACCCAGCAATTCTTCGCTTTCCTGTGCCATGCAACCTGTTTCAAAAACACAGGGGTGCCATGCTTGCGCTTGCTCGAACACTGACAAGGATTGTTTTAAATCCCCGTTGTAGCGTGATTGTGCACAACCCACCACCACGCGGCCTATGCGCGCATGCAAAATTGCACCAACGCACATCAGGCAGGGTTGTAGTGTGACGTACAGGGTGGCCTGTGCACCCAAGCGGTAATTGCCAACTGCCTGGCAGGCATGTCGAATCGCCTGAATCTCGGCATGAGCGCAGGCATCGTTGAGTGTTACGGGCGCATTGTGTGCGTGGGCAATGGCTTTGCCATCGATTACCACGACCGCGCCAATCGGCACTTCGCCGGCCTGTGCAGCAAGCCTTGCTTGCTGCAACGCAAGTTCCATCCATGGCATGTCTTCGGGCTGGCCGTGGTGCGCCAGTATCGAAAATTTCTCGGACAGCTTGCTGGTTTGCATGGTTTTCAAAGTAAGCCGAATAAAGTGTTCTCAGTTTGACATAAAAAAACCCGGCACCAGGCCGGGTTCTTGGTCTGTGGGCAGCTTCAGTTTACTGACCCGCCTTCAGCAATCTGCGTTGGTTCCACGCAATAATTTCCCCAACAATTCCGCGCCGGAAGGCCAGCACAACCACAATGAAAATGAAGCCAGTCACAATTGTGACCTGCTCCCCCAGTGAGCGGAACCAGGCAATGTCGGTTGTCACCGCCATCCAGGTGCCAAATTCACCAATGCGGTTTTCCAGGGCGATGATCACGATGGCACCCACAATTGGGCCTGCAAGAGTGCCCAAGCCACCCACCAAGGTCATCAGCACCACCAGGCCAGACATCGTCCAGTGCACATCGGTCAATGTTTCAAAGCCAAGCACCGAGGCTTTTGTTGCACCTGCCAAACCCGACAATGCAGCTGACAAAACAAACACCAGCAACTTGTATTTGTCCACGTCATAACCCAGTGATATTGCGCGTGGTTCATTTTCCTTGATCGCCTTGAGAACCTGCCCGAAGGGCGAATGCACAGTGCGAACAATCAGGGCGTAGCCTGCGATGCAAATGGCCAATACCACGAAGTAAAGTGTCAAGTCGTTACTAAGGTCGACAACACCGAACAAGGTGCCGCGCGGTATGCCCTGTAAACCATCTTCACCGCCAGTAAATGGCGCTTGTAAAAAGATGAAATACAGCATTTGTGCCAGTGCCAGCGTAATCATGGTGAAGTAAATGCCCTGCCGTCGTATGGCCAAAGCACCCATGATTAAACCAATAAGCGCTGCAAATGCCACGCCCGCCAGCAAACCAAGCTCAAAGGGCATACCAAGGTCTCGTATAACATACCCGGCCATGTACCCCGCACCACCCAGAAAAGCGGCATGTCCGAAGGAAAGCAAACCGGTGTAGCCAATCAACAGGTTGAATGCACATGCAAACAGCGCAAAACACAGCAGTTTCATCAGCAGCACTGGGTACATGAAAAACGGTGCCGCCAGGGCGAGAATGATTGCTGCAATGGCGATAATTGTATTTTTGTTCATCGTGTCAAACCCTTTATTTCTCGCGGCCGAATAAACCGGCCGGGCGAATCATGAGCACAATCGCCATGATGATGAACACCACTGTGGCTGACAATTCTGGATAAAACACACGGGTCAATCCTTCCACAATGCCCAAGGTGAGCCCGGTAATGATTGAACCCAGAATAGATCCCATTCCACCAATCACCACTACCGCAAACACAGTGATGATGAGGTTAGAGCCCATCAACGGTGAAATTTGAATAACCGGCGCAGCCAGTACACCCGCGAATGCAGCAAGTGCCACACCAAAGCCGTAGGTCAGCGTCACCATCAAGGGCACGTTGATGCCAAAGGCCTCCACCAGTCGCGGGTTTTCAGTACCCGCACGAAGCAAGGCTCCCAGCTTTGTTTTTTCAATCATGATCCAGGTGGCAAAACAAACCACCAGCGAGGCCACCACGACCCAGGCGCGGTAGTTGGGCAGAATCATGAAGCCCAGGTTGGTCGCACCCTGCAAGGCTTCTGGCACTGAATAGGGTTGACCGGAAACACCATAAATCGAGCGGAATATTCCTTCCAGCATCAAGGTAATGCCGAAGGTCAGCAACAAGCCATACAAGTGGTCAAGCTTGTAAAGCCAGCGCAACATTGTTTTTTCAATCAGTATCCCGAAGGCGCCCACCAACAAGGGGGCAAGCAGCAGCATCACCCAATAATTCAGGTTGAAATAGGCCATGCCCATCCAGGCGAAAAACGCGCCCATCATGTACAGCGCGCCGTGGGCAAAGTTGATCACATTGAGCAAGCCAAAAATAACAGCAAGACCCAGTGACAACATGGCATAAAACGAGCCATTCACCAGGCCAAGCAGTAACTGCCCAAGAAAGGCCTGCAAGGGAATTCCAAAAATTTCCATGAGTACGTGTCCCGCAAAGCCCCTGGGTGGTTAAACCTCAGGGGCATTGGTCTTGTTTTGGTTTTAATGCATCACTTCCACAAAGCGCACTTGGTCTCAGCTTTGGTGGTGAAAGCCTGTTCGCCTGGAATGGCTTGGACAACCTTCAGGTAGTCCCAGGGCTTTTTGGACTCCTTGGGGTCTTTCACCTGCATCAGGAACATGTCGTGAATCATGCTGCCGTCGGCACGGTAGTAGCCATTTTTGGCATACATATCGTTCACCTTTTGTTTGCGCAGCGCTTCCATCACTTTGGCGCCATCATCCGTACCCGCAGCTTTCACAGCATTCAGGTATTGCAGGGTTGCCGAGTAATCGGCTGCGTGCAGGCTGCTGGGCATTTTCTTCATTTTGTCGAAGAAGCGTTTGGACCACTTGCGGGTTTCGTCGTTTTGATCCCAATACCAGCTGTCGGTGAGGTACATGCCCTTGGTTTGGCCCAATCCCAAAGCGTGTACGTCATTGATGAACATCAGCAAACCGGCAAGCTTCATGCTGCCTGTAACTCCAAATTCATTGGCCGCCTTGATGGAGTTGACTGTGTCACCACCGGCGTTGGCCAGGCCCAGAATTTGTGCACCCGAGGCTTGCGCTTGGAGCATGAAACTGGAAAAGTCAGATGCTGACAATGGGTGACGAACGGCGCCCTTTACAGTGCCGCCACTGGCCTTTACCACTGCGGTGGTATCGGTTTCAAGTGAGGTGCCAAAGGCGTAGTCCGCGGTCAGGAAATACCATGTTTTGCCGCCCTGCTTGGTTACAGCTGAACCAGTGCCTTTGGCCATTGCTACCGTGTCATAGGCATAGTGAATGCTGTAAGGGTTGCATTCTTCATTGGTAATGCGGGCGGTACCAGCACCAATTACAAAGTTAGGCTTTTTCTTTTCATCGGCCACTTTGGCCATGGCCAAAGCCGTGCCGGAGTTGGTACCTGAAATCAGCATGTCGACACCTTCAGTGTCAAACCACTCGCGTGCCTTGCTGGCTGCAATGTCAGCCTTGTTTTGGTGATCAGCAAACACCAGTTCGATTTTCTTGCCGTTCAAGGTGCCGCCAAAATCAGCGATCGCCATTTTTACAGCCTCGACACCACCAGGCCCGTCAATGTCGGCATACAGGCCAGACATGTCGGTGATGACACCAATCTTGATGGTGTCGTTGGAAATTTGTGCCTGTGCTGAGCCGGCAGCGAATGCAAAAAGTGCGGTCAGTCCAGTTGCGATTGGTTTTAATTTCATCATCATCTCCTTTGGTTTAAGTCCAATCCCTTGAAAGGTTGGTTTTTTATACGCCCAGCAGCGAATGCAGCACGGGCATTTTTTCATCGAGTTCCGAGGAAGCAAAAGCCTCCACAATTTGGCCGTGTTCCACCACGTAAAACCGGTCGGCCAGTGGGGCTGCAAAACGGAAATTCTGTTCCACCATCACAATGGTGTAGCCCTTCGATTTCAGGGTGGTAATCATCTTGGCCAGGGCTTGAACAATAACAGGCGCAAGCCCCTCAGAAATTTCATCCAGCAGCAAGAGTTTGGCGCCAGTTCTCAGAATGCGCGCAACGGCCAACATTTGCTGTTCACCACCTGACAAACGCGTGCCCTGGCTTTTTTTGCGTTCGGCCAGGTTGGGGAACATCTCGTAAATTTCTGCCACGCTCATGCCTTTGTCGGTTTTTGAAACAAAGGGTGGCAGCATCAGGTTTTCTTCGGCAGACAGGGAAGAGAATATGCCCCGTTCTTCCGGGCAGTAACCCACACCCAAGTGGGCAATTTTGTGGGTGGGCATGTTAATCGCCTCGGTGCCATTGATTTTGATTGACCCTTTTCTTGAACCAGTCAAACCCATGATGGCACGCAGGGTGCTGGTGCGCCCTGCGCCATTTCGCCCCAGAAGTGTTACCACCTCACCTGTTTTAACAGTCAGGTTCAGGTTGTGCAAAATGTGTGATTCGCCATACCAAGCGTTAAGCCCGGCGATTTCAAGCGCAGTGTTTGTCGATGCATTACTCATCAGTGCGCACCCTCCAGAACTCCAGTGGTGGAGCCCATGTAGGCCTCCATCACCTCGGGGTTGCGCGAAACCTCGTCGTAGCTTCCTTCGGCCAGCACTGCGCCGCGTTGTAGCACCGAGATGCGGTCGCTGATACCCGCCACCACATTCATATTGTGTTCAACCATCAAAATGGTTCGGCCAGCGGAAACCTTCTTGATTAATTGGGTAACGCGGTCCACGTCTTCGTGGCCCATGCCCTGGGTTGGCTCATCCAGCAGCATTAATTCAGGTTCCATGCCCAATGTGGTTGCAATTTCAAGTGCACGTTTTCTGCCGTAAGGCAAGTCTACGGTCAGGGTGTCGGCAAAGCTTTCCAGGTCAACCAGCGCAAGCAAAGCCATGGCCTTGTCATTCAGCACCGAGAGTTTTTTCTCACTTTTCCAGAAATGAAACGAATTACCCAATGGGCGTTGCAAGCCGATGCGTACATTTTCAAGCACAGTGAGGTGTGGGAATACTGCGGAAATTTGAAACGATCGAATAATGCCTTGCCGGGCGATTTGGGCTGGCTTTGCACTGGTGATGTCTTTGCCGTTGAACAAAATTTGGCCTGATGTGGGCGTTAAAAATTTCGTCAACAAATTGAAACAGGTCGTTTTACCTGCGCCGTTGGGGCCGATCAACGCGTGGATATGGCCCCGCTGTACTTTCAAATTCACATCGCTGACCGCAGTGAATCCCTTGAATTCCTTGGTCAGCGCCCTTGTCTCCAACACTACTTCTGCCATGGGTTCTCCATGTTGTCATTGTCGTTGTGCCAACCGGTGCCGGGCTGCGCCGATAGTTAGATATCGCCAATGATGGTGGCATGTGTGTTTTCATTCGGGAATTAGGGCAAACCTCACCCCCTGAATGCAAAAAAGCCCGCATTTGCGGGCTCTTCTGTAAGGCTGGGGTAAGTGACGGGATTTGCTTTATCGGCCTATTCCCATTCAATGGTCGCAGGCGGCTTGCCCGATACATCGTACACCACCCGGTTCACACCTTTTACCTCGTTAATAATACGATTGGAGATACGGCCCAACAATGAATAAGGCAGGTGTGCCCAGTGTGCTGTCATGAAGTCTTGGGTTTGTACGGCGCGAATGGCCACCACATATTCGTAGGTGCGGCCATCGCCCATCACCCCCACCGATTTCACTGGCAAGAACACTGCAAAAGCCTGGCTGGTGAGGTCGTACCAGCTTTTTCCAATTTGTTCCTCGGTGCAAAGCTCAGCCGCTGCGTCTTTGGCTGTGGCTTTGGTGTTGCGCAATTCTTCGATGAATACGGCATCGGCACGCTGCAAAATTTCAGCATACTCGGCTTTCACCTCGCCAAGAATTCGAACACCCAAGCCCGGCCCGGGGAATGGGTGGCGGTAAACCATTTCAGGGTCAAGGCCAAGTTCAACGCCAAGTTTACGCACTTCGTCCTTGAACAAATCACGCAGGGGCTCCAGCAATTTCAGGTTCAGCGTATCGGGCAAGCCGCCCACGTTGTGGTGGCTTTTGATGCTGGTGGCTTTGCCTGTTTTTGCGCCAGCTGATTCAATCACGTCGGGGTAAATAGTGCCCTGTGCAAGCCACTTGGCGTTGGCACGCATGCCAGCCTCGCGCTGGAATACATCCACGAATGCTTTACCAATAATTTTGCGTTTGGCCTCGGGGTCGGTGACGCCTTTCAGCTGCCCCATGAATTCTTCTGTGGCGTTCACATGCACAACACGCACACCCAAATGTTTGGCGAATGTTTCCATAACCTGCTCGCCTTCCTTGAAACGAAGCAAGCCATGGTCCACAAACACGCAGGTAAGCTGATCACCAATTGCCTTGTGAATCAATGCAGCTGCCACGGAAGAATCAACGCCACCCGAAAGGCCCAAAATAACTTCATCAGTGCCGACCTGGGCACGAATTCTTTCAACCGCTTCATCCACAAAACTTGGCATGGACCAGTCACCTTTGCAACCGCAAATGTCGCGTACAAAGCGTGCCAGTATTTCCTTGCCTTTTTTGGTGTGCGTTACCTCAGGGTGAAATTGCACGGCATAGAAACCGCGTGCTTCATCGGCCATGCCGGCAATTGGGCACGAGGGTGTAGAAGCCATCAACTTGAAGTTGGGTGGAAGCTCGGTCACCTTGTCACCGTGGCTCATCCAAACATTCAACAGGCCATGGCCATGTTCGTTGGTTTCGTCTTGAATGCCATCAAACAGTTTTGTGTGGCCATGGGCCCGAATTTGGGCATGACCAAATTCCCGAACCGTACCCGCTTCGACTTTGCCGCCAAGTTGCATGGCCATGGTTTGCATGCCGTAGCAAATGCCCAGCACTGGTACGCCAAGATTAAACGCCAACTCGGGCGCCCTGTCGGTGCTTTCTTCATAAGCAGACTGGTGGCTACCCGACAAAACAATGCCGGATGCCCCGTATTCCTTGATGCGTTCCGGGTCTACGTCGCAGGGCAAAATTTCGCAGAAAACGCCGCACTCACGTACGCGTCGGGCAATGAGTTGTGTGACCTGTGACCCGAAGTCGAGTACCAAAATTTTCTGATGATTCATGAAGCGTTCTTTGAATGTATTAAAGGTAATTGGCCCAAGGCAATGTTGCGCAGGGCTTGGCCGATGCTTAACTAAGACTTAACAGGCGATCCACTGCTTGCACTGCCGTGCATTGAAGTTCGTCGCCTGACAGGCTGAGAAAGTTGATGTCCACATCAACCAGAGCTTTCACGCCATGGGTTTCGAGCGTGGTTTCACCAAAACGGGCTTTCAGCTGTTCCAGCAAACGTGCCACCTCCGAATTGGTCATGCCCGAACACACAGCCACGAAGGCATCTGCCCCTAGGGATCCAACACTTGAGCCATTGGGCAACATGTCTCGAATAATGGACGCAGTGAACTTGGTGAAATCAACAATGCGATCGTGACCAAACCTGTTCAAAATCAAATCAAATGAACTGAGTTTCACATGCAGCAAGGAAAGGTCTTCTCCCTTGTGCAAGGCATATTCGAGTTCTTTGTCCAGCAGTGCTTCAAATCCGCGTCTGTTCCAAGAGCCTACGATTGGATCAATCAGCAAAGACCTTTGATTTTCGTTCAAAGAACGCACAAACCGGCTCACGACATTGTCCTCTATCGGCTTGGCCAGCTCTACTTCAACCAGGCGCGCGAAATCTCGTAGATCCTGCCTGTCTTCCTGGGAGAATGCGCGGGGAACGCTGTCGATCACGCAAAGCGTACCGATCGTGATACCGAATGCATCCCGAACGGGCTGACCTGCATAAAACCGTATTCTTGGTCCGTCGACAACCAAAGGGTTGTCCATGAATCGGGGGTCCAGCAGCGCATTTTCAACAATCAAAGGTTCATCACTGAGAATGGCATGTCCACAGAAAGACACCTCTCTGTCTGTGGAGCATGCATTCAGGCCTTGAAGCGATTTGAACCATTGAATTTCTTTGTAAACAATGGTGACCAGCGCCGTATCAATGTCAAAGTGCCGACAAACCAAACGCGTGATTCGATCAAACCGGGCCTCGGAGGGGGAATAAATCATTCCCAAATTCTGGATTGCCCGTGTTCTTTCTTCTTCGTTGTGTGGAATGTCAGGTTTTTGCATGGCGGCTTCGCTGTATTCAGGCCTTGTCAATCGACATGGTAGTTCGGTGCTTCTTTGGTAATTTGAACATCGTGTACATGTGATTCCCGAATGCCCGCAGATGAAATTTCAACGAACTCTGCTTTTTCGTGCATTTCAGAAATTGAACGGCAGCCGACATAACCCATGGAAGAACGGACACCGCCTACCAACTGGAAAATGATGGACAGCACGGAGCCTTTGTAGGGCACCCGGCCTTCAATACCCTCGGGTACCAGTTTGTCGGCATTGTTGGCCGGGTCCTGGAAGTAGCGGTCCGCAGACCCCTGTGTCATGGCGCCCAAGGAGCCCATACCGCGGTAAGCCTTGTAGCTGCGGCCCTGGAACAAAACGACTTCACCTGGCGCTTCTTCAGTGCCGGCAAACATGCCGCCCATCATGGCGGCGCTTGCACCGGCTGCCAGAGCCTTGGAAATGTCACCGGAATAACGAATGCCACCATCTGCAATCACAGGCACACCAGTGCCCTTCAGGGCCTTGGCCACATTGGCAATTGCGCTGATTTGGGGAACACCCACGCCAGCCACAATACGCGTGGTACAAATTGAACCTGGACCAATACCCACTTTCACGCCGTCTGCGCCATGCTCCATCAAGGCCAACGCAGCGCTGGCCGTAGCAATGTTGCCGCCAATTACATCCACCTGTGGGTAGTTTTGCTTTACCCAGCGTACGCGGTCCAACACGCCTTTGCTGTGGCCGTGGGCTGTATCAACAACGATTACGTCCACGCCAGCAGCCACCAGCTTTTCAACACGTTCTTCAGTGCCATCGCCCACGCCCACGGCTGCACCTACGCGCAATTTCCCGTGAATGTCTTTGCTGGCCCACGGGTGTTCCGTGGCTTTTTGGATGTCCTTAACAGTAATCAAGCCTTTCAGCGCGTTGTCTGCACCCATCACCAACACGCGCTCCAGGCGGTGCTTGTGCATCAAGGCTTTGGCCTGCTCCAGGCTGTCGTCTTCGGATACGGTGACCAAACGCTCTCGTGGGGTCATGACGTTGGAAACAGGCTGGTCCAGTTTGGTTTCGAAACGCAGGTCGCGGTTCGTGACAATGCCAACCACCTTGCCATTCTTGACAACAGGCAGGCCCGAAATTTTGTGTTGCTGTGTAAGAGCAATGACCTGGCGAACGGTGAGTTCAGGCTCGATCGTGATCGGGTCGCGAAGCACGCCAGACTCATGGCGTTTTACTTTGGCCACCTCGGCCGCTTGCTGCGTTGCTGTCAGGTTCTTGTGAACAATACCGATACCACCTTCCTGTGCCATGGCAATGGCCAACCTGGCTTCAGTCACCGTGTCCATGGCGGCAGACACCAGAGGAATGTTCAGGCTGATGTTTCGGGTCAGTTGGGTAGACAGGGATGTGTCTTTGGGAAGAACGTCTGAGAACGCAGGAACCAGCAATACATCATCAAACGTTAACGCTTTCTGCGTGACACGCATGCAATTTCTCCTTGCGCAAAAGCGAATTATAAAGGATACCCAGCATGCCTGTTTTGGTTTACAAACAGAAAAACCGGGGAATTTAAGTTTTAAGGGACGGTTTTTGATTGCTTGCGGCTTCGCCGCTCGTATTTCGCCAATTCTTTCTGGCGTTTTGTCAGCACCTTGTGTTGGGCACGCCTGCGGCGACTTTCCATTGGGTCGAAGCTAAGCCCATCCAGAATTTCAATGCGATCGCCCGGGTGAAGCAGCATGCCCTCGGTGGCGTAAAGGCCATACACCGCCACTGCGCGTTCCTTGAGTAACAATGCAATGCGTTCACTGCTCAAGCCAATGGCCTGAAGTGCCTGCTCCACCGTGGTTTTTTCGGGCACATTCAATGGCTTGGGCATTGATACAAGCACACCGCCGTCGGCTGGGCCAAGTTCAAGCCAGTGAACAAGCATCACTGCCCTGCCCCGGTGCTGTGTAACGACTCTGCACGTTTAATGAAGGAATCCACGAAACTGTTGGCAAGGCTGGTGAACACCGGCCCCACCAATTGCTCCAGTACCTTGCTTGAAAACTCGTAGGCCAGTTTGAAATGAACCTTACAGGCTTCGGGCGTCAGTTCAATGAAATGCCAGGTGCCCTCAAGATGGGTAAACGGACCTTCCACCAAGGTCATGTGGATTTCCTCGTGTGGTGTCAGTTTGTTCATTGTGCAAAAGCTTTGTTTGACACCCTTGAACGCAATTTCTACGGTCGCTTTTTCAATGTTGGCGCCAACAGGCTCAACACTTCCGGCACCGCACCACGGCAAAAACTGGGGATAATCGGCCACCGCCCGCACCAAATCGAACATTTGTTGCGTGGAAAAATGAACCAACACGGACTTTTCTACAATGGCCATGAATGCTGAAGGGTTTGTTTCCCGCTCGGAGAAAGGATTAAACTCTCTATTTTAGCGTTTTTCACGCTACGCCGCACCCAAAGGACGTTTTCACCGAATTCATGAGCATTATTGACAACAAAAAAGCAGGTTTTGATTACTTCATTGAAGAGAAGTACGAGGCGGGTATTGTGTTGGAAGGCTGGGAAGTCAAATCCATTCGCGATGGTCGTGTTCAAATCAAGGAAAGCCACATCGTGGTTCGCAACGGCGAACTGTGGCTGCTGAACTGCCATATTTCGCCACTGACCAGTGCATCTACCCATGTCAACCCGGTGAACACCCGCACACGCAAGTTGTTGATGCACAAAAAAGAAATTAACCGCTTGATTGGTAAAGTAGAACAAAAAGGTTATTCACTGGTGCCGCTGAACCTGCATTTCAAAAATGGCCGGGTGAAAGTAGACATGGCCCTTGCCAAGGGTAAAAAGCAGCATGACAAACGGGATACCCTGAAGGACAAGGACTGGAAGCGAGAGCAGGAACGGTTGATGAAGATTCACCGTACCTGAGAGATTCTGCGCTGTTCACATCAGACTTCTTCTGAATTTTTCAATCGCAGACAAGGCTGGTTTATTCGGTTCGTTCGATCGGCTTGCCTTGATTTTATCAATCGCCTTAAGGCCAATGTTTACAGTTTGATTCGCCATATCCCGAAGTTTTCTTTCCACAAGTTTGGGATTTGCAAGCATGGTCGAGTTCAGGTAAAACCTGCCCGGCTCCCTCTCTGGTGAACTTGCTTGAAAACGTTGGGTGTTCGGCGGCTCAACAGGCTTATGAGTTTTCACCGTTGATTCATCGGCATTTTCCAGGCGGCTTGGTTGGGTAGCCTGTATTGGGCAGGGCTGGCTGCTCTCGAGGAACCTTTGATACGCAAGAAGCGTAACCCCAGTGCAAAAAGAACCATACAGAAATGTATTTTTGGCTGCACATTTGTGTTCGTCAAGCAAGAAAATTACTTGGGTGTTCCCACCTGACAAATTGGTTTCATTCATGATTTCTTGCAAGCCAATGTCGGCAACCAAGCCATATAGACAATTCGGCTGAGCAAAAACCTCATTACACCCATTGTTGAACGCTCGGGTTTCCAATATCGCGACGTGGTTATTTTTGATCCACATTGCAATTTCTTGGCCTTCGTTTTTGCAAAAGCGAAGTAATTCGTGAACCGACGCATCGGTAATGGCAAGCGTTGCGAAGCTGGAGAATAGCGATTCCAGCCGCAGTTCTCGGTGCAGTTGCAAAAGCGTTCCGCTGTCAGGAATCAGCACAACATGCATCGCCTGTTTTCTCATGTTTCACTGCCGCTGGAGAGTGTTTTAAGGGCCTCGACCATGCGGCTAATTTCGTGTTCTGACACGGTGGGTTTTGGCAGCTTCGCCACTGCCAAAAGCCTGTTCAACTCAGCGGGGGAGCGAATTGAAAGGGCTTTCATGGCGTCATTCGCTGAGCGGACGCCGATTGAAAACTCTGCCAGGATCGTAAAATTCTGATTGCCCAAGGCTTCAGATTGCTCGAAAGAATCCAAAAAGGCCTGAAGTTGTTGGCTAACCACTGTGTTGAGTGGGGCTCCAATTTTCGCGGCTGCCACCCTGGCGCGTTTGATTAAAAGCTTGTCCAGGGTAAGGCTTAGGCTGGCGGTGTCTTTCATGTGCACTTGAAGGGTTTATCAATGGGATTGTTACCTGTTTCTGTGTCCAACAAAGCCCATCAGGTTCCGCCAACTGCCAAGACTTATCTTATTTGCCCTGCTTCACCACCTGCATCGCTGCTGCCACCATGGAACCCATGTTGGACAGGTCGCCAGGCAATATCAGGGTATTGCCAGCCTTGGCTACGCCTGAAAATGCTTCAATGTATTGTTCGGCCACTTTCAGGTTCACTGCCTCCATTCCACCTGGCTCGGCTACCGCTGCGGCTACTTTTCGCAAGGCGTCGGCGGTGGCTTCGGCAATTTCCCTGATTGCACCGGCTTCACCCTGGGCGCGGTTGATGGCGGCAATCCGGTCACCCTCGGAGCGGGCAATTGCAGATTCCCGTTCACCATTGGCAATGTTGATCTGCTCTTGTTTGCGCCCCTCTGACGCAGCAATCAGGGCGCGCTTTTCCCGTTCGGCTGTAATTTGCGCCTGCATTGAAAGTAAAATCTCACGAGGTGGCGTCAAGTCTTTGATTTCATATCGTAATACCTTAACGCCCCAGTTCAGCGCCGCTTCATCCAAAGCATTTACAATCGCCGCGTTGATCATGTCGCGCTCTTCAAAAGTTTTGTCGAGCTCCATGCGGCCAATAATCGATCGCAAGGTGGTTTGCGCAAGTTGGGTAATGGCGCTGATGTAGTCGCTTGAACCGTAGCTGGCCCGCATCGCGTCAGTCACCTGAAAATACAAAATGCCATCAACCTGAAGTTGGGTGTTGTCCTTGGTAATACACACCTGGCTGGGTACATCCAAGGGAATTTCTTTCAGGGAGTGCTTGTACGAAACCCGCTCAATGAAGGGCACAAGAAAATTCAAGCCAGCCTGCAAGGTGCGGTCGTATTTTCCCAAACGCTCTACCACCCATGCACTTTGCTGCGGCACTATGCGCAGCGCCTGGCTGACAAACACAATCGCCAGAATCAATATGACAATTGAAACTTCCATGAATTTTCTCCTTTGATTGGCTAACCTTGGAACAAGGCCACGCCGATTATGCGTGTGTCGATACGCTTTTGACTTTCAGGACATTGCCCTGTACATCGACAATTTGATGCAGGCCCGTTACAGGCGTGCTGTCGGTGCTCTCCGCTGCCCAAGTGGCTCCACGGTATTGCACATTGGCGCGCCCACCCGCATTCCAGCTTGGAATTTCAAGTTTGTTGCCAATGTCGAGCACATCGTGTTGTTTGTCTGTGTTGCTTCGTTTGACCGAACGGTTGCGAAGAAGAAGGCTGCCAGCCACTGCAAACACGGCTGCTGCGCCAATTTGAATTTCAAGACCGTAACCGAGGTAGGCCATCAATGCACCGATGGCCGCCCCCAGGGACACCATGAGCAGGTAAAACGTACCCGTGGTCATTTCGGCAATCAACAAGATACCCGCCAATACCAACCACAGTGACAAATTGCTCAATGGTGTGACTCCTTTTTACTTTTTGTTGAACCTGTCGGCCAGTTTCTGCCAGGTGTCAATCACCGTGTCAGGATTCAGCGAAATGGATTCAATTCCTTCACCAGCCAGCCACAAGGCAAAGTCGGGGTGGTCTGAAGGCCCTTGCCCGCAAATTCCCACGTATTTTCCTTTGGCTTTACAGGCCTCAATGGCTTTGCTCAACAGGGCACGCACGGCAGGGTCGCGTTCGTCGAAATCAGCGGCCAAAATATCCAGCCCTGAATCCCGGTCCAGGCCCAAGGTAAGCTGGGTCAGGTCGTTGGAGCCAATCGAGAAGCCATCAAAGTACTCCAGGAACTGATCTGCCAACACGGCATTGGAAGGCACTTCGCACATCATCACCACTTTCAGGCCATTTTCGCCACGCTTTAAACCGTTGCGGCCCAGCAGGTCAACTACCTTGGCTGCCTGGTTCAATGTGCGTACAAACGGGATCATGATTTGAACATTGTCCAGGCCCATTTGCTCGCGAACACGTTTCAAGGCCAAACATTCCATCTCGAAACACTCCGCAAATTCCTCGGAGATGTATCGGGCCGCGCCGCGGAAACCGAGCATCGGGTTTTCTTCTTCGGGTTCGTAGCGGCTGCCACCGATCAGCTTGCGGTATTCATTGGACTTGAAATCGGACATGCGAACAATAACCGGCTTTGGGTAGAAAGCAGCCGCGATTGTGGCCACTCCCTCAGCCAATTTGTCCACAAAAAATGCGACCGGGCTTGCATGGCCACGCGCCACACTTTCCACGGCTTTCTTCAAATCGGCATCCACGTTCGGATAATCAAGAATGGCTTTCGGGTGAATGCCGATTGCATTGTTGATAATGAATTCCAGGCGTGCCAAGCCAACGCCCTTGTTGGGCAATTGGCAAAACTCAAAGGCCAATTGAGGGTTGCCCACGTTCATCATGATTTTCACGGGAATTTCAGGCAACGCGCCGCGCTTGACTTCGCTGACTTCTGTTTCCAGCAAGCCATCATAGATGTAGCCTGTGTCGCCTTCCGAACAGCTTACTGTAACCAGCATGCCTTCTTTCAGTTTTTCAGTGGCATCGCCACAACCCACCACAGCGGGAATGCCCAGTTCGCGGGCAATGATCGCGGCGTGGCAAGTACGGCCACCGCGGTTGGTGACAATGGCTGCTGCCCGCTTCATCACCGGTTCCCAATTGGGGTCGGTCATGTCGGTCACCAAGATATCGCCGGCTTGTACACGGTCCATCTCAGAGGAATCATTGATTACCCGCACGGAACCTGCACCAATCTTCTGGCCGATGGCTCGGCCTGAACTCAGAATCGCCGAATTGCCCTTAAGCTTGTAACGCAACTGCACGTCGTTGTCTTTTTGCGAGTTCACGGTTTCGGGGCGGGCTTGCAAAATATACAGCTTGCCATCAATACCGTCTTTGCCCCACTCAATGTCCATAGGGCGGCCATAATGCTTCTCGATAATCATGGCGTACTTTGCCAGTTCGATCACATCCTCGTCATTCAATGAATATCGGTTGCGCTGCTCGGCGGGTACATCGACGGTGCGCACGCTTTTCCCGCTTTCCTTCAGCGCATCAAATTCCATCTTGATCAATTTGGATCCAATTTGACGGCGAATGATGGGGTACTTTCCCGCAGCCAATGTGGGCTTGAATACGTAGAACTCATCGGGGTTCACTGCGCCTTGCACTACGGTTTCACCCAATCCGTAGCTGGAAGTGATGAACACCACTTGATCAAATCCACTTTCAGTGTCCATGGTAAACATGACACCAGAAGCCGCTTTGTCAGAGCGAACCATACGCTGCACGCCCGCGCTCAAAGCAACGTCCGCGTGCGCAAATCCCTTGTGTACGCGGTAAGAAATGGCGCGATCGTTGTACAGCGATGCGAACACTTCCTTGATTTTCTCAAGCACATCATCAATGCCGGTGACGTTCAGGAAAGATTCTTGCTGCCCTGCAAAGGAAGCGTCTGGCAAGTCTTCTGCGGTGGCTGAGGAGCGAACCGCCACTGAAATATCGCCACCACTTTGGGCCATCATGGTGGTGTAAGAATCGCGAATTTCTTTTTCCAGATCGGCAGGCAGTGGCGCATCAATTACCCACTGGCGAATTTCGGCACCGGCTTGGGTCAGTGCGCGAACATCGTCCACATTCAGGGCATCGAGCTTGGCGTTGATACGCTCAACCAGATTGTTGGCTTTCAGGAATTCACGGAAGGCATGGGCTGTGGTGGCAAAGCCGCCAGGCACTCGCACACCAGTTTCGGCCAATTGGGAGATCATTTCACCCAAAGACGAGTTTTTACCACCGACAGTTTCTACATCTTCCATTCGAAGCTTCTCGAATGGCGCAACAAGAGCTGTTGGGCTAACTCCTTGATTTGTTGACATTGATTCACCTTGTAGTTCAAAAGAAATAGTGAATGCGGCGATTTGGGTGCACGCGCATCGACTATTTCCCCTGATTTCTTTTTATGATTGTAACTGTAACCCGACCTTTTGCCACCGATACACACAGGATTGATTCATGTCAGAAAATGTAAGCCAGGAACGCACCGTGGTTTTTGTGTCAGACGGCACAGGCATTACGGCGGAAACCCTCGGCCACTCGGTGTTGTCCCAATTTGAAGGCATACGTTTCAAGCAAATTCGCATTCCCTTTATTGATTCAGAAGTGAAGGCAATTTCAGCTCGACAAAAGATCAATGACATCGCGAAATACGATGGCCAGAAACCCATTGTGTTCAGCACCCTGGTGAACACCGTAATCAACGATGTGGTGAAGCAGGCTGATGGCGTGTTCATGGATTTGTTCCTCACCTTTGTGGAACCCTTGGAAAAAGAACTGGACATCAAAAGCACACATCGCATTGGCAGGTCGCACACCATTGCGGACAACGAGCAGTACAAAAACCGAATTGAAGCGATTAACTACACACTGGCGCATGACGACGGTCAAACTCACAAAGACCTACAGGCAGCCGATGTTATTTTGGTGGGTGTTTCCCGCTCGGGTAAAACCCCAACAAGCCTTTACCTGGCCATGCAATACGGTATCAAGGCCGCCAATTACCCATTGATTCCAGAGGACTTCGAGCGTGGTGAGTTGCCCGCCGCCCTGCCCCCTTTCAAAGACAAGATTTTTGGACTGTCCATTTCGCCAGAACGCTTGAGCGAAATACGCAACGAACGCCGCCCGGGCAGCAAATACGCCTCACTTGAAAATTGCAGGCAAGAGATCAAGGCGGCAGAGTTCATGATGCGTCGGGAGGGAATCAGTTGGCTTAGCTCGACCAGCAAGTCCATTGAAGAAATTTCAACTACGATACTGCAGCAATTGAATTTGGGTTCCCCAATTTACTAAGTTTGCACCTTCAACACGCTGGTTCAAAACAAACTTTGCTGAGAATCGGTTGCTATCTCGGGCTCGTCGGGTTGTTTGTTGTTGCGAGGTCGTGGGCTGCCGCGGTTATTGCCATTGCGGTTTGGGTTTCTTGAGCCGTGTTTTTCATACACACGCTTTGATTCTTCAACAAAACCCTTGCGGTGCCTGAACTCTGTAATGTTGGAACGCGCTTTCGAAATGGCTGTGTCAGGGTCCACTACCGGCCAAGGGTAGTCCACCCCTATCACGCATCCGCACTCTTGCTGAATGAGTTGAGGTGTATTCCAGGGCTCCCCTATCCATGGATTAGGGATGTTTTTCAGCTCTGGTATCCAGCGCCTGATGAACACCCCATTGGGATCGTGATCTTTGGCTTGTTTCACCGGGTTGTAAATGCGCAAGGTGTTGATGCCTGTGACGCCCGACTGCATTTGGAATTGCGGGTAGTGAATGCCAGGCTCGTAGTCGAGAAATTCACGCGCCAACATGGGCGCCGTGTGTCGCCAATCCAGCCAGAGTTGGTAAGACGCAAATGCCACAAGCATGGCACGCATGCGGAAGTTAACCCAACCCGTGGCGCGCAACATTCGCATGCAGGCATCTACCATTGGAAAACCGGTACGCCCTTCTATCCACGCCAGTGCTTTTTGATTTTCCTCCGGGCTAAGCTCGGAGAAATTGCGCATGGCATTCAACCCACGGTGAGCTGATCGAAATTCAAGCTCGGGTTCGCTTTCCAGTTTTTGAATGAAGTGGCAATGCCAATGCAAACGGCTCTCGAACGACTTCAGGGATTGCTTCCACTGTGTTTGTGCTTTGGGTGGTAAATCGCTTTCTGCCAGTTGCTGACGCGCCTGGCCCAACACCTCCAGCACTTCCCGAATGGAAATTACACCAAAAGCAAGGTAAGGCGACAGGCGTGAGCAGGCTGATTCAGCGCTCAATGGGCTGGACATTTCAAAGCGGTAATTCATGCCGCGTTCGCTCAAAAACTCACTCAAACAGCGTTGTGCCTGTTGCCTGCCACCCTGCTGACGCAGGGTTTTGTCCGTTAAATGTTTGGGGTAAAAATGCACATATTGAGCCCATTGCGGCCAAAGTGAACAGTTCAATTGCACACAGGGCAAACCATTGGCTTCTAGTTGCTGCTGCAAGTTCTGCGGGAAATCAAACCAAGTGGTCTGAGGTAATTCTGAAAACTCTGGCGCAGGAAGTACTGGTTTGCGCATGGTTTCAAGCCAAAGCTTGCCCCATTCATCGCGATTTTCAAGTTTGCGCACCACCGCATTGTTGGGGAATTCAAACCAGGGCACGGCATGGTTTGCACACAAGGCTTTCACTTCCTTGTCACGCGCAAAGCTGGCCCAGTTGCCAGTTTCCTCGTGGCTGTAAATGCTGAGTTGTTGGCAACACAAGGCCATTGTTTGCAAGGCAACTGGCGCATTGGCTTTGGCCAATAGCAAGGGCACATGCTCGGGCAATTGCTCCGCCAATTCCTGTAAACATTCACGGGCAAATTCAAAATGCTGGGGGGCACTGTCGGGCTGCTTGATCAGTTTGGGTTCAAGGCAGTACAAGGCCGCCACGCAACCTTTGCTTTCCCTGGCGGCTGCAATTGCCGCATGCCAGGGAGCATGGTCGCTAAGGCGCAGGTCTTTTTTCAACCAAACAAGGTGCAAGTGCATACAGCGAAATCCAGATACCACTGTTTAAGTGTACAGTGTATTTGATTTTACCGCCTTTGCCTGAATTGTTCAAATAAACACACTGCGCTGCTGCTGCCTACATTCAGGCTTTCAATGGTTTTGCTTTGCGGAATTCGAATGTGTTCACTGGCGCGGTCCAGCCAGGCTTGGCTTACGCCTTGCCCTTCGCTGCCGAATACCCACACACCCGCAGTTTTTAAATTGGCGTTGAACAGGTCAACGCTTTTGGGATGCAGGCTGGTCACGCGCACCGGTATTTTTGATTTAGCCGATGAAAGCGCTTTCAGCAAGTCTTCTTCAGCGTACAGCTGCAAGCCAAACTGAGCGCCCATACCTGCACGCAGCACCTTGTCACTCCACACCCAGGCGCTGTGGTCGCTCAATGCCACTTGCTGAACCCCAGCCGCTGCACAATTGCGCAACAGGGTGCCCACATTGCCTGGATCTTGGATGCCGTCCAGTAAGACAATATCCTGGTTTAAATCAATGGCTGCGCTGGCATTCACCGGTTTGAAAAAGATCATCGGCCCGGTGGGGGTATTCAGTTTGCTGAGTTTTGAATAAAGTGCGTCGCTAAGCACCAGACAGCGCACCTCACCGTTCTCAAGCACATCGCTCAGGGCCGACATGGTCAACCATTCAGGCTTGTTCAACAAACTTTGAGGAATCCAGACCGATTCAATGTGCACACCCGGCAGGTGTAGCAGCGTTTCTGCAAGGTGCAAACCCTCGGCTGCAGCCAGGCCGCTGTTGCGCAACCCATGGTTGGAGGAAAGCAGTTTGACGGCAGCTTTCAGCCGTTCATTTTGGGCCGATTCAATTTGTGTAAAATGGCGTTCGTAACTCATGATCGCCTCTAGAACGAAGGGTTCTGTTGTGCTCGTTCCAGTGCCTCACGCACTGGACGGAACGATTTTCTATGTACTTGTGTAGCCCCATGTTCCCGCAGCAAAGCCATGTGGCGCGCAGTGGGGTAGCCCATATGCACGTCCAGTTCATACTGTGGGTATTGCAGCGCATGGGTTTTACACCAGTCGTCGCGAGCCACTTTGGCCAAAATTGAGGCAGCTGAAATTGCAGGAATTTTGGTGTCGCCTTTCACCACAGCAAGCGCTTGGTATGGCCATTTTGGCAATTTGTTGCCATCCACCACGATCAAGCATTGCTCCGGTTTCAGGCCGGTTTGTGCAAGCACCGAGTCAACGGCTCGCCACATGGCCAGCAAACTGGCTTGGAGTATATTCAAGCGATCAATTTCTTCAACAGTGGCGTGGGCCACTGCGCATGCTTTGGCATGTTCGTGAATTGAGCTCGCGAGCGTGTCTCGCTTCTTGGCAGTGAGTGTTTTGGAGCAGGCCAATCCATCAATGGTATTGGGCTGATTCAGCAAGGCCGCACCAGCCACCACTGGGCCGCACAGTGGGCCTCGCCCCGCTTCATCCACGCCAATCACCTGCAAGTCGAGCTGTGCAGCGTGTGCCTGAATTTCTGACCACTCTTGAAACCTAGCCATTCATTACCTGCTGAATAACGCGGCTGGCAATTTCTCCAGAAGGTTTTAACAAGCGTTGGTGCTGTTCCGCAAACAGTGTTTGAAGCCGGTCCCGATTGGCATCATTATCAAGTTGAAACAGTGCTTTTTGCGCGAGCGCAGCCGGTGTTGCATCGTCTTGCAGTAGTTCGGGCACCGCAAATTCATTCAACAAAATATTGGGCAATCCCACATAAGGCTGGTAGCCCTTGCCTTTCATCATTTGGTAGCTTAGCCACGGCATTTTGTAGGCAATCACCATGGGTTTGCGGTACATCATCGCCTCGAGTGTGGCGGTGCCGCTGGCCAGCATCACTGCATCGGCTGAAGCCATGCATTCATGAGACTTGCCCTCGATCAATGCCCAGCGATCCAGTAGTTGTGCCGGGATCATGGTTCTGAACATGTCGAGCAATTTGCTGGCCGGTGGCATGGGTGTTACAAAACGCAAGTCTGGTTTTTGCTTGAGTAATTCAACGCAGGCTTGAACAAATGCAGGGCCAATGTGTTTGACTTCGGCACCACGGCTGCCGGGCAATACGGCCAGCAATTGCCCTTCGCGTTGCAAGCCCAGGGCGGTACGATAGGCCATGGGGTTGATTGTTTCGGGTACCAGTGCAGCCATGGGGTGGCCAATGTAGGTGGCTGAAATCCCTTCTTTGGCTAAAATTTCAGGCTCGAATGGAAAAATGCACAATACATGGCTGCAGGCAGCTTTTATCTTGTGAATGCGCTCCATTCGCCAAGCCCAAATCGATGGGCACACCACATGGACCGTGGGCACGCCACTTTCACGCAGGGCGAGCTCAAGGTTCAAATTGAAATCCGGGGCATCTACACCCACAAACACTTTGGGTCGATTGTTGATTGACCAGTGTTGAATAAGATTTTTGCGCATCTTCAGCAAGCGTGGCAAATGGCGCAACACCTCGACATAACCACGCACCGACAACTCTTCCGAGCCATGCAAGGGCTTCACACCCAAATCGCGAAGCTTGGGGCCCGCAATGCCCTCCATGGCCAGCGTTTGGGTTTGTATCAGATGTTCAATGGCCAAGGCGCCTATCCAGTCACCTGAGGCCTCGCCCACGGCAATCGCCAGGTCCACAGGCTGAGTGCTGTAAGGTGTACGGGTGTACGCCATGGCTTAACGAATGATGCCGCGAGTGGCTTCGTCAAGAAACACTTTCATGTGGACAAGGTGTGGCTTTGCATCGTCGGGTGCGGCAGTGGCCAAGGAATCAATTGCCTCTTTGGCTTCTGCGATACTCAGTCCTTGGCGGTAAATTGCCTTGTAGGCCCGTTTGATATTCAGAATCGCATCGGGTGAAAACCCCCGACGCTTCAAACCCTCCGAGTTTATTCCGGCTGGTGCTGCCGGGTAACCCGCTGCCATCACGAAGGGAGGAACGTCTTGCATCAGCTTGGTTTGAAATGCAGTCATGGCATGGTCGCCCACGCGAATGAATTGATGCACGCCGCTCATACCGCCAAGAATAACCCAGTCCCCAATAATGACGTGCCCAGCCAGCTGCACGCTGTTGGCGATGATGGTGTTGCTGCCAATGTGACAGTCGTGCGCAATGTGCACATACGCCATAATCCAGTTGTCGTTGGCCATGGTGGTTTTACCACCGTCTTGCACAGTGCCAGTGTTGAAGGTGCAGTACTCCCGAACGGTGTTGCGGTCGCCGATGATCAGTTCAGTGGGTTCACCTTTGTATTTTTTGTCTTGTGGGTCTCCGCCAATGGTGGCTGAGCCATGAAATACATTGTCTTGGCCAATGGTGGTGTGCCCGGCAATGACCATGTGCGGGCCAATTTTTGTGCGGGCACCAATTTTTACATGGGGACCAATGACTGAAAATGGTCCAACTTCAACCGTGCTGTCCAGTTCGGCCTTGGGGTCGACTATTGCTGACGCATGTATGGGCATTTGAAAGTGTTCCTTAAACTTCGCGGGCCGTGCACATCAAATCAGCAAGCGCGACCACATTGCCATCCACCAGCGCTTTCGCAGCGTACTTCCAGATTCCGCGCGAAACACGCTCCACCTGAACATCCAGCATCAAAACATCACCAGGCACCACGGGGCGCTTGAAACGACAATTGTCGATACCCACGAAGTAATACACCAAGTTCTTGTCGGGCGCGGCTTCCATGGATTTAAACGACAGCAGCCCAGCGGCCTGCGCCAAGGCTTCCATGATCAACACACCGGGCATGACTGGGTGAATCGGGAAATGTCCCGGGAAAAAAGGTTCGTTGTAGCTGACATTTTTCTGGGCCAGAATTCGAACGTTGGGCTCGAGTTCAAGCACTCGATCAACGAGCACAAAAGGGTATCGGTGCGGCAAATTTTCCAAAATGCCTTTGATGTCCATAACTGGCGTATTCATAGCTTCTGAGTTCACACTTTTAAATTTGGGTTTATTGTTATTTCAGCTTGTTTTTCAGCTCACGCACTTCACCGCGCAACTTGAGCAATTGTTTGAGAGTAACCGCAGTTTTCTCCCAATCCTTGTGTTCTTGCAAGGGAAAAATTCCGGTGTAGGCGCCCGGCTCCTTAATGCTGCTCATCACGACTGACGCTCCAGACACATGCGTGCCATCTGGAATGTTGAGATGACCAAACACCATGGCCGCGCCACCCACCGTGCAGCGAGCACCTATGCTGGTACTGCCTGCAACACCTACGCAGCCAGCCATCGCGGAGTGTTCGCCCACAGTGACATTGTGAGCGATCTGGATTTGATTATCCAGTTTTACGCCAAAACCAATCAGGGTGTCGTCTAGCGCACCCCGGTCTATGGTGGTGTTGGCACCAATTTCCACATGGTCTGCAATCAGTACACGACCCACCTGCGGTATTTTGACCCAGGCTCCCTTTTCATTGGCAAAGCCAAAACCGTCCGCTCCGATCACCACACCAGCATGCACAATGCAATTCGAGCCAACTGTGCATTCGTCGTATATGGTCACGTTTGGATAAATGCGAGTATGTGCACCCACTTCAACCTGGTTGCCCAGCACCACGCCAGCTTCAATTCGACTGCCCTCGCCCACTTTGGTGTGGGCGCCAATTACGCAATTGGCTGCAATCATCGCGCTGGGAGCGATTGTGGCGGTTGGATCTACAACAGCACGCGGATGAATGCCCGGCGCAGGTTTGAACTCACTGTGAGCCACCCACCATTGTTGCAATTTGGCGTAGTACAGGTAAGGGTCACTGACCACCCATGCGACTGAGGTGGGCACGGGCCCTGCGCTGTCTTTGAGGAACTGGCAAAGCGACTCGAATTGGGATTCACGGACAAGAATTACACCCGCTTTTGTTGAGAGCAATTGGTCGCGAAACTTGGGATTGGCAATAAAGCCGAGATGTTTGATCCCGGCTTTTTCCAGCGGTTGAATTCCGGCCAGAGGAATGTCATCAGACACTGCCGGGTCACCACCAAACGAAGCCAGTCGACCGCCAAACTGCTCAAGCAGTGTGCTGAGCTTCGTTTCAATGAAATTCATTGATGTGGTTTACTTCGCGTTGTCCAAGCTGCTGAGAACTTGGTCAGTAATGTCAATGCGCTTGTTGGCATACACGGCTTCCTGGAAAATGATGTCGTAATTTTCCTTTTCCGCAATTTGGCGGATCACGCGGTTCGCGCGCTCTACCAACTCACCCACCACCTGGTTTTTACGCTGAGCCAAGTCCTCTTCAAACTCGCGACGCTTGCGTTGGAAATCACGGTCCATTTCAGCCAGATCACGTTGACGGCGAACCTTCTCTGCTTCAGGCAAGGTGATGGCGTCTTTGTCCAGTTTGGTGGCCTCTGCTTTCACTTTGGTAGCCAGGTCT
This sequence comes from Limnobacter sp. UBA7229, assembly GCF_002473065.1. Lineage (NCBI taxonomy): Bacteria > Pseudomonadati > Pseudomonadota > Betaproteobacteria > Burkholderiales > Burkholderiaceae > Limnobacter > Limnobacter sp. UBA7229. The sequence goes on along the minus strand of NZ_DKTN01000023.1, from coordinate 240,355 downwards.
TCCAGTTCTTTCTGACGCTTTGAAAAATCACGTTCCAGTTTCTTTTGGGACTCCACTGCAAATTTGGAATCGCGCAAAATTCGTTCTGTGTTCACAAATCCAATCTTGGTCGCTGCTTGGGCGTGAGACATGGTTGGCAGTACAACCGCCAAGGACAAAGCACTGCCAATCAACAATTTTTTCACACTATTCAAAACCATTCTCCAATATTTGTTCGAATTTAGAAGCCTGTACCAATCGTGAACTGAACACGTTGGGTTTCGTCCTGTGGCTCTCTGTTCAGCGGTACACCCAAGCTGAACTTCAAAGGCCCAACTGGGGACAGCCAGGAAATACCCACACCGGTTGAGTATCGCAATTCACCAAACTTGATCTTCTCATTGGTTTGGAAAACATTGCCCGCGTCCAGGAAGGTAAACGCCCTGAAGGTACGGTCTTTCGACATACCCGGGATCGGGAAGAAAAACTCTGCATTGGCAATAACGCGCTTGGAGCCGCCAATGGGTACATTGTCGGCGTCACGGGGTCCCAAAGTGGATGAGCGATAGCCTCTAACCGTACCAATACCACCTGCGTATACATTGCGGAAAATTGGGTAAGGCGAGTCGCCCAAACCAAAACCACCTGTGATCTCGCCGTTTAATGCCAAGGTGTAAAGCTTGCCAATTGGGAAGTAAAACTGTTCCTGATAAGTGGTGCGAATGAACTCCTGATCGCCCAGCGGGGTGGCGTATTCAGCTGTCAACCTGGTGACTCGGCCGCGTGTTGGTGCAATCGCCGAGTCGCGTGAATCAAACGAATAACCCGCGTTGAGCAAAACAGCGTAGCTTGAGTTGCCAAAGTCATCCACATATCGCTGGAAACGGTCCGGGCTGAATGGGCCCACCTCAAGGTCTGTGCCTTCGTAACCTGCACCAAACGAAATACGTTCGAATTCGCTGATGGGATAACCAAAACGCAGGCCAGCACCAGTGGTTTCGATGATGTAGTCACCCAGATTCAACTCGCTGGGGTCTGTGCGGCGGTTGTACACCTCGAAGCTGCGGGAAACCCCGTCGATCGTGAAGTACGGATCTGTTTGTGAGAACGAAATTGTGCGGTTCACCTTGCTGGTGTTTAACTCCAGCCCAACGGTTTTACCGGTTCCAAACAGGTTTTGCTGCTGAATGGCAGCAGAAAGTACCAAGCTGTCGGTACTTGAAATACCAGCACCCAGCAACAAATTGCCTGTCGGTTTTTCCTCAACCTGCATGTTCACATCGATTTGATCCGATGTTCCTGGTACGGGTTGGGTTTCGATATCCACGTTGGAGAAATAGCCCAAGCGGTCAACGCGTTCTTTGGACAGCTGAATTTTTCTGGAATCGTACCAGGATGATTCGAACTGACGGAACTCACGGCGAATGACTTCGTCTTTGGTGCGGGTGTTACCACCCACATTCATGCGGCGAACATAAACTCGTTTGCCCGTATCAACAGCCATGTTGATGTTCACCACACGCTTTTCACGATCGAGATCGGGGATCACGTTGGCATTGGCAAAGGCGTAGCCATAGTTACCCAGGCGGTCTTGAATGGCTTTGGAGCTGTCAGTCAACAATTCGCCATTGAAAGTCTCGCCTTTCTTCATTTTGATCAGCGAACGCAACTCATCGTCGCGCCCCAGCAACTGGCCCGAAAGCTCGATGTCACCGAAGGTGAATTTCTCACCTTCCTTGATGGTGATGGTGATGAAGATATCTTGCTTGTTGGGTGCAATTTGAACCTGGGTGTTTTCGATGTTGAAATCGGCGTAACCACGATTCAGGTAAAAGGAACGCAACTTTTCAATGTCGCCACTCAGCTTTTGCCGGGAATACTGATCATTCTTGCTGTACCACGACATCCAGCCGCCGGTGCTCAGTTCGAACTCCTCAAGCAGTTCCTCTTCCTCGAAGTCTTTTGCTCCCAGAATTTTTAATTGCTTGATTGAGGCAGATTCGCCTTCATCGACGTTGAACGTAATGCCAACGCGATTACGCGCCAATTGGTCAACACGGGTTTGAACCTGTGCGCCATATTTGCTGCGCGACAGATACTGACGCTTCAGCTCCTGCTCGGCTTTGTCAAGCAGCGACCTGTCGAAAATCAGGGATTCACCAATACCGACACCTTTCAGCGCCTCTTTCAGGGTTTCCTTGTCAAATTCTTTGGTGCCGTTAATTTCTACAGAGGCGATTGCCGGGCGTTCAACCACAGTCACCACCAACACATCACCTTTGGCCGAAATTTTGACATCTTCAAAAAAACCGGTTGCGAAAAGTGAGCGAATGGCCTGAAGGGCTTTCTCGTCGGTGAATGTGTCACCCACGCGAATAGGCAGGTAACTAAATACCGTGCCCGCCTCAGTGCGGCGCAACCCCTCTACCTCGATGTCTTTCACCACAAACTGGTTTGCCTGGGCATGTACAACGCCCACTGACAAAGCGCAGGTGGCCACGACTGGGTAAACCAAGCGCGCTGGAAACAGAGTACTTCTTATTGTCATTCAGATCGTTCCTACCAGCCCCGTCAGGCTGGAACCAATATATGAAGGCCTTTAGAAAATTAGCCTTTGAATATCATTAAAAAAAGCAACACTGGTCAATATGCCAATCAGCAAGATACCCAGTTTTTGACCTCGAATTTGCCAAACCTCATCAACGGGCTTGCCTCTGACGATTTCGGCCAAATAATACATCAAGTGCCCACCATCCAAGAGGGGGATCGGCAAAAGATTCAAAATGCCTAGGCTAACAGAAACCATGGCCAGAAAACCGAAAAAAGGAAGAATCCCGAGGCTTGATGATTCACCCGCTGCTGATGCAATGGACACTGGCCCGCTGAGGTGGTTCCAGGACAAATCGCCCGTCACCATTTTACCCAAGGCAGCCAGTGAAAAAACGCTGACTTCGATCATTCGGCCAGTGCCCTCCACGATCGATTCAACCGGATTCAGGGGATTGTTCACAATCACCGATTCGCCGCCAATCGACAAGCCAAGTCGGCCGATGATTTCGCCATTTTCAAGCTGGGTTTTCTCGGGCACGGCCAAAACACTGATGTCCAGATCGTTTCGACGGATGCGCACTGTGGTTTCCTGTGCCGGGCGTTCTTTGATCAGGCTTGTAAATTGGGCTGATGTTTCAACGGGTATGCCTTCCACGCTGAGCAATTGATCATTCGCCAAGAAGCCCGCAGCGGCGGCCGCACTGCCCTCGCCCACGGCCCGGACCAAGACGCTTTTTTCGATCGGGGAAAAGCCAAGTTCGCGCGTCAAGGACGGTCCTAACTCGGCATTAACCTCCGAGGATTGAACTGGCTCCAGAAACAATTCATATCCGCCACGGTTCACTTTGATTGAGAGATCGTCACGGAAAAGCCTGGCCTTGATCAGGGCCCAGGACACTTCATTCCAGTTTTTGGTCCGGTCACCGTTCACCTCGGTAATTTCATCGCCACCCATCAAACCTGCATTGGCAGCGATTGAATTGGGGATTGGCTCTGAAACCTGGGTGGCCAAGCCCATGGGCTGCATGTAGGCAAGAAAGCCATAAATGAGGGCAGCAAGAACGAGATTGGCCAAGGGGCCGGCCAATACAATGGCAATGCGTTGACCAACTGGTTTGCGATTGAACGCCTCGGAAAGCTCAATGTCATGGCCTTTGAGACTGTCTGGGTCTCGCTCATCCAGCATTCGGACATAACCGCCCAAGGGAATCCATGAAACAGTCCATTCCACTTTGGTTTTGCGGTTAATCCACCTGAATATGGGTTTTCCAAAACCCACAGAAAACCGAATTACGCGCACGCCATAGAAGCGGGCCACAGAGTAGTGACCATATTCGTGGATGAACACCAGAATGCCCAAGGCAAGCAGGAATGAGACAATTGAATTCAGCATTAAGATCCTGTGTTTAAAACTTCCCGGCGCATTCGGTTGCAAAGGCGCGCACCTCAACGTCCAGTGCAAAGGCATCGTCCAGGTTTGCAATTGACGTTGACGCAAAACGGGACATGCACAGCTGCGTCAGCTTCACAATGTCCATATAAGCAATCTTTTCATTCAAAAACAAGTCCACTGCCATTTCATTGGCCGCGTTGAACACTGGCGCCAAGGTGTCAGGCTTCTCTAACACTTCAAAGGCCAGTTTCAGCATCGGGAAACGACTCAAGTCGGGTTCTTCAAAGTCCAGCTTACCCAAAGCCGCCAAGTTCAGGCGTGGTGAACCGGATTCAATTCGATCGGGCAAACCCAAGACATGGGCGATCGGTGTTCGCATGTCTGGGCAACCCAGTTGTGCCAACATACTGCCGTCTTTGTATTCCACCAATGAATGAACAATCGATTGTGGGTGAATCAACACCGAAAGTTGCTTGGCGGGTAAACCAAACAGCCACAGTGCCTCAATCAACTCTAAACCTTTGTTTGCCATTGTGGCGCTATCCACCGAAATTTTCCGTCCCATGACCCAATTCGGATGCGCTATGGCTTGGGCAGGACTGACTTGAGAAAGTTCCGCCAGGCTCTTGTTCCTGAAGGGGCCGCCAGAAGCGGTCAGAACCAGCCTTTCGACGCCAAACTCGTCGGCCCTGCATAAATCATAATTGGCAGGCAAACACTGGTAAATGGCGTTGTGCTCGGAGTCGACCGGCAAAATTGTAGCGCCCGAGCGCAAGCACGCCTGAATCATGAACTGTCCGGCAAGAACAAGTGACTCTTTGTTGGCCAACAACACCCTTTTTCCGGCTTGCAATGCACTGAGCGTGGGTTTTAGCCCCGCAGAACCAACGATCGCGGCCACAACAATGTCAACTTGCTCACTTTGGCAAAGCGACTCCAGATCGCTCTGACCACCAATGTCCGGGATGTAACCCAGTTGCTCGCGAAGTTTTTCGCTGAAGCCCAGGGCGTGCCACTGACTCAGTGCATCGGCGTCGCAGATAATGAGTGCCTTGGGGCGGTGTGCACAGGCTTGCGCGTACAGCAACTCAATATTTTTGCCAGCAGCCAGGCCATACACCTGAAAACGGTCAGGGTGCCTTGCGACCACATCCAGAGTGTTGACACCAATGGTGCCTGTGGCACCCAAAATAAGTAGTTTTTGCAAATCCATTGTTCAACTCAAGCCACGATTGCACTGACCAGCAAAATTGCAAGGGGTAGCACGGGCAACTGTGCATCAATCCGGTCCAGAACACCTCCATGGCCTGGCAGCAGTTGACTGCTGTCTTTCAGACCTGCCCTGCGTTTAAGCATGGATTCAAACAAGTCGCCCACCACGCTGTATGCACTCAAGACCACCAGCCAGAAGGTGAATACGATGGGATGCCACCGATCAAAAGCCATTGCTTGCCAGGTGTTCTTCAATTCAGGGTAGGTGCCGGCCAGTAAAACAACAATCCAGCTCAGCGCCACAACGCTGAACGCGCCGCCGATTGCACCTTCCCAGCTTTTTCCTGGAGAAATTCGGGGCGCAAGTTTGCGCTTTCCGAAGGTTTTGCCAAAAAAGTAGGCAAAAATATCGGCTGCAAAGCAAATTGCAATGGTGCTTAGCAGAAAAACAATGCCGTAGGTTTTGGTAATGACCAAAGCCAAACCCGCCGCAGCTATCAGAACGAAGCCCACCAGGCCGTGAATGCTTTTGTTGGCCAATATGCCCACCGACACATTTCGCAGGCACCAGGGGGCAAATGCAACCCAGAACACGCTGGCCAAGGCAAGCAAGGGAAAGGCTTGGGTTTGAAGATTCAAGGAGCGCTCTATCAAGACACAAAGTGCTCCGCCCGCTAATGCGTAAACGACAGCTTTCGCTGGTTCGAAAAGACCAAGTCGGGCCCATTCCCAAAATGCGCCCACCAGCACCGTCAAAACGAAAAGATTCCAGCCAATTTCGCCGCCGTACAACAAAACAACTAGCAACACGATCAGCAGGATCACAGCCGTGATCACACGCGTTCTAAGCATGATATGTCTCGATTGAGAACTGAATCACTGGGCGGATTGCCGAACATTGGCCACGGGGGGCTGAATTTGCTCGGAGGTTCGACCAAAGCGTCGCTCTCTGTTGTTATAGGAATCAATGGCCTCGAGCAGCATCGGCTTGCCGAAATCGGGCCAAAATTTGTCTGTGAAATAAAATTCAGTGTACGCCAACTGCCACAACAGGAAATTGGATACCCTTTGTTCCCCACCGGTGCGAATGAACAGGTCTGGTTCTGGGCTTCCCTGAAGACACAAGTGCCTGGAAAGGTCGGTTTCCGAAATTTGATCCGGGTTGTTGGCCAATTCAGGATTGCTTTTCAGCATGTTTTTTGTTGCTTGGAGAATGTCCCAGCGACCACCATAATTGGCAGCAATGTTTAAAAACAGTCGGCTGTTGTCTTTGGTGAGTTCTTGTGCAGAGGCGATCGCTGCCTGCAATTCTGGTTCAAACGCTGTGGTGTCGCCAATAATCCGCAGACAAATATTTTCGCGGTGCATGGCCTCGACGTCTTTGCGAAGTACGCGTATGAACAGGCGCATCAGCAAACTGACTTCTTCTGGAGGTCTACGCCAATTTTCTGAAGAAAAAGCAAACAGTGTGAGGTGTTCTACGCCCAGTTCACAACAGGCCTGAACGGTGCGCTTGACGGCATCCACGCCACGCTTATGCCCTGCAAATCGCGGCATTAGGCGACTTTTAGCCCAACGGCCATTTCCATCCATCACGATTGCAACGTGCTTTGGAATGTTGGATGTGCTGGGCACATCCAGAGTTGAGCTGGTGTAGACGGTCATGAATCACTTAAACCGTCATGATTTCGGCTTCTTTGGACTGCAAAACCTGATCGACTTCAGAGACAAACTTGTCGGTCAATTTTTGAATGTCCGCCTGTGCGCGGCGCTCATCGTCCTCTGAAATTTCCTTGTCATTGACCAGGCGTTTCAGCGCTTCGTTGGCGTCCCGGCGAAGGTTGCGAATCGCCACCTTGGTTTGTTCGCCCTCGCCTTTGATGAATTTGGTCAATTCTCGGCGACGCTCTTCGGTCAAGGCGGGCATTGGAACCCGAATGGTTTCACCCATGGATGCAGGGTTCAGGCCAAGGTCTGATTCACGAATGGCCTTTTCCACGGCGTTGGCCATGTTCTTTTCCCAAGGTTGAACCACGATGGTTCGTGCATCTGCGAGGCTTAAGTTCGCAACTTGCGAAATGGGCACCATGGAACCGTAGTAATCAACCTGAACATGATCCAGAATTCCGGTGTGTGCACGCCCGGTGCGCACTTTTTGCAGATCGGTTTTCAGGGACTCGATGGATTTCACCATCTTTTCTTCGGTCGTTTTTCGAATGTTTGCAACGCTCATGATTGAATTCTCACTGCCTAAGTGGATTAATTAGTGAATTAATTAGTCGATCGAATGGCCAGTTAGTTACATATGCACCAAGGTGCCCTCGTTTTCACCAGCAACCGCTCGGTGCAATGCGCCGGGCTTGTTGATGGAAAATACCCGAATTGGAAGTTTTTGGTCGCGACACAGGGCGAACGCCGTGGCATCCATGACTTCGAGGTTTTTTGAAATCGCTTCATTGAACGAAATTCTTTCGTACCGGGTGGCGGTAGGATCTTTGTTGGGGTCGGCGGTGTAAATACCATCAACCTTCGTTGCTTTTAGAACAACCTCAGCGCCAATTTCGGAGCCCCGCAATGCTGCTGCGGTGTCGGTTGTAAAAAATGGGTTGCCTGTTCCTGCCGCGAATATCACGACTTTGCCTTCTTCAAGGTATCGGATCGCTTTGGGTCGAATGTAGGGCTCAACAACCTGCTCAATGTTAAGCGCCGATTGAACCCTGGCCTCTACGCCAGCGCGCCGAAATGCATCTTGCAGTGCAAGCGCGTTCATTACGGTGGCCATCATTCCCATGTAGTCAGCAGTGGCCCTGTCCATGCCGGCTGCGCCAGGGGCAATTCCACGGAAAATATTGCCACCACCAATCACAACTGCCAATTCCACTCCTGATGCGGAGACTTCTGCAACTTCAGCAACCATTCTCTCAATGGTTTGACGGTTGATGCCGTAGGAGTCTTCGCCCATCAGGGCTTCGCCTGACAATTTGAGTAACACACGTTTGTATGCTGTCATTCAAGCCTCTTGTTGGATCATTGTCAGGATTCTATAACGTAAAGCACAGAACTTCGTCGACATGCAAATAAAAAGGGGCTTCCCGAGTCGAGAAACCCCTCTTCAAACAAAGGAATTAACGGCCTGCGGCAGCAGCTGCAGCTTGTGCGGCAACTTCAGCGGCAAAATCGTTTACCTTCTTCTCAATGCCTTCACCAACGATGAACAGGTCGAAGCCATTTACTTCGCTGCCCTTGCTCTTGAGCATGGCTTCAACGGTGAGCTTGTCGTCCTTTACGAAAGGCTGAGACAGCAGGGCAACTTCCTTCAAGAATTTCTTGATGGAACCTTCCACCATTTTCTCTGCGATGTCGGCTGGTTTGCCAGATTCTTCCGCTTTGGCTTTGGCCACTGAACGCTCGCGGTCGATGTCTTCCTGTGGAACACCGCTTTCATGCAAAGCCTTGGGCTTTGTTGCGGCGATGTGCAAGGCCACGTCTTTGCCCACGTTTTCGTCGGAGCCGGTGTAATCAACGAGTACGCCAATTTTGCCGCCGTGGATGTATGAACTCAGGCTGCCTTTGGCTTCCACGCGCTTGAAGCGGCGCACAGACATGTTTTCTCCGATCTTGCCGATCAAGGCTGCACGAACTGTTTCAACGGTGCCTTCGCCCAAAGGCAATGCCGACAATGCTTCAACATTGGCTGGGTTGTGGTCGGCGATCAACTTGGCCACGTTGGCTACAAAAGCCAGGAAGTCATCGTTTTTGGCCACGAAGTCAGTTTCACAGTTCACTTCAACGATTGTTCCCAACTTGTTGGAATCATTGATATAAATACCAACCAAGCCTTCAGCGGTTACACGAGTGGCTGCCTTGCTGGCTTTGCTGCCCAGCTTGACGCGCAAAATTTCTTCGGCCTTGTCCATGTCGCCAGCGGCTTCGGTCAGGGCTTTTTTGCATTCCATCATGGGCGCGTCTGTTTTCTCGCGCAGTACTTTAACCATTGCTGCTGTAATTTCAGCCATTGATTTTCTCCTAAAGTCGGATTCTGAATTAGACAAAAAAAAGGGGCGACTGATCGCCCCATCGGAAGGCAAAGGCTTGATTAGCCCTCAGCTCCCTCTTCAGACACTTCAACGAAGTCGTCGCCGCCTTTGATGGCTTCAACCACGTCGTTTACAGCCTGGTCGCGGCCAGCCAAAACGGCATCGGCAACTGAACGGGCGTACAAACGAATGGCACGGGCGGAGTCATCGTTACCGGGAACGATGTAGCTAACGCCTGCTGGCGAGTGGTTGGTATCCACAACACCCACCACCGGAATACCCAGCTTTTCAGCTTCGGTAATGGCAATTTTGTGGTAACCCACGTCGCATACGAAAATGGCGTCCGGCAAAGTGGGCATGTCTTTTATGCCACCAATTGACTGGTTCAGCTTTTCGAGTTCACGGGCGAACATCAGGGCTTCTTTCTTGGACATGCGCTCAGTACCGCCGTCGGCAATAATGGCTTCCATGTCTTTCAGGCGCTTGATGGATGTTTTGACGGTTTTGAAGTTGGTCAACATGCCGCCCAGCCAACGCTGGTCAACATAAGGCATGCCACAACGCTGTGCCTCTTCGGCGATGATCTCTTTGGCTTGGCGCTTGGTACATACAAACAGGATGTTGCCGCGGTTGGCTGACAGGCGCTTCACGAATTTCAGCGCGTCGTCGAGCATTACGACGGTTTTTTCCAGGTTGATAATGTGAATTTTGTTACGATGGCCGTAAATGTAGGGGGCCATTTTTGGGTTCCAGAAGCGGGTTTGGTGGCCAAAGTGGCAACCAGCTTCCAGCATTTCGCGCATTGATGCTGCCATGAATTTCTCCAGTATAGACAGGGTTGAATGGGTTTGTACTGGGCCAGCATCGGGTTAATAAACCAACAATAACTAGCACCCTGTCGCACAAACCATTAAATTTACTCGTGAGCACCAACTAACTAAGCCAGTTAGCCATAGCTCTAGAGCAGCCAAAGATTATACTCGGTTAAAATACGTTAGCTCAAGCAGGAATTAAACAAAACCATGGATATTGTGATTAAAAACGAGCACGACATTGAAAAAATGCGTGTTGCAGGCCGTTTGGCCTCGGAAGTGCTGGATTTTATCGGCCCACACGTGGTCGCTGGCATTACTACCGAAGAACTCGACAAACTTTGCCACGATTACATGGTGAATGTGCAGGGAACAATACCCGCCCCGTTGAATTACGCGCCACCAGGCTACACGCCCTACCCCAAATCAATTTGCACGTCGGTCAATCATCAAATTTGTCACGGCGTGCCTGGCCCTAAAAAGCTGAAGAACGGCGACATCATCAACATTGACATCACCGTCATTAAAGACGGTTATCACGGTGATACCAGTCGCATGTTTATTGTTGGCGAGGGTTCGCTTGCTGCGAGGCGGTTGTGCGAGATTACCTTTGAAGCCATGTGGATCGGCATTGAGCAAGTGCGACCAGGTGCCACGCTGGGCGATGTGGGTGCTGCCATTCAAAAGTTTGCTGAAGGCTTCGGCTACTCGGTAGTTCGGGAATTTTGTGGCCATGGCATTGGCACGAAGTTTCATGAAGAACCCCAAGTGTTGCACTATGGCAAGCCTGGTACCGGTGTGAGGTTGCAAGAAGGCATGATTTTCACCATCGAGCCCATGCTGAACGCGGGCCGCCGGGAGATCAAGGAAATGCCGGACGGCTGGACCATTGTGACCAAAGACCACAGTTTGTCTGCACAGTGGGAACACACAGTTTTGGTGACCGCGGATGGCTATGAAATTTTGACTCAGTCTGCCGGCACCCCAGCGAATCCTCGTTTGAAAACACAGGCGGCCTGAATTGAGCAACAAACCGGCGACAACGGTTGACAAATCAGCCGCACTTGACCTTAACGCGGTGCGGGTGCGCATCAAAACCCAGTTGAAAAGCCAAGCCCATCAATGGCTTACACCTTTTGACCAGAACACACCTGCATCAGCGGTGGAAGCTGTTCTGAGAAAGCGCTGTGTTTGTGTGGATGAGGCTCTGGTTGCCCTCTGGAATGCCATTGGCATGCCAAAGCAATACAGCCTGGTTGCTGTGGGTGGCTATGGAAGGGGAGAGTTGTTTCCATTTTCCGATGTGGATGTGTTGATCCTGATTGATCAGGAACCGGACGAGGTCAACACCGAGAAGCTTGAAACCTTTTGTGGTTCGGGCTGGGACATTGGCCTTGAAATTGGCCACAGCGTTAGAACACCCAAGCAATGCGTTGAGGAAGCCGGCAAAGACATCACTGTTCAGACTGCGCTTGTAGAATCTCGATTTCTGGCTGGAAATTCCAGTAATTTCAGGACACTGAATTCTACTCTTCAAAAACTACTTGAAGTAAAAACCTTCTTTCGCAAAAAAACCCTGGAACTTCGGCAGCGCCATGCCAAGTATCAGGAGACACCATACAGCCTTGAACCCAATTGCAAGGAAAGTCCGGGTGGACTTCGAGACCTGCATGTCATTTCATGGGTTTGCCGAGCCGCCAACTTGGGCAACAGTTGGGCTGAAATGGCCAAAAAAGGGTTGATCACACCGTTTGAAGCTGCAAAGTTAAGAAACAACGAGCGAACACTCAAGAAAATCAGATATCAATTGCATGTCACCACTGGCCGCCGGGAAGACAGGCTTGTGTATGACGTTCAAACCCAGTTGGCGGAGTCTTTGGGTTACCGCCCTACTGCTGCAAAACGATCAAGCGAACAGCTGATGCAGCAGTATTACTTGGCTGCCAAGGCCGTCATGCAGCTGAACACTATCTTGCTCCAAAATATTGAGCTGTCGATTTTCGGCTCCAATGCAGAGCCTGTGGTAATTGATGATGAGTTTCAGGAAACAGATTCTCTGCTCGATATTCGGGATGACGAAGTATTTGCCAGAAACCCATCCGCGATGCTTCGCGCCTTTATCGTGATGCAACAGAATCCGCGATTAAAAGGCATGAGCGCAAGAATGTTGCGCCAGTTGTGGCACAGCCGGGTCAAAATCAACAGCGATTTCAGGAAAAACCCGGTCAACAAGGCTTTGTTCATTGAGTTTTTCAAACAACCGCAAGGCATCGTTCATGAGTTGCGGCGCATGAACGAAACCAGCGTATTGGGAAGGTACTTGCCGGTTTTTCGGAAAATTGTGGGACAAATGCAGCATGACCTGTTTCACGTGTACACGGTAGACCAGCATATTCTGACCGTGGTGCGTAATTTGCGTCGATTCACGATGGCAGAACACGCCCACGAGTATCCCTATTGCAGCCAATTGATGGCCAACTTTGATGACCATTGGTTGTTGTACGTGGCCGCCCTGTTTCACGACGTGGCCAAAGGCAGGGGTGGTGATCACAGTGTGCTGGGCGAAGTGGACGCCCGCAAATTCTGCAAAGATCACGGATTGAACCAGGAGAACACTGATTTAGTGGCTTTTCTGGTGAAGCATCACCTGACGATGTCGAATACAGCCCAGAAAAAAGATTTGTCAGATGTTGAAGTGCTAAAGGAATTTGCTGCGCTAGTGAAAACTCCTCGCAACCTGACAGCGCTTTACTTGCTGACTGTGGCTGACATTCGTGGTACCAGCCCGAAAGTGTGGAATGCATGGAAAGGCAAATTGCTGGAAGACCTTTACCGCCTGACATTGAAGTATTTGGGTGGCGAGGCGCCCAACCGCCGGCAAATGCTTGCCGAGCAGCAGGCGGAGGCGCGCAGAATTTTGCGCTTGTATGCGCTTTCCGATGATGTTCAGGACAAATTGTGGGCCCAGCTTGATGTGTCGTACTTTCTCAGGCAAGGGCCTAGTGACATTGCCTGGCACACGAGGCATCTATACTGGCGCGTAGATACAGAGCAGCCGATTGTGAAAGCACGTCTGTCGCCGATTGGTGAAGGCCTGGAATTGCTGGTGTACACCCGCGATGAAATGGACCTGTTTGCACGTATTTGTGGATATTTTGATTCCAAGAACTTGAGCATTCTGGATGCGAAAATTCACACCACCTCGCATGGTTACGCCCTTGATTCTTTCCTGATTCAGCACGACAGTCACCATGAGTTTTACCGTGAAACCCTGTCACTGCTCGAAGCAGAGCTTCAGGACAGGTTAATCAAGCGTCAACCGCTTGAGCCACCGGTTTTTGGGCGAATGTCCAGGCAATCCCGGCACTTTCCGGTGCGCCCTTCTGTGGATTTGAAACCAGATGAGAAAGGCAACCAATATTTGTTGACCGTATCTGCCACTGACCGAACAGGACTGCTTTACTCGATTACGCGATTGTTGGCCCAATACAAGGTGAACGTACAAACCGCCAAAATCATGACTTTGGGCGAAAGGGCCGAAGATACCTTTTTGCTGTACGGGCAGTCTTTGAATTCCGGGAAGCTTCAAATTCAGCTGGAAGCCGAGCTACTCGAGTTGCTTTCAATTTGAACGCGATGAAAGGGCTGATTTGCCCTTTCATTCGTCGTGCAGCTGCACCATCGATTTGATAATTCCCATGACCCGTCCCATTCCTTCATGAACTGTTCTGCTGATCTGGGCATGAGAAATTTCCTGAGCGCTTTCTCCCACTCCAGCAGCCTGGTTGACCACCAAAGCTAGGTGCGCATAGGGTATTTCAAGTTCGCGGGCCAGGCTGGCCTCTGGCATGCCGGTCATGCCGACAATATCGGCACCATCGCGCGCCAAACGCTTCACTTCAGCCGCAGTTTCCAGGCGAGGCCCCTGTGTACAGGCATAACAGCCGCCCTGCACCACTTGCTCACCAATGGCATCGGCTGCAAGGCACAATGAAGTACGAAGGGCCTGGTCATAAGGCCATGTGAAGTCGATGTGTTGTACTGCCTGGTTGTCACCTTCGAAAAATGTGGCATTGCGCCCGTGTGTGTAGTCCAGAATTTGATCAGGAACCACCAGCTGTCCTGGTTTCAAATCAGGGCGAATTCCACCTACAGACGCTACAGACAAAATGCCGTCGATGTCTAGTTGCGACAAAGCCCAAATATTGGCCCTGTAGTTGATTTGATGGGGGGCAATGGTATGCCCATAGCCATGGCGTGCCAGAAAAACAATTTCGTGGCCCGCCAGCATGCCGATTGTGAGTGCGCCTGAGGGTTCACCGTAGGGTGTTCGCTGAACCTTGCGCATGGTAATTTCAAAACCCGGCAATTGGCTTAAACCACTGCCTCCCAACACTGCATACATGGCTTACTTCCTGTCTTTGAGGTATTGAGCAAATTCTGCAGCCACCTCGTGGTGTTTCAGGCCCAGTTCCACTGTGGCTTTCAGGTAACCCATTTTCGAGCCGCAGTCGAAGCGGGTTCCGGTGAAGCGGTAAGCCAACACGGGTTGATCTTCAAGCAGTGAGGCAATACCGTCAGTCAACTGAATTTCTCCGCCAGCGCCTTTGCCCGTTTTCCGGATGTGATCAAAAATTTGAGAATTCAGCACGTAACGGCCCACAACCGCCAGGTTGGTTGGTGCGTCTTTGGGATCGGGCTTTTCAACAATGGCATTAACCCGCTCGGAGCGATTGTTCCAGGGAGTGCTGGAGACGATACCGTACGATTTGGTTTCAGAGGGATCAACTTCCTGCACAGCCAATACGCTGGCATGCTCACGTTCAAACACCTTCACCATTTGATGGGTCACAGAGGGGGTGCCTTTGTCCACATCCATCAGGTCGTCGGCCAACAGCACAGCAAAAGGCTCTGTACCAACAACGGGCTCCGCGCACAGCACAGCATGGCCAAGTCCCAAAGGTTCCATCTGCCGAATGTAAATACAGTTCACATGGCTGGGTACAATATTTTTCACTATTTCAAGCAGTGCGGTTTTGCCGCGGGCCTGAAGTTCGGCCTCAAGCTCATAGGCCTTGTCGAAATGGTCTTCAATGGAACGCTTGCTTCGACCGGTGATAAACACCAGCTCACTCAAGCCCGCTTGAAGTGCCTCTTCCACCGCGTATTGAATCAGTGGCTTGTCCACCACGGGCATCATTTCTTTTGGGCTGGCTTTGGTGGCAGGCAAAAATCGGGTGCCCATACCCGCAACAGGAAACACAGCTTTTCTAACTCGGGTCATGATTGCTCGCTCCGTAGTCCATTAATGAAGAAATAAAAAAATAATAAACACAATAACGTTTTATGTTTAAAGCATACCTTGAAATGTACTTTCATCAAGTACAGTCACGCCCAAGGCTGCGGCCTTGTCCAGTTTGCTGCCAGCAGCCTCCCCGGCCAACAAGTAATCTGTCTTTTTGGACACCGAGCCAGTTACTTTACCGCCACGAGCGATGATCAATGCGCCAGCTTCATCCCGGCTGTAGTGGCCAAGCGTGCCGGTGAGCACAAATGTTTTTCCAAAGAAAGGATGCGATTCATCAGCTGTTTGCGTGTCTTCGGTTGGCCAGGCAAGTCCCAGTGAGATTAATTCGCGTACAACCTGTTGATTGGCAGGTTCATCAAAAAATTGCCGTATGGATTCCGCCACCACAGGGCCGACATCGTTGACCTCAAGCAGTTCTTCAATTGTGGCGCTCATCAGCCGATCCACATTCTTGAAATAGGCCGCCAAATCACGGGCGGTAGCCTCGCCAACATGCCGTATTCCCAAGCCGAACAAAAATCTGCCGAATGTGGTTTGCTTGGCCTTTTCGATGCTGTCCAGCAGGTTGCGCACCGATTTTTCTCCCATGCGCTCAAGCTGAACCAAGGCATCAAATTCGAGGCGAAACAGGTCTGCGGGGGTTTTTACCCATTCCTTGTCAACCAGTACTTCAACCAGTTTGCTACCCAGGCCCTCAATGTCGATGGCACGTCGATGCGCAAAATGAATAATCGACTGCGTAAGCTGGGCTTTGCACACCAAGCCGCCTGTACACCGGAAAGCAGCTTCGCCCTCTTCTTTTTGAACCAGTGAATTACAAATTGGGCAGTGTGTCGGCATGACAAAGGCGCAGCTTCCTGCGCTGCGCTGGTTGCCCGGGAAAGGCAACACCTCGGGAATTACATCGCCGGCACGGCGAACCAAAACCTGGTCACCTACCCGCAAATCCTTGCGTTGAATTTCATCAAGATTGTGCAGGGTGGCAGACGATACAACAACACCACCCACTTTCACGGGTTCAAGTTTTGCAACCGGTGTGATCGACCCTGTACGGCCCACTTGTACTTCAATGTTCAGCAGGCGGCTGAGCACTTCATCGGGCGGAAATTTGTGGGCCACTGCAAAACGCGGCGCTTTGGCCACATAACCAAGTTGATCTTGAAGGTCAAAAGAATCTACCTTGTAAACCACGCCGTCAATTTCAAAAGGCAATGTGCTGCGGCGCTCGCCCACGCTGCGGTAGAAGGTCAAGAGGCCCTCGGCACCCAAGGCGGTTTGGCTAAGTTCTGAAACAGGCAGGCCCATTCCAGACAGCCATTGCATCATGGCGGATTGACTTTTTAGTTCACGCAACTGATCCCGTTCAAGGGCCGCACCATAGCAGTAAAACCGCAGCGGTCGACTTGCAGCTATTTTGGGGTCGAGTTGGCGAATGGTGCCAGCTGCAGCATTGCGTGGATTTGCAAAAACTTTCAGGCCAAGTTCCGCTTGCCTCTCATTCATCTGTGCGAAATCTTTCTTGAACATGAAAATTTCGCCACGCACTTCCAAATGCTCAGGCACCTTGCTTCCCTTTAATTTCAAGGGCAAGCTTCGAATGGTTTTTACATTGGTAGATACGTCTTCACCAACCGTGCCGTCGCCGCGAGTAATCGCTTGTTGGAAAATGCCGTTTTTGTAATGAATTGAGATGGCCAATCCGTCAAATTTTGGATCAACCGCGTAAGCAATTGTGGTGTCTATCGGCAGGTCGGCCAGTTCCTTGACCCGTCGATCGAAGGCAAGCACGTCGCTGTCATCAAAGGCATTGCCAAGCGACAGCATGGGTACGCGGTGCTTAACCTGCTCGAAGCCATCCGCGGGTTTGCCACCAACGCGTTGTGTGGGGGAGTCACTCTGAATCAGGTCGGGGTGGCTGTTTTCGAGTTGTTGAAGTGCCTGATAGACCCGGTCATATTCGGAGTCCGGCACTTCAGGTGCATCCAGCACATAGTAGGCATGTTCCCAGCGGTTCAGCAGTTCAATCAGGCGGCGAATTGCCGCGCTTGGAGACTCGTCCTGCTCATCGGATTTGTCGCCACTGCCGTTGCTGTCAAACAAATCCAGATTGGTCATGAAAACAAAATGCGAGCTACAGGTGCACCCGGCTTGAAGCCAGAATCGGTCAAATTACGAACCCGTTCAATCAACTGGTTGTAGATGCCCTCAATGGCTTGAGTGCTCAAGGTTCGGCCAGAATCGTCCATTAGCGGTGCACCGAATTTTTCATTCATGCCATGGCATACGGTGACAATATCGCCCAAGGCTTTAATGGGTTCAGCTGAATTGGGTACGTCAATACTAAAGCTCAACAGGCGTTTGCCGGGCGCATTGTGAATTACCATGCTGGCCAGGGTGCCGGATTCATCATTGAGAAACCACTGGTGGCCTTTTTGCACCCAACCTGCCACAGCAAGCATGTCGACTGCGGTGCTTTCCTGTACGGTTTCAGGTAACAGGCAATGCAGACCGAGCAAGGTATCCAAAGCAGCCGCGGCTTGGTCCAGCGTTTCAGCTTTGGCCACCACTTCCTTCATCTCGGGAAATTCAATGTCCGCATTCTGGTCTTCAGCAAATCGCCTGAATTTTCCAAGCACTTCAGAAAACTCGATTGAGCTGAGCGGACCTTTGCGGTTGGCAATTTGAACGCTTGCTTTCAAGGATTTTGCGGTGCCCTCATAGGGGCTTGCCTTGAACCACAGCGTATCAGCGTTTTCAGCGGCGTCTGGGCTGGCAGAATAAATAATTCGCTTGCGATTGATTTGTTCCAACCCGTCGATCAGGGCCTTCCAGGTGTTGGCATCTTTGTCTTCGTCGAAACGGATGATGAAATCTGCAAACAGGCGTTTGTCGATTGTCATTTGCGGTTCATTTTGCAAATGGCTGTCAGCTCGGTGTGCATTAAAGTCTGCTTCTCCGCCTGTTTCATCCAATTCAGGGGAAGAGTCAAACTCTTGTGATCCCGAGAACCCGGGCTCTGTACGCTCATAACTCGATTTGACAGAACCCGTATTCAACAGCGGGTCTTGATCGGTTTCACCAAAACGTTCGCTGGCTTGTTTGCGCAGTCGATAATCTTGCCACCAGTTGTAAGCGATCATGGCAGCAATGCCACCACCTCCAACAATCAGCAGGGTAAGTTGTAGGTCGTTCATACGGTTTCCGTTGCCATTTTTTCTGCAGCCGCCAGGTCAACGGCAACAATGCGGGAAACACCTTTCTCCTGCATCGTGACGCCGATCAGCTGCTGCGCCATTTCCATGGCGATTTTATTGTGGGAAATGAACAAAAACTGGGTTTGTTCAGACATTTGTTTGACCAAGCGGGTGAAACGCTCGGTGTTCGCATCGTCCAGCGGTGCATCAACTTCGTCGAGCAAGCAGAACGGTGCAGGATTCAACTCGAAAATTGCGAAAACCAGTGCTGTGGCCGTTAGTGCTTTTTCGCCACCCGACAAGAGATGAATGGTGCCGTTTTTCTTGCCGGGAGGTTGGGCAAATACCTGCACGCCTGCATCCAGAATTTCATCGCCAGTCATGACCAAGCGGGCTTCTCCACCACCAAACAACTTGGGAAAGAGGCGCGAGAAATGCCCGTTAACCACACCAAAAGTTTCGGAGAGAAGGTCGCGTGTTTCTTTGTCAATTTTGCGGATCGCATCCTCAAGGGTTTCCATGGCTTCAATCAGGTCGCCGGCCTGTTGGTCAAGGAATGATTTTCTCTCTGTTGCAGCAGCCAGTTCATCCAGCGCAGCCAGGTTCACTGCTCCCAACTCTTGCATGCCGTTGGTAAGGCGGGTTACTTCGGCCTGAAGCACTGATGCTTTCGGAGGTACATCCATGGCAACGAATTGCTGACCCAATTCGTTTACATCGGCCTGCACTTCGTCCATCAAATTCTTGTATTGTTCGATGGTGAGTTCAGCGGCCTGAATTTTTAATGCGAGGTCTTGTACCGCATCCCGCAGTGGATCAGCCTGCTTGTCACTTTCTTTTTCCGCACGTTCAAGCTCAGATACCTTCGCCATGATTTGTTCTAGCGCATCACGAGAAACTGCCACTTTTTCTTCTGCAATTACGCGCTCTTCCAAGGCAAGCTGCAATGCTTCTTGACCTTCGGTTTCAGAAAGCCCCTCAAGTTCAGCCAACGCCAATTGTTTGCGTTGCTGAATTTGCTGAATTTGACTGCTTGCAAAAGCAATGTCTCGTTCACATTCGCGTTGGCGAGATTCCTGATTACGAATATTGAATTCTGCATCCTGCTTTTTACGCAGCGCATTCTGCACCTGCGCCTGTTTGTCGCGCAGCGCCTGTTCTGCTTCAGTCACTTTGTCTTTCTGGCTTTCGAGCGCATCGCTGGCGACGGCAAGCTGCTCATCCAGTTCGGCGTACCTGTCTTCCGATTCAAGTAAAATTGCCCGCTGTTCTTCCAGTTCGCTTTGCAACAAAGCCAGGTCTAAACCAATTTGTTCCCGGCGGCTGTCTGCCCTGCTTTGCTGCTCTTGCAAGCGAATCAGTTGTACCTGGGCTTCATGCAGTCGCTTGGTCAAACTTTCAACCAGTTGACGCGCTTGCACCACATGGGCTTTCATTTCACCCGTGCGCAATTGCAGTTGGTCGCGCTTGGCCATGGATTCATTTTTCAACATGTCTAGCGCGCGCACTTCTGTACGCAGGGCTTCTATTTGCTGCTGGCGCTCAAGCCGACCGCTTTGCGCATTGTCTGCCGCATAAAAAGACACGCCTGTGGCGCTGACACAATGCCCTTGTGGCGTGAAGATCCGCTGGCCTGGCTTCAGGGTTTTTCGTTTCGCCAGTGCGGCTTGCAAATCGGGGGCCAGGAGGTACCCAGCCAGTGATTGAATCAAAGATTGCTGAATGGCAGAGTCGGTGCAGCGCACCAGGCTGGCCAGGTCTTCCGGACCAACAGAAAGGTTTGAACCACCGCCCTGACTCGCTGATTCCATGAAAGCCACGCGTGCAGGGGGTGGCTGTTTGGCAAAGCCCTCAACCATGTCAAGCGTTCGTACCTGAAAGCTGTCAAGCGACTCCCGCAGCGCCGATTCAAGTGCCCTTTCCCAGCCACGCTCCACTTGTAACTTGCCCAACAAGCGCGGTGTATCGCCAAGGCCGCTACTTTCAACCCAGGGCTTTAACTCAGCGCTTTCGGCAAGTTGCTCGTTTAATTTCTCAAGTGCCTGCAATTGCGCCTGCGCGTTGGCATGCTTGTCCCGCTCAGCATTGAATGAGGCTTGAACATGATCAAGTTCGGCACCACCAGCAGCCAACTTGCTTTCAAATTCAGCAAGGTTGCCGGTGGCATTGTCAAGCTCCCGTTCAAGGGAATGGACCCGAGATTGGACTTCGTCCATTTCGTGTACCGAAGGTGCTGCAATTTGCTGCTTTTCGCTTTCAAGCCGATCCAATTTCACTTGAATCGTGTTTTCGGCACGGCTGGCTGATTCCTGCTGCGAAGAAACCTGGCCAAGTGCCTGCTGTATTTGCATGACACCGGCGCGTTTTTGGTCTACAGCGGATCGCGCAGCCTGCAAGGCCAGCTCAACTGGCTCGACGGCCAGCTCGGCCTCTTCAAGGGCAATAATTCGTTCTTCCAGCTCGGCTTGCTGTTCTTCAGTAGAACCACTGATTTCTTCCAATCGTGCCTTCGCGTCTTCTTCCCGCACAGTCCAGTTTTGAATTTCAAGTTCAAGCTCGGCCACTCGAGTACCCAGGCGTGCGCGTGATTCAGCCATCACGCGCAAATCAGCTTCAAGACGGCTTACTTGCCTGTTGGATTCAATCCATTGGGTTTGGTCGTTCTCCAGCTGTTGCTGGGCGTCCACCTGCTTTTCACGCACAGCAAACAGTTCTGTTTGGGTGCTAATCGATTTGCTTTGAATGGCCTCAAGATCAGCTTTGGCACGTTCAAGCTTGGCCTGGCCAGTATTTTTCTGCTCTAACGCCTCGGAATAGCGGATA
The DNA here is from genome assembly GCF_002473065.1 of Limnobacter sp. UBA7229. Lineage (NCBI taxonomy): Bacteria > Pseudomonadati > Pseudomonadota > Betaproteobacteria > Burkholderiales > Burkholderiaceae > Limnobacter > Limnobacter sp. UBA7229. The sequence goes on along the minus strand of NZ_DKTN01000023.1, from coordinate 219,047 downwards.
TACCAAAGCAAGCGCTGCTTGGTATTTTTAGCCTCTTCAAGTTCCTTGAACTGCCGCGCCACGGTGGCTTGCTGCTCCAGTCGCTCAATCTGGCTGGTCAATTCGCGAAGAATATCTTCGATACGGATGAGGTTGTCGCGCGTGTCGGCCAAACGATTGCCAGTTTCCCGGCGGCGTTCCTTGTATTTCGATACACCTGCGGCCTCTTCCAGAAAAATGCGCAATTCTTCCGGGCGGGCTTCAATAATACGGGCAATCATGCCCTGCCCGATAATGGCATAGGCGCGTGGCCCAAGACCTGTACCCAGGAAAATATCCTGGACGTCGCGGCGGCGAACCGCCTGCTGGTTGATGTAATAGGTTGAAGCGCCATCGCGTGTGAGCACGCGTTTAACGGAAATTTCGGAATATTGGTTCCAGCTGCCGCCTGCCCTGCCTTCTGCATTGTCAAACACCAGCTCTACGCTGGCACGCGAGGCCGCTTTGCGGTTGGTGGAGCCATTAAAGATCACGTCTTGCATGGATTCGCCACGCAGCTCCGACGCCTTGGATTCACCCAGTACCCAGCGTACCGCGTCGATGATGTTGGATTTGCCACAGCCGTTCGGACCCACCACACCCACCAGATTACTGGGCACGGCAAAGGACGTTGGTTCAACAAATGACTTAAAGCCAGCTAAACGAATGTGAGTTAATCGCACGATGAAGTGGAAATGAGACCAATAGAACGAATAAAAACTTCAACCCACGGGAACTTGAAAACCCGCTGACCTTATAATAGCAAAGCCTTCGCGCTTTACGCCGGGCCCCCGCCCGTAGTTGGCAGGATGATTGAGTTGTTTAACGCCACAAAGGCCAAAGGCCACAACAGGCTAAAAAGGCCCACGAGAGAATTATGAGTAACAAACCCAGCCGTGATTTACAGACTTTTCCGAATCCGAACCCGGATCGGCCCTACCACGTTCACATCGAAGTGCCTGAATTTACATGTCTTTGTCCCTTGACCGGGCAGCCAGACTTCGCCACTTTGGTGATCGACTACCTGCCCAACCAGAAGAATGTAGAGCTGAAAAGCCTGAAAATGTACATGTGGAGTTACAGGGAGGAAGGTGCTTTCCACGAGGCTGTAACCAACAAGATTCTGGACGACCTGGTGGCCGCAACTGACCCCCGCTACATGAAACTAACTGCGAAATGGTATGTTCGGGGTGGTGTATACACCACGGTGGTGGCTGAACACCGCCACTCAGGCTTTCAGCCCTTGCCGAAAGTTGAACTGGATTCCATTTCAACCATGAACCCTACTCGTGGCTAAATGCGAGGGGTTAAAAGCGCGTGGCTATACGCGCTTGGCTTAAAACGATGGCTAAACAGCAATTCCGGTGAACTCATTGAAAAACCTCGACAAACTTCAGCCTTATCCATTTGAACGCCTCAAAGCATTGTTCGCGGGCACCCAGCACACGGGTGGTTTGACCCATGTGAATTTGTCGATTGGCGAACCCAAGCATCCCACGCCAGCGCTGATCAAGCAGGCTTTGATCGACAACCTTGATGGCTTGTCGGTATACCCCGGTACGCAGGGATTGCCGGTGTTGAGAAAAGCAATCTCTGAGTGGATACTGCGCCGTTTTGATGCCTTGGTCGATCCGGAAACTCAGGTTTTGCCGATTCTGGGCTCGCGTGAGGCTTTGTTTTCTTTCGCACAGGTGGTACTGGATGGTTGTGAGAACGACAGCCACGTTGTTTTTCCAAACCCGTTTTATCAAATTTACGAAGGCGCCACCTTTTTAGGTGGCGCAAGCCCTGTGTTCGTGAACATTGATCCGGCCAGCGGTTTGTCAAATTTTCACGCACTCAGCCCCGATGTATTGGCCAAAACAAAGCTGATGTATGTGTGTTCGCCCAACAACCCGACCGGCGCGGTGTATTCACTTGAAGACTGGCAAAAGCTGTTTGATCTGGCCGATGAATACAATATCGTGATCGCATCGGATGAATGTTATTCAGAAATTTATCTAGATGGCACCGCAGCCCCCATCGGTGGGCTTGAAGCAGCAAGCCGTTTGGGAAGGTCGGATTACAACAACCTGATTGTGTTTTCCAGCCTCTCCAAGCGCTCTAACGCGCCCGGGCTTCGTTCTGGTTATGTGGCAGGCGATGCAGAGCTGATCAAGGCATTTCTTCGCTACCGCACCTACCATGGTTCTGCCATGTCGACCACCATACAAATGGCCAGCGTAGCTGCCTGGAACGATGAAGAACACGTTGCCGAGAACCGCCGCTTATACACCGAGAAGTTCAAAGCCTTCAGCGCTATTCTTGAAAGCAAACTTGAACTGCATATTCCACCCGCCGGCTTTTACTTTTGGGCTGATGTGGGGCAAAGCGACACAGCCTTCGCCAAAAGGCTATTTGAGCAAGCGCATGTTACCCTATTGCCCGGAAGCTTTTTGGGTCGCGAGGTGAATGGATTTAACCCCGGCAGCAACCATGTGAGAATTGCGCTGGTAGCCAGCCTGGCCGAATGCAATGAGGCCGCTTGTCGAATTGCACAACAAATTAAAAACAGTCTCTGACACAGGAAATCACCATGACAAATAATCATCAATCCATCATTGAAGCCGCATGGGAAAACCGTGCAGAAATTTCCCCTTCTTCTGCACCTGCAGACGTTCGCGCCGCTGTTGGCGACGTACTGGAAAAATTGAACAGGGGTGAATTGCGTGTTTGTTCGAAGGAAAGCGGCGAGTGGGTAACCCACCAATGGATCAAGAAAGCCGTGTTGCTTTCTTTCCGCCTTGAAGACAACAAACCAATGGCTGCCGGTGGTTTCACCCAGTTTTACGACAAGGTGCCCACCAAGTTTGTCGATTACACCGAAGAAGACTTCAAGAAAGGTGGATTCCGTGTAGTACCGCCTGCCGTGGCCCGCCGTGGCAGTTTCATTGCCAAAAATGTAGTGCTGATGCCCAGCTACGTGAACATTGGTGCGTATGTAGACGAAGGCACCATGGTGGACACTTGGGCCACTGTGGGTTCATGCGCACAAATCGGTAAAAACGTTCACTTGAGCGGTGGCGTAGGCATTGGTGGCGTGTTGGAACCTCTACAGGCGAACCCCACAATCATCGAAGACAACTGCTTTATTGGCGCACGTTCTGAGGTAGTGGAAGGCGTAATCGTTGAAGAAAACTCCGTGATTTCCATGGGTGTTTACATCGGTCAAAGTACAAAAATTTACAACCGCGAAACAGGCGAAGTAAGTTACGGCCGAATTCCTGCTGGCTCAGTGGTCGTCAGTGGCTCACTGCCCAGCGCTTGTGGCAAGTACAGCCTGTACTGCGCGGTGATCGTCAAGCGTGTTGATGCAAAAACACGTGCGAAAACCGGCATCAACGAATTGCTGCGCAACGCAGAGTAAAGGAGCATCCGACAGAATGACAGCCAAGGTATACGGAATTCCTAACTGCGACAGCGTAAAAAAAGCGATTGCATCCCTGAAATCGAATGACGTGGAAATTGTTTTCCATGACTTCAAAAAACATGGTGTACCCGCGTTGCTGCTTGACGAATGGATCAGTACCTTTGGGTTGGATAAAGTCATCAATCGGAAAGGCACCACTTGGCGTGGTCTGGACGAAAGCCTGCAAGGCAAAGCCCAGTCACCTGAGGGTGCCAAAGCCCTTCTGTTGGAATACCCCAGCATCATTAAACGCCCGGTCGTCGAATTGAACGGCGTACTCACCATTGGGCAAACCGATTTCAGCCAAGGCAATTCATGAATCAGGATTACACCGCACACATTGCAGTCGACCCCAAAGAACTGCACACCGTTCGCGACTGGGTGCGGTTTTATGTCAGCGAAATGCGCCGTGGTCAGGTGTTTTTTGGCCATGGCTCAAGCAACGCATTTGATGAAGCGATTTATATGGTGCAGTCGGCGCTCAGTCTGCCGATTGGCGATGTCGGGCCGTTTTGGGACGCACGTGTCACCATTCAAGAAGCCAATCGACTGACACGTTTTATTACCCAACGTGTAGTCGATCGCAAGCCGGCCAGTTACATCACTGGCGAGGCCTGGTTGCAAGGACATGCCTTCAAGGTCGACGAACGGGTCATCATCCCGCGTTCCTTCATCGCTGAACTGCTGGCCGACCAATTAACGCCCTGGGTAAATGCCCCTGAAATGCCATTCGAGATTCTTGACATGTGCACAGGTTCCGGCTGTCTGGCGATTCTAGCTGCCTATGTGTTTGAAAATGCGCAGGTTGATGCTGTCGATTTGTCAACTGAGGCCTTGAGTGTCGCGCGCGAGAACATACAGCTGCATGAGATGAAGCGGCGTGTTCATGCCATTGAATCGGATTTGTTTTCAAACCTGAATGGCAAGCAATACGACTTCATCTTGACCAACCCGCCTTATGTCAATGAGGCCTCCATGAAAAAGCTGCCTCCCGAATACCTGCACGAGCCACGCATGGCTTTGGCCGGTGGCGACAGCGGTATGGATCTGATTCAGGATATTCTTGAACAGGCCCCTAAACACCTGAAAGACGGCGGTTTTCTGGTGGTTGAACTCGGCAATGAAAAACTGCATTTCGAAGCGGCCTTTCCACATTTAAATCCCATTTGGCTTGAAACCTCGGCAGGTGACGAACAGGTGTTTTTGCTCAACAAAGAAGACTTGGTCTAAACCCATTCAATGATTCAAATCAACAACCTCAGCATTGCGCGGGGCAGCAAGCCTATTTTAACCAATGCTGAACTCACTCTGTTTCCCGGTGAAAAAGTAGGTCTGATTGGTCACAATGGCGCTGGTAAATCCAGTTTTCTAAGTGCCCTTCTTGGCGAGCTTCACATTGATCAAGGCAGTATCGACCTGCCCAAGGTGTGGCGACTTTCCTGGATTGATCAGGAAGTAACGGCCAACCATCTCAGCGTGATTGATTTCGCCCTGGAAGGTGACCGGGCCTTGCACGAAGTGCGCCAAAAAATTCATGCTGTTGAAGAAAGCGGCGACATGGAGCAACTTGGCCACTTGTATGAAGAACTGGAGAACCTGGATGGCTACACTGCTGAAGCGCGTGTGGCCACCATTCTTCACGGCTTGGGGTTTAAAACAGAAGACCTTCAACGCAAAGTTGGCGAGTTTTCTGGCGGCTGGAAAATGCGCTTGAACCTTGCCAAAGTGCTGGGCTCAAGGGCCGACCTTATTTTGCTGGACGAACCCACCAACCACCTGGACATCGAAGCGGTGGTGTGGCTGGAGCAGTGGATCAAGCAAGTCAACAGCACGGTAATTCTGGTTTCACATGACCGTGATTTTCTAGACGAGGTGTGTACCCACACCGTGCACCTGAACAGCGAAAAACTGACCAAGTACACGGGTGGTTACTCTGCGTTTGAGCGTGCTTTTGCCGAGCGTGCAGACCAGGTTAGCCAGGCCAACAAAAAGGCTGCTGGTGAAATGGAAAAGCTGCAAAAATTTGTGGATCGTTTCAAGGCCAAAGCCAGCAAGGCCAAACAAGCACAAAGCCGGGTAAAGCGACTTGAAAAGATCAAGTTGATTGAAACTTTGCAAGTAGAACCCCATGTGGCAATTCCGTTTATGGAACCCCACAAAAGTCCAGACCCGTTGGTGGTTCTGAACCGGAGCGATTGTGGCTATGAAGGTGCAACGCCCATACTAAAAAGTATCAGTCTTGAACTTCGCCCTGGCGACCGTATCGGTCTGTTGGGTGCCAACGGCAATGGCAAAACCACCCTGGTTAAGACATTGGTGGGCGAGCTCAACATGTTGGGTGGTGAGCGGGTTGAGGGCAAAGGACTGGTTTACGGGTATTTCGCACAAGACCAAATTGAATCGCTTGACATGAACGCCACACCCTTGCAGCACATGTCACGTCTGGAGCGGCAAATTTCCGAGCAAAAAGCGCGTGAATTCCTGGCACGCTATCACTTTAGAGACGACAAAGTTCGTCAATTGGTTGGCAGTTTTTCGGGCGGTGAAAAGTCGCGTTTGGCTTTGGCCCTTTTGGCTTACAAACGCCCCAACCTGCTATTGCTGGATGAACCCACAAACCACCTGGACATTGCAACTCGCCAAGCCTTGGCCAGCAGCCTTCTGGAATTTGAAGGAGCCCTGGTGATGGTTTCTCATGACCGGCATTTGCTGGAATCTATTACTGATCGCTTTTGGCGCGTTCACCAAGGCGCAGTGACCGAATTTGACGGGGACCTGGATGACTATGCCGAGCTGCTGCGCAAAGAAACCAGTGCGGAAAATCGCAATGCAAAACAAGGCAATTCGAACAACAAACCTGTTGCAGTTGTGGCAGCACCGATAGACAGGCAAGCTGTGAACCAACGAATCAAACAATTGGGCAATCAGGTTAAAAAACTTGAAAAACTAATTGAGACTGACCAACCCAAAATGGCCAAACTTGATGAAGCTTTGGCCAAATGCGACTACAGCAAACCCGACGATTCGAAAAAAGCCGCGGAACTGCACCATGAGCGCAACTTGATCGCCGCTCGCCTAGAGAATGCGGAAACTGAGTTGCTGGAACTGATGCTTGAGATTGAGCAACTGGAAGAGTCCCTAAGCGTGTCGTGAACAGCAATGTGATGGCTAATCCAGAATACCTTCCTCACTCAAGAATTCGCGCCATGCATTTGAATTAAAGCAAAGTGCGGGGCTAAGCACCTGGCTGTTCAAGTTCACCAGGTTTTCACGAAGTAGCTGGCGCTTATCGGCACCCGCGATCTCGCACATTTTTGCGCGCACATGACTTTTGACCACATCGGGCACGCAAAGCGTTGGTCTGAACTCCATGTCATGTAACTCATTGCCAAGTACCTGCTCCAGCAGTTCCAGTGAAGACTGCGCCGGGGTCAACTGGCCCTGTTTGGCATCCTGAAAAGCCAATTCAATCAAGCCAATCTGACTTCGCAACAACAAAGCATCGATCGTTCTGTGCAGCTCCAGTGATTTGTTCCGCGACTCGACCAAACCCAGATAAGATGCAGGCAATTTCCAGCTGGGAATGTCGGCCCGATTGATTAACTCAAGACTGATTTTTAGAGACGATCGATACACAGGGTCGATCAAACCAGTGTTCATGTTATGGACAGACGAATTCAAGTCGGCGTCAAAGTCCTGTTCATCATTTCCAATCAAAGACTCCAACACCCGATGGCTGCCCACTGACACTGATGCAGGCTCTCCAGAAAACGCCATGACGTGTTCTCGGCTGATGGTCGCTACATCCAGCGGCTGTGAATTATTGGCACGGCGATCATCGTGACCGTACTCATTAACCCCAAACTGAATATTTGCTTTTTTAGCTGAATGCCGTCGATAAAGTAACAAAGTAATTATCAACAGAACCGCTGCACCCAACGATACCGGCAGCAGCCACTCTTGCAGGTTACGGTTTGCAGCTGTTTCCCCAGTGTATTCATTCAAACCCAGCCCGCCAGTTACATCGCTGGTTTCCCGTCGGCTTTCAATGAGCCCGGCGCCAAACAAATCCGTATTAAGCGATGCCACCTTCACAACTTCATTGGTACCAGCCGCCTCATCATTTTCTGGTGTCTTTAAAACAACTGCGGGAGTCTGGTTCAATGCTTGTTGAGGCTTTATTTCATGTCGCTCGTCTTGAGTCATCCACACTGGTTTGCTGTCAAGCTGTGGCGCTGGTGCTTTTCTGGAATTGGCCAACAAAGAAGAACCTTCAGGGTCAAAAGCAGATTCTTTGCCAGCAGTGCTTACATTAATTGCACTGCCCTGTTCGACCCCACCCTGTTTCAACAGCAATGTCCATTTTGTGCTGAACACGATCAAGGGGCACTCCGACACCAACTCCATTTCAACCACCGCATCCTCAACAGGTGCTACAGACTTGAATTCGAGCAATCCTCCGCGGCGAATCGTTGGGTCAAAATTCACCAGTACCTCTCGCGAGAGGGTACTTTCATAACTGCCAGGGGTATTTCCCAAAGCATATATTCGAGCCTTCAGGCATGTGGATCGCAATTGCGACTCAGCTCCTTCTGGCATGTTGCTGAGCGTACTTTTCAGATTCAGGATTTGACCAATTTGCTGAATACCCACTGGTGTGGAAATTTCAAGGCTGAGACCTGGCAGGGGAAACAGCGTCAATAAAGCACAGAGAATCGAAAACACCGAAAGGTGAATTATTCGAGCGGCTTGTGTCCAGAAAATCGGCATGTCTACTCTCGGTTCAATTGTTCCTGTTAGCGTTAGCATACGCATGACAACACTCAGTGAGGTATCCTTGAAATGACCTAGCACGAACGTGTTAGCCCACTTGCATCACTGGAGAGCGTTGATTGAATACTGCGCAAAATGAACCGATTCAGGTCTACACCTGGACAACTCCCAACGGCTACAAAATTCACATTGCCTGCGAGGAAATGGGACTTCAATGGAAACCCGTTGCGGTTGATATTGGCAAGGGCGATCAATTCAAGCCCGAGTTTTTGAAATTCAGCCCCAACAACAAAATACCGGCGATTATTGACCCGCATGGCCCTGACGGAAAACCACTCGAATTGTTTGAAAGCGGTGCCATTCTGATTTACTTGGCCGAGAAAACCGGCAAGTTTTTCGGTAATGGTCACCGTGAACGCCTCTCGATCATTCAATGGCTGATGTTTCAAATGGGTGGTGTGGGTCCGATGCTGGGGCAGGCGCATCATTTTCGGATTTACGCGCCTGAACCGATTGAATATGCTATCAATCGATACACCAATGAGGCCAAAAGGCTCTATGAGGTTATCAACAAACAGCTCAACGAATTTCCTTACATCGCAGGGGAAAACTATTCCATCGCCGATATGGCTTTGTATCCTTGGGTTTATCGTTGGCAACGCCAGGGGATTGAGCTAAGTGATTATCCTGCAGTGCACAAATGGTATGAGGCGTTAAGTGCCCGTCCAGCCGTCATCAAGGCCTTGAATACAAATCTAGAATGAGTGTTCTTATCAATCCTTAAACTGTTCAGTACACTACGGTCAATTTTATAAAAACAGAAATTTGGGAGACCTCCTTATGGCGAACATCGCCACATTCTTGTTTCAACACGATGACACCCCCAATCGCGTGTTGTACCGTCAGTTCATAGACAACGAGTGGGTTGATTTCAAAGCACGGGAAATGATCGACCTTGCACGTTCCTGGCAGGCTTTTTTCCGATCCATGGGCTTACAGCCCGGCGACAGGGTCGCCATTTGCCTGAAGAACAGTGTTCACTGGGTGGCGTTTGACCAGGGTGCAGTGGCCATGGGCCTTGTTTCAGTGCCGCTGTATGTGGACGACAACGCCAGCAACATTGCTTATTGCATTCAGGATTCCGGATCGCGCGCAGTGGTTGTTGAAAATGACCGCATTGCCCGCAACCTGTTGAAAGAGAATCTGAAAGACGTTCGCGTGTTGTCGATCAAATCAGACATCGAAAAAGAAGCCGATGGCGTGGAAAATGCGGTCCATGTGCTGAAAAGTCTGGATAAAAAGCTGGAGCCCTTCGAGCTGCTCGATCTAGAGCAAAACACGCTGGCCACAATTTGCTACACCTCGGGCACATCGGGTCGCCCTAAGGGAGTAATGTTGTCGCACAAAAACGTGATCGCCAACGTAGACAGCTGTTTCCAGTTGGACATTGCAAAGCCGGAAGACGTATTTTTGTCATTTTTGCCCATGTCTCACATGTTCGAGCGCACTGGCGGTTACTACTTGCCCCTGCGTGTGGGTGCAAAAGTGATTTACGCACGTGGTATCAATCAATTGCCAGAAGACCTGGCAACACAGGCACCCACGGTTCTGTTTGCTGTACCGCGCATTTTTGAAAAGTTTTACGGCCGCATTCAAGCCTCTGTCAAAGACTCTCGCTTCAAGCGAAAGGCATTCGAAAAGCTGGTGGATGTGGGCTGGCGGATGGAACAGGGCAAAGGTGGCATTGTCGATCACTTTCAACTCCCTCTTCTGCGCGCCAAAGTGGCTCAACCTATTCTGGAAAGACTGGGCGGCCGCTTGCGTTTGGCCGTGGTGGGTGGTGCGGCACTAGACAGCACAATTGCCAAGGCGTTTATCGCAATGGGGCTTCCCATTCTTCACGGCTATGGCATGACTGAGGCCTGCCCGGTCATCTCAGTCAACCGTCCCGAAGGCAATGTGCCTGAATCTGTGGGCCCTGCTCTGCCCAATGTAGAGGTCATGCTGGGCGAAAATGACGAACTGCTGGCACGCGGCCCCAACATCATGTTGGGGTATTGGCAAAACGAAGAGGCCACAAAAACAGCGATCGATTCAGACGGTTGGCTGCACACGGGCGACGTGGCTGAAATCAAGGACAAACGAATTTATATTCGGGGTCGAATCAAAGACATCATGGTGTTGTCCAATGGCGAGAAGTTTTCCCCGCAGGATGCGGAAATGGCCATTATTGGTGACGATGTGTTTGAGCAAATTGTATTGATCGGCGAGGGACGACCGTTCATCGGCATGATTGCGGTCACTGCCAACTCCAATGAAAAAGAACTGATCAAACGAGCCAATGAGCGTTTGCAGCATTTGCCGCGCTACATCCGTGTGCGCCGCATTATCACCACCAAAGAACCCTGGACGGTCGACAACGGCCTTTTAACGCCGACCCTCAAGGTAAAACGCGTGAAGGTGATTGAAGCGTTCAAGGATCGAATCAACGACCTTTACGCAGAAGGCATGGGGGATTGATTGAAGTACTCCACCTCCCTTGGTGCAGAAAAAAGCCCACTTTGACGTGGGCTTTTTTTATTCTGCAGGCAAATCGTCGTGATCGTAAGTATCGGATCCAATTCGGGCCAGGAAATCTGCTGCCCTGTCTGGTGGGGGGCAGGTCGAGCGCAGCCCATCAATGTAGGAAAACAGATCTTCAGAAATGTTTTGCCACATCGGGTCGAGCACCACATCAACGCCCTCGTGACGCAACAATTCCGCCGCACTTGAAAAAGCACCATCTCCGGTCAGCAAGACCACCTGTTGAACCTGTCGTTTGTAGGCCAGGGTAGCTAGATCTACGCCCATTCTTAATTCAATGCCCTTGGGGTGGGAATCGGGGGTGAAGTCCTCATCGGCCAGGTCGTCTACGGTAATGCGTTTGCCAAGCAAATCAGCGAGGGCATCCTCATTCAGTTTCCAGGTATCCGCTTCGCGCGCTTCGCCCAGCTTCACAGCCAATTTCCGTTTTCTTTGCAATTGACGCTGAAACGCCACCCGGAATTGCCCTTCTTTGGATTTTGACAAATCAATTTGTTGTCTGGAAACCGGCAAGGTTACACGTTGCGTGAACACGGGCGTGTCATAGAAAAAAATGCGGAACAAGTGGCGCTTGGGCTGATTGCGTTCAAACAAATGAGCGGCTGATAAACGCCACACCAGATCGGCCATGACTTTTGCGTCATGGTGGACTGAACTTGGAAAAATTTGGCGAATTCTGCGAATGAAGAACGGACCATCCACCAGGATAGCTGTAAGCATATAAGCCTTTGATAAATATATAAATAATCAGACCGCCAAAATTATTTTGGCATCAGGAAATAATTGTCCACAAATATAGTACCACCGAATATCCGTCAAAAATAGCGATGGCAGCACCCATTAAGAGGGAGAAACTTGCACAGCAAAATAAGCAATACACATACAATCAATAAGTATTGTACTTACAACCACTTATTGCCCTAAAGCCCCAATGGTGCGGAGGATGAATTGAGCAAGAACACGGACAGTAGCTTGAACGACACCGCCAGAAAGCAAGACAAATACTGGCTTTATATTTTGTCGAACAACAAACCCAATGGCCCCCTTTACCTGGGGGATACCAACTGTCTTGCGACGCGCATGGATGAACACCTGCAAGGGCTTCGCCGTGATTATGCACACTACCATCGACTTGATCGCCTTGTTTACTTCGAAGTCTGGACTGACCATGACAAATTTGTGGCCCGACTTCGCCGAGTGCGGAACTGGCCACGCGACATGCGCTTGCTGTTGATTGAGTCCTTAAACCCCGATTGGGACAATCTGCTACCCCAATTTTTAAATGAATATTCAGTTAAAAGAATAGGAGCACCTGCGAAAGATCAGGAAAAAGCAGCGTGAGCAAATTATTTGGGAAATTGGTATTCCAATTTCCGGGTTCAGCGTTAACAATAATTGAACCTTCTCTTGTAACTGACACACAAATCAGCATGGTTTTCGATTGTTGATTGTTTGTGAAGTCAAGGGAAATTGGTTAGAGCCTCGGTATGAATCTGAAAAACCCCGAGCCCAGTACCAATAACGTTGCAGCATGTTTTTCAGGAGTTCATCATGAGTTCGATTGCAGAGCGTTTGACTCGGTCTTATTGCCTGTTCCACTGGTTACAGGTGAAGCCTATTCCGGATCAAATTCGTTCTAGCATTGCTTACAGCACACTTGAGCAAGAACTCCTGGCACTTAAAGTAAAACCTGAAGATTTGGCTGCAGTGGGTTCAGATGTAACAGATAATTTTGAAGAATCCAGACTGGCATTTATGGTTCGCTACAGCGGACTTACCTGGTCAACCTGTTCCATCTTCTGTGATGCTATTGAAAACAACAGTTGGCTTCAAAATGGCACCCCATTGCTGGTTCAGTTCACCGGCGTGGACGCGAGCGGTCAAGTTGGATTGCCCAAAGTAGCTTTGGGCGATTTCATGTTCCTGAAACCCAGCAATGTCTGGATTGACGACAACCGTGTTGTGTCATTCACCGTTCGCTGGAACAAACACGAAACCCGCCGCATGGAGCGCTTTATCCGCCTGGCTTCTGCCCGCCACGGTCTTGAAGCGACAGTCAGCAACATAGCGCAAAGCGAGAAGTTCATCGCAGCCATCAAGGCCACAGTTGGCGCGCAGTAAACTGCTCGCTTGGCAATCAACAGCCAGTGTTTGATCGGAAAGGCACCTTTGGGTGCCTTTTTAGTTGATAAAGTATCCCGATGCAAAAAGCCAAACCTGCCACCACAGCCCTGTACGATCTGATCACAGGCGACGAAGACGCACGCGTTTGCAAGGACATTCCTGATGAATCCTGCAAACACCAACCCGTTAATTTTTTTCTGCACTTGCTTGGCAACTTTTTCACCAAATTGGCTGACGAAATAGCCAGTGCACGCCTAGTGTTTCCATGGGTTCTTGGCCTGTTGGGAGCGCCCATGCTGCTGGTGTCTTTGGCCGTGCCCATTCGCGAGTCTGGTGTGCTGCTTCCTCAGCTGTTTATAGCCGCCAAAATAAGGGCCATAGCACTGAGAAAGTATGTCTGGTTGTTCGGAGGCTTGCTCAGCGGCTTTGCCCTTTGGGCATGCGGGTTTGCATTGTTCCTTGATTTGACGGCAGAAAATGCGAGTTGGCTGGTATTTGCTGCCCTGTTGGTGTTCAGTTTTGCAAGAGGTATATGTTCAGTTGCAGCCAAAGACGTACTGGGAAAAACCGTGTCGAAATCGCGGCGCGGCACACTCATGGGCCTGGCCACGAGTGTTTCGGGGCTGTTTACCTTGCTCTTGGGGCTCAATCTGGGTTTCTACAATCAAATCAAAAACAATGAATTGATCCTGGCCAGTCTTTTTGGCATTGCGGGGCTGTGCTGGATTGTCGCTTCTTTCGCGATTTGGGCGATCCGGGAAGAGCCGGGCGCAACCGCAGGAGGCGGCAATGCGGGCATTGAGGCTTTGAAATCGCTTCGTTTGTTGAAAGATGACAAACCTTTTCGCAACTTCGTGATTGTTCGCACCCTGTTATTGAGCGTGTCGCTGGGTGCACCCATGCTGATCATTCTCGCTCAGGACGCCCTGGGCAACGCCGCTTTGATCGGCCTGTTTTTGATCGTTTCTGGCTTGGCCAACACCGCGTCGGGCTATTTGTGGGGACGTTTGGCCGATTATTCAAGCCGCACCTTGATGGCAATCGCCAGTGCAATCAACGCCGCGGTAGGCATTGCTGTACTGCTGGTTTTGCAATTTGAAATTGAATTCAGCGCATTGGTGCTGTTTACCGGTGCTTATTTCCTGACTTCGGTGTGCCTGGCAGGTGTGCGTTTGGGCAGAAAAACCCTGCTTGTGGACATGGCCACTGCAGAAACCCGCTCTGCTTATGTTGCTGTCAGCAACACGGCGATCGGGTTTCTAATCCTGATTGTGGGGGCGGTGGTCAGCTTGCTGGCTGGGCAAAACACACACGCCATGTTGTGGACCTTTAGCGTTCTGTCTGCACTGGCCTGCGTGCTTTGCCCCCTGCTTCTGCCGGCACAACGGGCCTGAAAGCAAAAGTTGGGCAATTTTATGGGTTAAGTACAGCTTTTCCGCCCATGTAGGGCTGAAGAACTTCAGGCACCGTTACCGAGCCGTCGGCTTGTTGATAATTCTCAAGCACCGCCACCAAGGTACGCCCAACCGCCAAGCCCGAACCATTTAAAGTATGCACAAACTCGGTTTTACCTGCCTCGTTTTTAAAGCGGGCTTTCATGCGACGCGCCTGGAAGCTTTCGCAGTTTGAACAAGACGAAATTTCACGGTAAGTATTTTGGGCAGGCAACCACACTTCAATGTCGTGCGTGCGGGTAGAGCCAAAGCCCATATCACCAGTGCACAGAACGATAACCCGGTAAGGCAGCCCCAGCTTTTGTAGAATATTTTCAGCATGCTGGGTCATTTCATCCAGTGCTGCATAGGAGTTTTCCGGGTTTTCAATGCGTACCATTTCTACTTTGTCGAATTGGTGCTGGCGAATCAGACCGCGGGTGTCACGGCCATAGCTACCTGCCTCGGAGCGGAAACAGGGTGAATGTGCGGTCATTTTGATGGGCAAATCACCTGCTTTCAACATTTGGTCAGCCACCAAGTTGGTCAAGGTAACTTCGGCGGTCGGAATTAGATACAAAGGTTCAGAAGTTCCCTCTTCTCCGCCTTTCTTGACTGAAAACAGGTCTTCAGCAAACTTCGGAAGCTGTCCGGTGCCTTTCAGGGTTTCACCACGCACAATGTAAGGGGTGTAATGCTCTGTGTAGCCATGTTGCTCGGTGTGGGTATCGAGCATGAACTGCGCCAATGCCCGGTGCAGTTTGGCGATTTGCCCCTTCAGTACGGCAAAACGTGAACCTGACAAATTGGCAGCCGTTTCAAAATCAAGGCCAAGTTTCTCGCCCAAGTCCACATGGTCTTTCACCTGGAAATCAAACTGGGCAGGGGTGCCCCAGCGGCGCAATTCCAAATTATCGTCTTCGGATTTGCCTATCGGCACTGATTCATGCGGCAGGTTTGGAATGTTCAACAAAAAGGAATTCATCTCTTCTTGCAGGGCGGTCAAGTCGGTTTCATTGCGCTTCAATTCATCGCCCAAACCCGCCACCTCGGCCATTACCGCGGATACGTCGTCGCCTTTGGCCTTCAACTGGCCAATTTGCTTGGACATGCTGTTTCGCTTCGCCTGCAATTCTTCAGTGCTGGTCTGCAATTGTTTGCGTTTGCCTTCCAGCGCATTGAATTGCTCAATGTCCAGGCTGTAACCCCGTTGGGCCAGTCGTTCTGCCACATTGGTCAGGTCTTTGCGAAGCAATTGAATGTCTAACATGAAAATTTCTCAGAATGCGGTTGTATGAATAGCGGTGATGGTACTAAAACTTCAAGCCCGGTGTGGGCCGATGTGAGTGCTTCTTACTTTTTTTGGCGGGCTTCGGCGTTGCGTTGGGCAAGCCAGTTCAGTTTTTCTGCAATTTTACCCTCCAGCCCGCGGTCTGTGGGCCGATAAAACTGCGGCGGTTGCATACCCTCGGGCCAATAGCTTTCTCCTGCAGCATGCCCAGCTTCCTCGTCGTGGGCATAACGATAGCCACTGCCATGTCCCAGTTCTTTCATCAGCTGGGTGGGTGCATTGCGCAAGTGCATGGGCACGGGCATGGAGCTGCTTTGCTTCACGTGTGCCATCGCTTGTTTGTAAGCGTTGTAACCCGCATTGCTTTTTGCTGCAATCGCCAGGTAAAGCACGCATTGGGCCAAAGCCAATTCACCCTCTGGGCTACCCAGCCGTTCATAGGTCTGCGCCGCTTCATTGGCGATAGTAAAAGCTCGGGGATCGGCCAAGCCTATGTCTTCCCAAGCCATGCGCACAATTCGGCGGGCCATGTAGCGCGGGTCGGCTCCACCGTCGAGCATACGGCAAAACCAGTAAAGGGCTGCATCGGGGTCAGAGCCACGAACCGACTTGTGCAGCGCCGAGATTTGATCGTAAAAGGCATCACCCCCTTTGTCGAAACGGCGAATCTGCGAGGGTGCAATTTGCTTCAAGGCTGGTAAATCAAGGCTGTTCAAGCCTTGTGCCTTGGTTTGAAGCAGCGTAATTTCCACCAAATTCAGAAAACGGCGTGCGTCTCCATCGGCGTAACTACACAGTGCATCAAAAGCATCGCCTTCCACCACAATGCCAGTCCCCAATTCCGCCTGTGCACGTTTTAACAAATGCGCAAAATCGTCTGCATTCAAGCCATTCAGCACATAAACCTGCGAACGCGACAACAACGCTGAATTCACTTCAAAAGAAGGGTTTTCCGTGGTCGCGCCAATAAAGGTGACCAAACCCGATTCAACAAACGGCAACAGGGCATCTTGCTGTGATTTATTGAAGCGGTGAATTTCATCGATGAACAAAATGGTGGATTTACCCACCTTGGCATACTCGCCTGCCTGTTCAATTGCAGCGCGAATTTCCTTGACCCCGGAAAGCACTGCCGACAAAGCAATAAATTGCGCCTTGGCTGCACCAGCCAGCAGCCGTGCCAAAGTGGTTTTACCCACACCAGGTGGACCCCACAAAATCAGGGAATGAACATGTTGTTGCTCGAACAGCAAGGTAAGTGGTTTGCCTGGCCCTAACAAGTGCGTTTGGCCGACTACATCGGCAAGCTGGTTTGGACGGATGCGCTCGGCAAGCGGTACCGAGCCCGTCACAGCGCTTTGATTTGGGGGCAAAGAGGGATTCTCGGTGCTAACGCCAAACAAGTCGGGGGTCATTGCGTTTTGATAAGGTCTACACCCGCTGGGGCTTTGAAATCAAAATAACTGGCAGGTCTTTGCCTGGAGAAATCCCAATTGCTCAATTCCAGCTGGGTAACCTGGCCCAAAGCGTCATGAATTTCCAGGTTCACTGGCAAGCCGTCTTTCCAGCCAATACGGGCGTAGTCGAACAGGTTGTCCTTGTCTTTCGGACGAATGACTAGCCATTCCTTGCCGTCTTTCATGCCTTCATCTTTAAGATTAAACAACTTGTCAACGTCTTTACTGCCGAACAACAGGGCGACAGGTGTTGAATCCATGGCATTGCCAATGGGCTTTTGTGTGGCGTGACCCATGTCTTCATCGTAAGAAACCACGCTGCTGCCATTGGAGAGCAACAGCAAGGGATAGGGTTTCTTGATTTCCCAACGGAATTTGCCAGGCCGTGAAAAAGAAAATTCACCTGTACCGCGTTGTTTCACCGCGCCGCTGGGAGAAATAACCACTTGTGAAAACTGACCTTCGGCGAAGCCCCGGTTTTTTACAAAGTTGTTCAACGCCTCTTGGGCAGACGCCCAAGCCGACCCAAGTGCGCCAGCACTCAAAGCCGCAGCCAGGATTGATCGAAACAAGAATTGTTGAATTCGCATTAATTTCTACTTCCTTTAAGGTGCCTCACCCTGAATAACGCATGTTGTTGCCCGGGGTAAACAGGCTTTACCGAACTTAATGGATGAATGCTGAATTAATCGTCATGATTATTCATCATCCTGGCCCGCCTCGGCTCGCGCCAGAATTTCGCGGTTGCCGTTGGACTGCATGGCCGATACCAAGCCCGCCTGTTCCATGCTTTCCAGCAGGCGTGCTGCACGGTTGTATCCAATGCGCAAATGGCGTTGAACAAATGAAATGGATGCCCTGCGGTGCTTCAGTACAATGCCCACGGCTTGGTCGTAGAGTGCATCTTTTTCGCCATCAAAACTGCCGGCTGTCGCGTCCATGCTGGCGTTGCCACCTTCCTCCGCGGTGCCGCCCTCTAGAATGCCCTCAATGTAGTTGGGCTCACCACCCTTCTCTTTCAGGTATTCAACCACACGGTGTACTTCTTCATCCGATACAAAAGCACCATGCACACGCTGGGGCACGCCGGAACCGGGCGGCAAGTACAACATGTCACCCTGCCCAAGAAGTGCTTCAGCACCCATTTGGTCGAGAATGGTGCGGGAATCGATTTTCGATGAAACCTGGAATGCAATTCGGGTTGGAATGTTGGCCTTGATCAAACCAGTAATGACGTCGACCGAAGGCCTTTGCGTTGCCAAAATAAGGTGAATGCCCGCCGCACGGGCTTTCTGGGCCAAACGTGCAATCAGTTCTTCAATTTTCTTGCCCACCACCATCATCAGGTCGGCCAGCTCGTCGATCACGATCACCAACATGGGTAAGGTGTCCAAAGGCTCGGGCGCGTCAGGTGTCAGGCTGAACGGGTTTGGAATGCTGTTACCGCTTTTTCGGGCTTCTGCAATTTTCGCGTTGTAGCCCGCCAGGTTACGTACACCCATTTTACTCATCAGGCGGTAGCGCTTTTCCATTTCGCCCACAGCCCAATTCAAGGCATTGGCAGCTTGGCGCATGTCGGTTACCACTGGGCACAGCAGGTGAGGAATTCCCTCGTAAACGCTCATTTCAAGCATTTTCGGGTCAATCAGAATCAAGCGCACATCTTCGGCGCCACTTTTATAGAGAAGCGACAAGATCATGGCGTTAATACCCACCGATTTACCCGAGCCGGTGGTACCCGCCACCAGCAGGTGTGGCATCTTGGCCAAATCGGCCACCACCGGCTTGCCTGCGATGTCTTTACCCAAAGCCATGGTCACGGGCGATTTGTTGGTGCTGTACACCTGCGAACCCAAAATCTCGGTCAGCTTCACCACTTGTCTGCGCGGGTTGGGCAGTTCAAGCCCCATCAGGTTCTTGCCGTAAATGGTTTCAACCACGCGAATGGACACCAAGCTCAACGCTCGGGCCAGGTCTTTGGCCAAATTCACCACTTGCGAACCCTTCACACCGGCTGCGGGTTCCACTTCAAAGCGCGTAATCACCGGACCTGGCTGGGCTGCCATCACCTGTACCTGCACACCAAAGTCACTCAACTTCTTCTCAATCAAGCGCGACGTGTATTCCAGCGTATCGGCGGAGACAGTTTCAATGGCTGCGGGCGCATCGTCCAACAGGCCCAAAGGTGGCAACTCGGTTTCGGTCAGTTCAGCAAACAGCGGCTGCTGTTTTTCCTTGATGGCTTGCACCGAGGGCTCGGCTGCCACTGCAACCGGTTCTATGCGAATAGGTTTGTGTTCTTCAAACTTTTCTCGTTTCTGTTCCACTTTTTCAACACGGGCCAAAGCGACTTTTTTGCCTTCTTTGCGGTCAAAGTAAGCAGTGACCAATTCTTTGGTTTTAAACACCAAGCCTTCCAGAAAGCCACCCACGCGTTCGGCCATCACGGCCCAGCTTAGCCCCAGTAATCCGCTTAGGCCAGCTGCAGTGCACAGCAACAGCAACATGACAGCGCCAGAAAGCCCCAGCAACTGCTGAAAAATGCTCGAAATGGTTTGCCCAACAACACCACCAGCGCCGGCTGGCAGACCTTCGCCTTTGAAAATTGACAGCGATTCAAGGCCCATTAAACCGACCCACAACACCACAAAGCCAATGGGCCTTACCCAGGCAATCCACTTTGGCAAAGGTTCGTTGAAACCGGGTAATTCGATGGCATCGACCATTTTACGGGCACGCCACAACATGAAGAATGACAAGCCCAGCAGAGCGTAGGCCGAGTAGCCTGCGATGAAAAAGAGCAGATCCGACAAATGGGCACCGACTGCGCCGCCAAAGTTGCTGACAACATCGCTGCCTGATTCATGGGAAAAGCTGTCATCACTGCTGCTGTGCGACACCAGAATCAAAAACAGATAGATGGAAAAAACAAGCAGACATAGCCAGCGGATTTCCAGCAACAATTTGCTGATCCGAAGGGTGCCTGTATTTTGTGTGGTCCTGGAATTCACTGTAATAAGAGTAGCCCGCAATGCAGCATATAATTGAAGTCTGTATTCTGACAAAGTTCGAGAGAAATATCTTGAACAGACACCATTTGAAGCACAAAAGAGGTAGCAATGACCAGTTCTAACACGCCACGCCACGCCAAAGTACTGATTTTGGGGTCTGGCCCCGCCGGATACACTGCTGCAGTGTACGCCGCGCGTGCCAATTTGAACCCTGTTTTGATCACCGGCATGGCCCAAGGTGGCCAACTAATGACCACCACTGACGTGGACAACTGGCCGGCCGACGCCGAAGGCGTGCAGGGCCCCGACCTGATGAGCCGCTTTTTGGCCCATGCCGAGCGTTTTAATACCGAAATCATTTTTGATCACATCCACACGGTTGAACTGCAACAACGTCCATTCACGCTAAAAGGTGACTCGGGCGTGTACACCTGTGATGCACTTATTCTTGCCACCGGTGCAAGTGCCATGTACCTGGGCCTGCCTTCTGAGGAAGAATTTGCGGGCAAGGGTGTATCTGCATGTGCCACTTGTGACGGCTTTTTTTACCGCAATCAGGAAGTTTGCGTGGTGGGTGGTGGCAACACCGCGGTTGAGGAAGCGCTGTACCTGAGCAACATTGCCAAGAAGGTCACCGTGATTCACCGCCGCGACAAATTCAAAGCCGAGGCCATTTTGATCGACAAGATGATGGACAAGGTGAAGGAAGGAAAAATCGAGCTGAAAACCGATTACACCTTGGACGAAGTGCTGGGCAATGAAATGGGTGTAAACGGCGCGCGTATTAAATCCACAAAAACTGGTGAAACTCAGGACTTGGCGCTTCAGGGCGTATTTATCGCGATTGGCCACAAGCCCAATACCGACATCTTCGAAGGTCAGATCGACATGAAGAACGGTTACATCATAACCCGTAGCGGTTTGAATGGTTTGGCGACCATGACCAGCATCGAGGGCGTTTTTGCGGCTGGCGACGTACAAGACCATGTGTACCGTCAAGCAATTACCAGCGCAGGTACAGGTTGCATGGCTGCACTGGACGCACAGCGCTGGCTGGAAGCTCAAGAAGGCTGACAAGAGTCCCTTTAAGAAGTACTGCATTGAAAAAGCTGACTTCCATGGCAGATCTTGAAGGCGTCAGGCGCTCGCTCAAAGAGCAGCGCCTGGAGGCCGAACGCCAGGAGAAAATTAAAGCGGCTGAACTCAAGAAGTTACAGGATGAGGCAAACTTGTTCAAAAAGCTGGTTAGCGATGTCACCCCGCTGCCCAACACCAATCTGAAAATTCACGAACTGGAAAAACCAGCCCCAATCGCCCGGCAGCGCGAGCTTGATGATGAAGCAGTGCTGTGGGAAAGCATTTCCGATGAAATGGATGTTGAGCGGTTTCTGGAAACCGACGACAAACTGTCCTATCGCCGCAATGGAGTGGGTGTGGAGGCCTTGAAAAAGCTTCGAAAAGGGCAATGGGTTATTCAGGCCCAAATTGATTTGCATGGGCTGCGCTCGGATGAAGCACGTACTGCCGTGGGTGAATTTTTGCGATCCAGCGTAAAACATGACATTCGTTGTGTCAGAATCATTCACGGCAAGGGCTTGGGTTCGATTGGCAAAGAACCCGTGCTGAAAGAGAAAGTAAAACGCTGGCTGGTGCAAAAAGACGAAGTGCTTGCTTTTTGCCAAGCCCCACCCCGAGACGGTGGCGCAGGCGCCCTGCTGGTGATACTCAAAGCCCGACAATAACAAGACACACCACGGAGACAGCACAGATGAAAGCTGCGAGCACCCCCATTGAATGGCAACAAGGTTTTGCCAAATCCAGCATTACTGGGCTGAATATGGCCTGGGAAAGTGCTGGCCCTGCCGACGGCGAGACCATTTTCATGGTGGCGGGCCTAGGCTGCCAACTCACCATGTGGAACGACGAGTTTTGCTCACCTTTGTTGCAGCGAGGCTACCGACTGGTTCGGTTTGACAACCGTGACATTGGCTTGACTGATCAACACCCGACCAGCATGAAAGTGAACGTACCAGCCACATTCATTCGCAACAAGCTGGGCCTGCAAACACCCACCAATTACAAGCTGGACACCATGGCCAACGATGCAATTGGCCTGATTGATGCACTTGAATTAAAGCGCCCTCACCTGCTCGGTATTTCGATGGGCGGCATGATTTCGCAAATCGTGGCGGCAAAGGCGCCCGAGAAAATAGGAAAGTTGGTCACCTTGATGTCGAGCACCAACAACCCGAAACTTCCGATGCCCACACCGAACGTGTTGCACAACATGTTTTTGAAGAAACCAAAAAGCCAGAAAATTGACGATGTAGTGGCGCATGTGGAACGGGTGTTTACTGCCATTGGAAGCCCCGGCTACCCGCCCGACCCATTGAAGTTAAGGGAGCGTGCCCGCAAATCGTACAACCGAGCCTACAAACCGGCGGGTGTGCTACGGCAAACCCACTGCGTGGTGGCAACGGGTTCAATCGAAGATTACACACGGGAAATCAGGGTGCCCACTTGCGTGATCCATGGGCTGGATGATCCACTCTTGAAAAAGGCGTGCTCTGAACGAATCGCCAGGCTGGTGCCCAATTCAAGACTCCATTTGATCAAAGGGCTGGGCCATGATTTGCCAGAACCCTTGGCACCCACCTTTGCGGAAATCATTCACAGCCATTTGGGTTAACAATCCGCTAAACCAAGCGATGTAAAAAAAGCCCAAGTGAAGAACCTGGGCTTTTTTGTTTAAATGGCTGCTTCGCCTTGTTCGCCCGTGCGAATGCGGATAACGCGCTCAACGTCGGTCACGAAAATTTTGCCATCGCCAATTTTGTTGGTTCTAGCGGCGTTTTGAATAGCATCAATGGCTTGATCAACCAGCTTGTCTTCAATCACCAGTTCAATTTTTACCTTGGGCAGAAAATCAACCACATACTCGGCACCACGGTACAACTCAGTGTGACCACGCTGACGACCAAAGCCTTTCACTTCGGTCACGGTGAGGCCGGTGACACCCACTTCCGACAATGCTTCACGTACTTCGTCAAGTTTGAAAGGCTTGATGATTGCGCTGACCAGTTTCATTCTTGGAATCCTTCTAGATCGTTGAACTTGGATGTAATTGGATAGCGCCAGTCGCGACCAAATGCTCGGTGCGTGACCCGAATACCCACGGGCGCCTGTCTTCTTTTGTATTCGTTGATACGGAGCAGTTTAACAGCCTTAAACACATCTTCTTTCTGAAAGCCGCTGGCAATGATGTTTTCAACTGATTCGTCCTTTTCCATGTAGCGGGCCAGAATGGCGTCAAGTACATCATAGGGAGGCAAGCTGTCCTGATCCACTTGATCGGGTCGCAATTCAGCTGACGGCGGGCGCGTAATGATTCGGGTCGGAATGACTTCAGACAGACTGTTGCGGTATTCACAAAGCTGATACACCAGTGTTTTGAATATGTCTTTGATCACCGCGAAGCCACCCGCCATGTCGCCATACAAAGTGCAATAACCGGTGGCCATCTCACTTTTGTTGCCAGTGGTCAACACAATACGGCCGGTTTTGTTGGAAATGGCCATGAGCATGGTGCCGCGAATACGCGCTTGCAGGTTTTCCTCGGTGGTGTCTGCCGCCAAGCCCTTGAACAAGGGAGCCAAGCTGGAGTCAAAGGCCCTCATGCAATCCTGGATAGAAATTTCGTCGTACTGAATCCCCAGGCGCTTGACCATGTCGCGAGAATCATCCAGCGAGATATCGGCAGTGTATGGCGAAGGCATCATTACGGCACGCACTTTGTCAGCGCCCAAAGCATCCACTGCAATTGCCAGGGTAATTGCAGAATCGACGCCGCCTGACAAGCCGATAATCGCGCCGGGAAAGCGGTTCTTTGTGACGTAGTCGTGTACACCCATTTTCAGGGCTTCGTACACCTGCGCAGTCAGTTCAAGCTCGGGTACGCATGGCTGGTGGGCCTCCAGCACAATGGGCTCGCCGGGGCGCGCCACTGCATCAAGCATGGCCAAGGCTTCTTGAAATTGGGGCAAGCGCATGGCCACATGCTGTTTACCATCCATGGCAAAAGATGCACCATCAAAAACCAGTTCGTCTTGCCCACCCAGCATGTTGGCGTACACAATCGCCATGCCGGTTTCCTGAACACGCTTGGCCACCATTGATTGACGAATGGTCTGTTTGCCCATGTGGTAGGGCGATGCATTGGGCACCAACAGCACTTCAGCTCCCGCAGCCGCTGCGGCTTCAGGCGCGTAACGGTTCCAGGTGTCTTCGCAAATGTTTACACCAAAACGAATGCCATCCACCTCAAACACCAATGGGCGGTTGTCGGGCGTGAAGTAGCGCTGCTCATCGAACACCTCGCGGTTCGGCAAATCGTGCTTGTGGTACATGCCCACCACTTGCCCGCGATAAAGCACAGAAGCAGCATTGAACAGTTCACCTTCCCTGCTTACGGGGTGCCCCACCACCACATACAAATCGAGTGCAGCCAGGTTTCGGCGAAGGTGCTCGAATGCAGTGTCGGTTTGGCGCTGAAATGAGGGGCGCAACAGCAGGTCTTCAGGTGGGTAACCAGTGATGGACAACTCGGGGGTGAGAAGAATTCGCACGCCTTGTGCGGCTGCCTTGTGCGCGTAATCAACAATTTTTGCGCAATTGCCTTTTAAATCGCCTACAGTCAGGTTCAACTGCGCAATGGCCAATCGGACTCGGGATAAACTCACTGGGTACCTGCATAGTAGTTGTCGCCTTTATGAATTATCGCATGCAGATTTGTCAATCCATTGGCGAGATCGCACAAGCTGAATGGAATTCACTTGTGTGCAAATGCAATGGTGGTGTGCTTCACCCTGCACTTCGTCATGAATACCTGCTGGCCTTAGAGGCCAGCGGCAGTGCAACAGCCGAAACCGGTTGGGGGCCGCTGCATTTGGCCATCCATGGGGACACTGGTGAGCTTCTGGCAGCCATGCCCTTGTATCTGAAATCGCATTCCTATGGCGAGTATGTTTTTGACTGGGCCTGGGCTCAGGCCTATGAACGCAGCGGGCAGCGTTATTACCCCAAGCTGCTGTGTGCCATACCATTTACCCCGGTGTTGGCACCCAAAGTGCTCCATGCAACACCCGAGGCTGGCAAAGCATTGGCTCAAGGACTTGCACAGCTGACCTGGCAGGCTGCCGAGAACACTGAACTGCTGGGTGTACAAATTTCAACCCTGCATGCTTTGTTTTTAACCCAGCAAGATCAACAACTGTTGTTAAGTGATGCAACCAGCCTGAACAACAGCAGTCGGCATGTGGTGCAATTTCACTGGAAAAACCAAAACCCGGCCACGCGCAAACAATTTGATGATTTCGATGCGTTTCTGGAAAGCCTGAGCCAGAAAAAGCGAAAAAACATTCGCGCCGAACGTCGAAAAGCACATGTGGATGGTTTGGAAATTCAACGCATTCATGGGTCTCGAATCAGCGAAGCTGAACTGGAATTTTTCTATCAGTGCTATTCCCGCACTTACATGGAGCACTTTTCCAGCCCTTATTTAAATCTTGAATTTTTCAGGCAAATTTGTACAACCATGGGTGAGCAGATATTGATCATTCAGGCCAGCCTGCATGGTCAGCCTGTGGCCAGCTCGTTTTTTCTGTACAGCCAGGAACGTTTGTATGGCCGCTATTGGGGCTCTATTGAAAACCTGCCCTGCCTGCATTTTGAATTGTGTTATTACCAGGCGATTGATTTTGCGATTGAGCAAGGCATAGAGTGGTTTGAAGGCGGCGCGCAAGGTGAACACAAAATGGCACGTGGCCTGAACCCGCAAACCATGGTCAGTGCACACTACGTGCACGACAACGGCTTCAAGTTGCCGATTGAAAACTTTTTGCGTCGGGAAAAGGCGCACCTGGACGCGTATGCAGTTGAGTTAAATGAACACACTGCTTTTCGGGAAAGCGGTTCGGAACAACTATAAAAAAAGCCAACCCTAAGGCTGGCTTTTCAGTGCGGTTAAAGCTGCGATTTCAGCCTTTGTAATTGGCCACGCCGTCACGAATTTCTTTTTCGACGTCTGTCATGTCGCCCCAACCTTCGATTTTTACCCACTTGCCTTTTTCAAGGTCTTTGTAGTGTTCAAAGAAGTGCTGAATGCGCGCCAGAAATTCTTGGGGCACGTCGGAAATGCTTTGATAGTGTTTGTACTGCGGCAACAGCTTTTCTACTGGAACGCCCAGCAGCTTCGCATCACCGCCTGATTCATCGGTCATTTTCAACATGCCGATTGGGCGTACACGCACCACGCAACCAGGCTGCAATGGGTATGGGGTCATGACCAATACGTCCACGGGGTCGCCATCGGCTGCCAGAGTTTGTGGAATGTAACCGTAGTTGCAAGGGTACTGCATGGATGTACCCACGAAACGGTCTACAAACAAGGCACCGCTTTCCTTGTCGATTTCGTACTTCACGGGATCTGAGTTTGCGGCGATCTCGATGATTACGTTCACGTCGTTTGGAATGTCTTTACCGGGGGAAATGCTTTCGTAGCCCATGCTGATTAATCCTTAAAATAAAATTTGGTCGTATTGTATCGAATATTGCTTTAAGCAAGCTGACGGTCGTTCTGAAGATGATTGTTCAATTTCTCTCGCCAGGTTTTGGCACGTTCACCCTGGTTGGCTGCCTCATACAATCGTTCCAGCTTGCCCGCCACATGTGCGGAAGGCTGTTTGGCATACACCGCTTCAAACCTGGAAATCGCCTTGCCCCACAGCTGTTCGCGCTCGCACACATCAGCGGCCAACTCCAGCAAACGCAAATCAGCGGGCTGTTGGGCCAGCAAACGCTCTACATTGGGCAAAGCCTCCCGTGGCTCTAGAACGGCAACCTGGTGATAAATCGGCAATAAATCCTTGTTGTAATTTTGGTTCAAAGCCATTTCCAGCAGCGTGCGGGCCGCAGTGACCAATCCACTCCTCTGCAAACCAGTGGCTAGCGTGCGCAATACACCCACGTTCTCAAGCTCAGCCGGTTTGGCACTGGACAACACCTCTTTCATTTTTGAAGCGTCTTGCCCCGCGCTTTCTCCCAGACCAGCATAAATGCGCATCAGGGCTTCATTTTTTTCACCGTTGGTGAGCGCCGATACCGCGACACAGGCGCGGTATTGCACCAAAGCATCTTGCCAACGGGCCAGCCCCATCAAGGCCAGCATGCGCAATCGCTGAACCTGGGGTAATTTTGCAGCCAAGGGGTCCATGGCCTCAAGCATGCTCAAAGCACCCGAAAAGTCTTGTTTGGACAAAGCCACTTTTCCACGCAACACAACCAGGGCGTGCGAGTGCTCGCCCACCTTGGCTTTTTCCTGATTCAGGATTTCCTCGGCCACATCATAGCGGTCGGCCTGAATGGCTGACATGGCGCGGATCAAGTAACTCAAATCCGTTTCAATCCCGGTTTTACTGGCTTGGTTCAACGCTTTTTGGGCGCCTTGCTCATCGCCAGTAATCAAAGCGATCAAACCCTGTGTATTGGCTTGCAACAAGGCGTTTTGCTTGCGGTTCATCCAATACTCTTTGAATTTTCCGGGAAGCTGGCTGGACGCACGCCAAGCGCGCATCATGACGTACAACACCAGGAATAGCAGCAAAATAGCCACTACCGCAAAGTTGAGCGACATGTCGACTCGGTACTGACCGAAAAAGATCAATACCTTGGAAGCATTGCCCTGAGCCATCAAAGTGACCGCCACGGCCACTACGACAACCAGCAACAAACCAAGCAGTTGCTTCATTGGCGCTCCCCCTGCTGCCCGGCAACGGCCAGCCTCAGCGCGGCAGAGGTAGCCTGCAATTCTGGCAACACCAAATCAAGTTGAACTTCGCCAATTTCAGCCAGCACAGTTTGAGCACGCTGCACTTGGATGGATTTACTGTCAAAGTAGGTATTCAACAAATTGCCTGATCGCTCAAGATCAGATTTCAGCAAAGTGGCCTGACGCGACAAGAGCGAAATTCGTGCATTCAACAAGGACAAACGCAGTGTATTGCGCAAATCAGTTTCTTGACGATTGGACAACATGAGCACTTCAGGGCTGTCTACTTTGGTGACTTCGATCAATGATATGATGTCGTACCAAACTGTTTGAGCCACTTTTTTAATGGAAGCCCAGGCTTTCTCAAACCCTTGCGCTTGTTCGTTGGCTGCTGGCGCTTGAGTGTCGGCTACTACCTCAGATGCTTCTTCTTCGGTCAACTGCGCCAATGTTTGATCAGTGGTGGCCTGTGCGCTTGAGAGCATGGGCAAACTTTCAACAGAGTTAACCACCGAATCAAGAGAAATCGCCAGCCTCAGCAAATCGTCGCTAGGCAGGGCCTTGATTTCGGTCAAGTCTTTTTCCAACGCGGTGCGCAAATTCAACAAAGAAGGTTTCTCTGTGCCCTCCAGCAGGTCGATGGCCTGGGACAGGGCAATAGACGCTCCCTTTACATTGCCCAACAAATACAACTGGCGTTTGGCAATTGATATCAACTGCTCTACTTCGCTAAGCGACACTTCCGTTCGGCTGGCCAACAGGCTGTTATAGACCTCCTCAAGACTGGCGCGTTGGCTGGCCTCCTCTTTCTGGGCAAGCTCCAACAGGTCAAAACGGGTTTTCAGGTCTTTCGCCAGATCGCTCGATTTGCTGATTTCTTCTTTCACCAAATCAAGTGTGGTCGACTCTTTCTGAATCCGCTCGCCAAAGGCCATGCGTGTTTTTTCAATCTGGTTTTTCCCGGCAAACGCAATCAGCAAAATGAGTACAAAGCTGAGCACCGAGATGAAAAATGCAGCTTTGCCCAACCACTGCCCATTGGGCTGGGAAGCGCTGGCAGAAGCCGGTCTGGATTGGGAGGTGACAACCGGTTGCGGGTTGACAGCAGGCGTGGCAGAGTTGGTTTGATTGTTGTTTTCCATGCTTTTCTTGTTGGATTTCAGCCATGAATTTACCGATTGTATCCCTGTTGCTATCTGGACAACATGGGCATATCCCAATTCCCTGCATTTGGCCGTAATGCGGGGATGTGTGGTCAATACGGTGGCGGTTTCTTTCAACACCTTGAGTTGTGATTCCGATTTGCGTGCCAACTGCGAATCGAGGGCCTCTATGGTTTCGCTGCTGGTAATCCAGAGCACCGCCTCAGCCGCTCGGGCAAACAGTGCTTCGCACTGAGCATTGCTTTGCTCAATCACCTTGCGGTCATAACACTCCAGTACTGTCACATCGTGTTGCATTTCCTCCAGCTTTTTTGGAAACTCAACACGGCCTCTGGGGCCTTTGCATACCATTACCCGGCAGCTACCCGCTTCAAAATGCGTGGCCAGCAAGCGGGCCAGCCCGTCGGAATCCTCGGTTTCATGGTCGTTTTCGCCAGTCGGGGCGATAATTTTGTCTTTGGGAATACCCAAGTCCATGGCCAACTTGGCGCTTTGGCGCCCCATTACTCCACAGTAAACATGGGCTGGCCACTGCCCCAGGTTGGTCACCGCAATTTCAAGAACCGAAGGACTTACAAAAACGATCAAATGGTTGGATTTTTCGGTGGCCGCATCAAGCCATGGCCGAATGGTTAACATGGCTGCCAAATCTGGCACCAACTCAAACACCGGAAAATACATCACATGGCCCGCATGCATTTGATCAAGCTGACGCTTCAAATCAACGCGCTGAGTCAGATACTGATCGGGCAACTTGGGTTTGCAAACGACCAAAGTGTGAGTCATGTCCGGTAGTTATCCTTTAAATTGTTGAACAGCCGATTCAATCAAGGCCTGCGCACCTTCTTGAAGCAAACCTTCGATGACCAGGTCGGCGGCAGTTTCCCAGTGTTGCAGGCTTGCCTGCGCACTTTTCTCGATCACAGTCTTGCCATCCGGGCTGGCCACCAAGCCTCGCAAAGTGAAAGTGTGTGCATCGTTCAGGGTTGCATAGCCAGCAATAGGCACTTGGCAACTGCCGCCGAGCGCTTTGGACACTGAACGCTCTGCGCTCACCAAGGCGGTACACACCGGGTCAATCAGTGGCTTTACCAACTCGGCCAATTGTGAATCACCGGCGCGAATTTCCAGGCCCAAGGCACCCTGCCCCACGGCGGGCAACATGTCGGTTGATTCAATCACGTTGCGAATTCTTGAATGCAAACCAAGGCGTTTCAAACCGGCAGCAGCCAAAACTATGGCTTGATACTGACCTGAATCCAATTTGCCCAATCGAGTATCCAGATTGCCGCGCAAAGGCTCGACTTTCAAATGCGGATAACGCGCCAACACCTGTGCCTGCCTGCGCAAGCTGGAGCTGCCAACCACGGCACCTGCTGGCAAATCAGCCAAGCTGGCATAGTCATTGGACACAAATGCATCGTGTGGGTCTTCGCGAGTCATGAAACCCAGCAGTTGAAACTCAGGATCCAGGTCCATGGGAATGTCTTTGCCAGAATGCACGGCCAAATCGGCCCGCCCTTCAAGCAAGGCATGCTCCAGTTCTTTGATGAAAAGTCCTTTTCCGCCAATTTTTGCAAGTGAGCGGTCCAGAATCTGATCGCCCTTGGTGGTCATTCCCACAATGTCAACGCCAGAAACCCCAGGCAACGCCAGTAGCAGGTCTCGAACATGTTCAGCCTGCCACATGGCCAAGCGGCTTTCCCTTGATGCAATTCTTATTTTCATTCAGTGTGGCGACATCGCTAGTCGCAATTCAGTGGATAAATTTCAATCAATTCCCCACAGCAAGGCTGTGAGAAGGCGTTCATGACGAAAGTCTAGCACGGCAACCCCTTATAATTAGGCCCTGTTCCAAAGTGCATAAAGGATTCCCCATGTCGAACCAATGGTCCAAAAAACAGGAAGCATGGTCAGCCCGATTCAACGAACCCATGTCCGAACTGGTCAAGCGCTACACTGCATCCGTGTTTTTTGACAAACGGCTGGCCGAGTTCGACATTCAAGGCTCATTGGCACATGCCACCATGCTGGCTGAGGCAGGAGTTATTGCAGCGTCCGACCTTAAGGCAATACAAAACGGTATGTCGCAAATTCTGGATGAAATCAAGGCGGGTCAGTTCACATGGCAGCTGGATCTTGAAGACGTGCACTTGAACATCGAGCGCAGGCTTACCGAATTGGTGGGTGACGCTGGCAAACGTCTGCACACAGGCCGCTCTCGCAATGATCAGGTCGCCACGGACATTCGCCTGTTTTTGCGCCACGAGGTAGACCGCATTCAGGGATTGCTCAAGGCGCTTATTCAAGCACTGGTCACTGTGGCTGAACGCAACCACGACACCGTCATGCCTGGCTTTACCCACTTGCAAGTGGCACAGCCTGTTACTTTCGGGCACCACTTGCTGGCTTATGCGGAAATGTTTGAACGCGACCTGGAACGCATGCAAGATTGCCGCAAGCGAATTAACCGATTGCCACTGGGTGCGGCTGCATTGGCGGGAACCACATTCCCCATCAATCGCAATCGCACAGCTGAACTGCTGGGGTTTGATGCCCCAACCCGCAACAGTCTCGATTCCGTTTCAGACCGTGATTTTGCAATTGAATTTTGCTCGGCCAGCAGCATCTTGATGATGCATGTGTCGCGCCTGTCTGAAGAATTGATTATCTGGATGAGCCAGCGCTATGCATTCATCGATCTGCCCGATCGTTTCTGCACCGGTTCGTCCATCATGCCACAAAAGAAAAACCCGGATGTGCCGGAACTTGCGCGCGGCAAAACAGGCCGTGTTTATGGACACCTGATGGGCCTGCTGACCTTGATGAAAGGCCAGCCACTGGCCTACAACAAAGACAACCAGGAAGACAAAGAGCCCCTTTTCGACACCGTTGATACTGTAGTCGACACGCTCACTATTTTTGCTGAAATGGTTGAGGGCATTCAAGTGAAAGCCGACAATATGCGCGCAGCCACACTGGAAGGCTATGCCACAGCTACTGATCTGGCGGATGCCTTGGTCAAGCGCGGCATGCCTTTCCGTGATGCACATGAGGCTGTTGCCCGTGCCGTGCGGTACTGCGACACCCAGCAATGTGGCCTGGAGGCGCTGAGCGTAGCCCAACTTCAAGAGGCTCTGAAACTAACCGAACTGGGCTACAGCGACGATTTGGTGAACCAGGAATTGTGTGCGGTACTCACACTCGAAGGCTCGCTGCAGGCACGCGACCACGTGGGTGGAACCAACCCGGTACAGGTCAAAACAGCTGCGGCCGAAACCCGCAAGCGGCTGGGTTTGTAAAGTTGAAGGGGTTGTTGGCCATCTCACGCGGCATTGACGGCCTGAACACCAGGCTGGGGCTTGCCGTGGGTTGGTTAATTTTAATCACTACGCTGGTGTCGGCCTACAACGCTGTGGTGCGAAAAGTTTTTGACACCAGCAGCAATGGCTTGCTTGAAATTCAGTGGTATTTGTTTGGCGCTGTGTTTTTACTGGGTGCCGCTTACACCCTGCAACAAAATGCACATGTACGCATCGACGTGCTTTCAAACCGGTTTTCCGAGTCAACGCGCGCCTGGATCGACATTCTGGGGCATGTGCTGTTCACCTTGCCTCTAATCGGTTTTGTTCTTGTGTCAGGCTGGGACTTCGCCTATGAGTCATTTCGAATCAATGAATACTCTGCCGACCCAGGTGGTTTGATCCGCTGGCCAGCCAAGGCATTAATCGTTTTGGGATTCGCATTGCTTGGCTTGCAAGTTTGTTCCGAAATCATCAAAAAAATCGCCGTAATCAAGGGACACCCCACACCATGCCAATAATTCCGGTTGAATGGTTGGCGCCCCTCATGTTCGCAGTCCTGCTGCTGTTCATGGTCAGCGGCTTTCCTGTCGCATTCGCTCTGGCTGCAAACGGGCTACTGTTTGGCTACATCGCGATTGAGCAAGGGTTAATGAACGTGGCTTTGCTGCAAGCGCTGCCCGACCGGATATTCGGAATCATGAGCAATGAAACCCTGCTCGCTATTCCGTTTTTCACTTTCATGGGCTTGGTACTTGAACGCAGTGGCATGGCCGAGGATCTGCTGGAAACCATCGGCCAATTGTTTGGCCGGGTGCGCGGCGGCTTGGCCTATGCAGTGATATTGGTAGGCGCTTTGTTGGCCGCCACCACTGGCGTAGTGGCGGCTTCGGTCATATCCATGGGGCTTATTTCTTTGCCCATCATGTTGAAATATGGCTACAGTCAATCGGTGTCTACTGGCGTTATTGCCGCTTCGGGAACACTGGCCCAAATTATTCCACCGTCGCTGGTTTTAATTGTCATGGCCGATCAACTGGGGGTTTCAGTGGGGGCCATGTACCAAGGTGCGCTAATTCCTGCCTTGTTGCTGGTGCTTCTTTACATCGCTTATGTGTTTGTAATTACACGCGTTCAAAAGAACGCCCTGCCTGCTTTGCCCCCAGAGGCCTGCTACATCGGTCAAAGCAATTCCGGTGCGCGAATACTGAAAGCTGTGGTGTTTGTGCTAATGCCTCCTTTGGCCTTGGTATTTCTGGTGCTGGGCACTATTTTTCTGGGCATTGCCACGCCCACCGAGGGCGGTGCCATGGGTGCTGTGGGTGCTTTGCTGATCGCGGCATCCAAGAAGCGGTTGAATCTGGATTTGCTGAAACAATCAATCGATTTCACGACCAAACTTTCCTGCTTTGTGTTGTTCATTTTGATTGGCTCTACCGTGTTTGGTCTTACTTTCAGGGCGGTTGAAGGCGACCTGTGGGTGGAACAACTGATGGGTGATTTGCCAGGTGGTGAACTTGGATTCTTGATCGCAGTGCAAATCCTGATTTTTGTGTTGGGCTTCTTTCTGGATTTCTTTGAAATTGCGTTTATCGTAATTCCATTGCTTGTACCAGTGGCTGACAAACTGGGCGTTGACCTGGTGTGGTTCGGCGTCATGATCGCCATGAACATGCAAACCTCTTTTCTGACCCCACCGTTTGGCTTCTCGCTGTTCTACCTGAAATCGGTCACACCCAAGGTGGTAAAAACGATTGAAATTTACAAGGGCTCCCTGCCGTTCATCGCCTTGCAATTGTTGATGGTGGTGCTTATTTTTGCCTTTCCACAGCTGGTCATCCAGGAGGAAAAGGTGAAGTACCAAGACAGCCCATTGCAACTGGACCTGCCCACGCAGAATTACGGGGGTGGGAACGACCCAGCCGAGCAACAACCTTTTGTTCCAAGCTTCAGCGAATAGCTGCCCAGGTCATTGGCAATCGGCTTAACCCGTTTTTTTCGAGTTCAAGGTCACAACTTCAGCCTTGTTTGAAATTCGATCGGCAAGTTCAAGCACAAACACCGTACCCCCTTCCTTGACATTGCACATCGACAAATTCCATTCCATTTCCTGGCAAAGGCGCTTGACCACATACAAACCTATGCCTGTTTTAGGAAGGTCGCTGCCAAAGGTTGAGTACCTTGCCGCCTTGTGCTGCAATATGTCCTCTTGCAGGCCTGGGCCTGAATCTTTGACGGTAAACCGGTGAATTCCACCATGGCGTCGATAGGAGAATGCCACACCACCCTCAAGCGTGTGTTCTACCGCGTTGAACACCAAATTTCCCATAACCCGTTTCAATCGGCGGGCATCCGTGTGAATCAGGAACTCCTCCACATCGACATGGAAAGTCAGCCCTTTGGTTTCAGCCAACTGTCCCATCCAGCCCTCGAGCGACTTGCAAAGCTCGGTGCTTGAAACGCTCTCAATTCTTTTCTCGCGTTGCTCACCCAGTTCAAGCCGGGTGGCCTCGAGCATGTTTTCAGCCAAGTCGTGAAGCCACCTTTGGCAACTGGTCATTTGACGAATAACCTGATTGGACGCAGCATGTTGATGGAAAGTATCCAGCGAGGGGTGACCCACCAACAAACCCAGTGCATGCAAGGGCTGACGCATGTCATGCTGAACACCAGCCAGCCAGCGCAACCTGTCTTTCCATTCGCTGAGCACACTGTGTTTTGCATTTCGCCACCGGGCTTGCTGGGTTCGCCGGTTTTGAATCCGTTGTTTTGCAATGCTGTACCGGTGCTGCCTTTCCAATAAAACTGCCAGCAGCGTAAACGGTGAAACCCAGCACAACACCGCAAAGCTGAGGTGCTGCCAGTTCAGCGACAACACCCAGCCACCGAAAGCTGAAGCAAAAACCAGAAACCAGAGTTTTTCTGTGGGCGGCACCCGAAAGGCACGCCTGCAGGACACTTTGGCATTGAGCAGGCACCCGCTGATGAAGGCAATATAAGCCAACTGGGATTGAGCCCCAGTGTCCAGGCCCATCAATTGAAAAGACAAAGGCAACAAACACAGGGATGCCAGCAAGCATGCATCGTAGTGTTGCTGTACCCATGCACTAAGCCGGTTGATTTGTCTCATGAAGTGCAGCTTAATCGGAATAAACCTCGTCGGTTTTTTGTTCCTGCCAGGCTCGGTAGAGCATGGCGGCCTCCAGGCGATTTCGGGCATTCAGGCGGGCCAGAATGCTTCGAACGTGGGTTTTCACCGTTTCAGGAGACAGGCCCAAATTCTGGGCAATTTCATGATTGGACTCGCCTTTGGCAATTCGGTACAACACAGACACTTGCCGCTCAGTGATTCGGGCCATTCGCTGACCAATCGTGAATCCGCTTGCGGCTTGCGTTTTTTGACTGATTTGATCGGTCCAGTTGTTGCGGCGCAAACGCAAAACCATACTGTCCAACACACTAAGCACGCGATCTTGGGTAATGCCTTTGGATACAAATTCCGTTTCAGGGTATTCATCGGCCATGTCACCCAAAATCTCTTCATTGCCAGAAATGACCAGCGTGCGGCTGTAATCAAAAGTTTCCAGCGCGGTTTCCAGTACTTTTTCTGGCGCCATATCAGGCAAGCCCAAGTCAAGCAGTACAAGGTCTGGTTGCTCGAAACGGCTGTGCTCAAGCGCGGGCCCGATGCGGCTGAACAGCTTGACCTCAAGGTCGGTATAGCGCGAATTCATGATGTCGCGCAAAGCCATGGCAATGATTGGGTGATCATCAATAATAAATACGCGTAGTTGATTAGGAGTCGACATAAATTTGTCCCATACAAGTCAAGTGTCAGAAGCCGTCGTTCAGAAGTGAATAGTGCCCTTGCCATTCATTACGACAGCCAAAAGAAGTGCGAACAACCCCGATAGGGGCGACACTGCGTTGGGTGACTTGTGCCAGGCTTTTGGTTCCATTAAACGAAAAAGAGCGGCCAGTCAGCCGCTCTTTATATCTGACCCCTCTTGCGTAGGTCAAAAACTTACTTCGATCTGGGTATGTATGAGGCCATGGAATTTTCAGCAACCCGGAACCAGTTGTTCTGGTCGTTGCGGAAACGATTCCACGATGTGAATATTTTCTTGAATTTTGGATTGTTTTTGGATTCGTCGGCGTAAAGCTTTTCGGCTTCCTTGTAGGCGGCATCCAGAATATCGCGGGGATATATTCGAAGTTGCGCTCCCGATTGAATCAATCGGTTCAATGCAGCCGGGTTTTTGGCATCATATTCCGCCGTCATGGTGATATTCACCTCGGCCGCGGCTACTTCCAACGCAGCCTGATAACTCTTGGGCAGTTTGCTCCAGGCGTCCAGATTGACATAAAAACTCAATGAAGGGCCTGGCTCCCAAAATCCAGGGTAATAATAAAACCTGGCCACTTTTTGAAAACCCAGTTTTTCATCGTCATATGGCCCAACCCATTCTGCTGCATCAATCGTGCCCTTTTCCAATGCCGGGTAAATATCGCCACCGGCTATGGTTTGTGGCACTGCGCCCAAGGCCGCCATGATCTTCCCGCCAAAGCCCGGAATTCGAACTTTCAAACCTTTCAGATCGTTCAGGTTTTTGACTTCCTTGCGCCACCAGCCGCCCATTTGGGTGCCTGTGTTACCGCCAGGAAAATTGATGATGTTGTAGTCTTTCAAAAACTCACGGGTCATTTGCAAACCACCACCGTGATAAAGCCATGCGTTTTGTTGGCGAGCGGTCAAACCAAAGGGCAAGCCAGCTTCAAATGCGAACGCAGCATCTTTGCCCACGTAGTAGTAGCCAGCTGTGTGCCCACACTCCACCGTGCCACGCTGCACTGCGTCCAGCACTTGCAGGCCAGGCACAATTTCGCCAGCCGCAAAAGGGCGAATGTCGAACTTGCCACCGGTCAATTCAGACACGCGCTTGGCCAACTGAGGTGCAGCGGCCCACAGCGCGTCCAGGCTTTTGGGGAAACTGGAGGTGAGGCGCCAGCGCACACTGGGGCCATCGGCGGCGAATGCGGCTGTTCCTGAAGCCGCTGTTGCGGTGGCGGCTGCTCCCAAACCCGCTTTTTTGAGAAAGGAACGACGTTCCATTGCTTGGTCTCCTTGTTTGCTTTAATTCCCTGCAACGGTCATGGATTCGATCAAAATACTGCCCACATGTTTACTGCCGCGCCAATACGCATCGTCGCCCACGGCCACAATATTGGCCAGCATGTCTTTCAAGTTACCTGCGATTGTAATTTCCTCAACCGGGTGAACAATGATGCCGTTTTCCACCCAATAGCCAAAGGCACCACGTGAATAATCGCCAGTCACACCATTCACACCCTGCCCCATCATCTCGGTAACCAACAAGCCCGTACCCATGGTTTTGAGCAGTGCGTCAAGGCCGCCCGAGACTGTTTTGGTCGAGCTGAGAATAAGGTTGTGCGTGCCACCCGCGTTGCCGGTGGTTTCCATGCCCAATTTTCGAGCCGAGTAACTTGAAAGAAAGTAGCCGTTGCAAACGCCCTTTTTCACCACTGTACGGGCCTTTACCTTTACTCCTTCTTCATCGAAAGGTGAACTGCCGTGCGCACCTTCAATGAACGGGTCTTCCTTGATGGTGATGTGCGGGGCCCAAACGGGTTTGCCCAATGAATTCAACAAGAAACTGGTTTTGCGATACAGGGAGGAGCCCGACACCGCACCCACATAATGGCTTACCAAACTTGCCGCGATGGGAGCTTCAAAAATTACAGGGCAATTGCGGGTGGTAATTGGTTTAGAACCCAAGCGGGCCAAGGCTCGTTGTGCAGCATAGGCGCCAATTTTTGCGGGCTTGGCCAGGTCTTTGGCCTTGCGTTCCGAGGAATACCAGAAATCGCGCTGCATTGGGCTGTCTTTCGACTTCTTGGCTTGCGCAATCGGCGAAACAGACAATGAGTGACGCGAATATGGATAGCCACCTTTGAAGCCCTTGCTGTTGGCTGCATAAAAATGCCCAGATTCGGTGGACACATTGGCACCGTCAGAATTTCGAATCTGCTTGCTGACATCAAACGCCGCCTGTTCCATAGCCAGGGCTTTCTCGACTGCTTTGGCAGTGCTTAAATTCCACGGATGATACAAATCAAGATCACGGTGCCGTCTTGAGATGTTTTCCTCATCGGGCAGACCTGCGAATTTATCCGCAGCGGTGTACTTCGCAATGTCCAGCGCTGCTCGAATCGCAGAATCAATTGCTTCCAGCGAGAAATCAGACGAAGAGGCATTGCCCCTTTTCTTGCCTTTAAACACGCTGACGCCAAAGCTTTTGTCACGTGTGTGTTCAATGGTTTCGATTTCACCCATGCGCACGCTGACCGACTGGCCCACCGCTTCGCTGATATCGACCGCGCAATCGGTCGCACCCAGTGATTTGGCTTTTTTCAATGCGTATTCGGTTAATTCCTGAAATGTCTCGGATTTAAAGCTAAAGCCCATATTGCCCTGCGAAAAGTGCTGCCAAAAATGGCTAATATACAGCCCATGGAACCAGAAAACGACAAACAGGGCGAGTTTGAAGAATATGATCGCCCCAGCAAGTCCTCAGTGAAGCGAGACATGCTGGCCCTGCAAGATTTGGGCAAAACCTTGTGCGAAATGCCCTATGACAAAGTCAAGCGGGCACCGATTGGTGAGCGCCTGCTTATCGAGATCGCAGAATTTCACAAGTGCAAATCATTTGGCGCTAAAAAGCGGCAAATGCAGTTTATTGGCAAACTGATGCGTGACGAAGAGCACGAGGAAGTGCAAGCCTGGGTGAATGGCGAGACCGTTGAGCAAAAACTGAAGGTGCTCCACCTGCATGCGGCAGAACAGTGGCGCGACCGCCTGATTGAAGAGCCTGGCCTGTTGGCTACGTTCATTGAAAGCTACCCCGCCGCGGCGCGGGAAAACCTGAACCCGATCATCAGGCAGGCAGTGCAGGAACGTGCCGCCAAAAAAGCTCCCCGAAATTTTCGACAGTTGTTTCAGATCATTTACCGTTTGATCGAAGAGAAAGCCGAGCAAGATGCGGACGGAGGCGAATCATGAGTTTTGATGCCTTAAAAATTGGCTTGGTGTCAGTGAGCGATCGTGCCTCAGCAGGTGTTTATCAGGATCAAGGCATTCCGAGCCTTAAAGCCTGGCTTCAAAACGCGTTGCTGAACCCGATTGAGTTTGTTGAGGTGTTGATTCCAGATGAACAGGCCGAGATTGAAAACGCCTTGAAGAAACTGGCCGATGAACACAAGTGCAATTTGATTTGCACCACGGGTGGCACCGGCCCCGCCAAGCGTGATGTAACACCTGAAGCGACCTTGGCTGTGGCTCACAAGGAGATGCCGGGTTTTGGCGAGCAAATGCGGCAAATCAGCCTGCATTTTGTACCAACCGCGATATTGTCTCGCCAGGTGGCTGTAATTCGTGGTGAAAGCCTGATTTTGAATTTACCTGGCCAACCCAAAGCCATCGCAGAAACCCTGGAAGGTTTGAAAGACACGGAAGGCAATAGCCTTGTGAAAGGTATCTTTGCCGCCGTGCCTTATTGCATCGATTTGATTGGCGGCCCGTATATGGAAACCAATGAAGCCGTGATCAAGGCGTTTCGTCCAAAATCCGCCTTGCGAAAGCCCACTGAAGGAAGTGTATCGTGAGCATGAACTCAAAGATTGAATGCGTTGTTGTTGAAACCGGCCCACAACCCACGGGCTGTGTGGTTTGGTTGCATGGCTTGGGCGCAGACGGCTACGACTTTGTACCCATTGTCAAAGAGCTTGAGCAAATGGGTTTGCCCAACACCCGCTTTGTGTTTCCTCATGCGCCTAAAATTCCGGTTAGTATCAATGGCGGTTATGTGATGCGCGCTTGGTATGACATTAAAAATGTTGATTTGCAACGTCAGGAAGATGAGGGCGGAATACGACAAAGCCAGGCCACCATTGAACAATTGATTGAAGACCAGATTGCATTGGGTTTCAAGCCCGAACAAATTGTGCTGGCCGGCTTTTCACAAGGTGGTGCAATTACTTACCAGCTTGGTTTGCGTACACGCCACAAACTGGCAGGCTTGATTGCCTTGTCTACTTACCTGCCTTGCGAAAACACGCTGGATGCTGAATTAAACCCGATCAATCTGGGTATTCCATTGCTGGCGGCTCACGGCGAGCAAGACAATATCGTGCTCATGGAGCGCGGTGAAAAGGCAGTCAAGTTGCTGCAAAACAAAGGAGTTGATGTTCAGTGGCACATCTACCCCATGGCCCATTCAGTTTGCGGTGAAGAGGTGGTTGAAATTGCCAATTTCTTAAAGCGCGTTCTCTGAATTTCCACTGTATATAAAAACAGCTTTTTGGTTTATACTTGAATTCAGGAATAACCAAGCAGGTGTAATTATGCCAGCGCAAGCGCAACAGCCAATTTCGATTATTGAACTTGAACGTGCCATCAATTATTGGCGCTCAAAATATCCTTCATCCCGGGACACCATGACACTGTGCCCCCAAGCCGCTTGTCTGGCCGAGTTGTATGCCCGAATGATCATTTTTCAAATTCACGAAATTTCGATCGCGGAGTTTTCTGCCAAAGCCAGGAAAGCGTTACGTGAAGCCGAAGAAGCCCACGCGGGTCGGCACAATCAGGCAGCTTGAATACAATTAAACTCCAGCTTAGTTCGCACGACTTAACAACAAGTGAGCCGCGCTCCACAACTGGCTTGAAACCCGTGCATTGCATGGCCCTTTCAACTGACTGATTTGCCAGGCTTTGGCGCCCACACGTCGCAATTCCAGTGTGCCACGCTGTGGGGTGTGTCCTTTAATCTGCAAATGAAAAATACAAATATCGCCTGCCATGCAACGATCAATGTAAGACGGCACACAATGGTGCATTTTTTTGGCTTCGCTCAGCAAAGCATTCAACGAGTTCAATTCAATAAACTCAATGTTGTCACCCAAATTGCCCATGCCAAGAATCTCTGGCCAAAATACATTCTGACGCCCCAAGTCCAAATCAAGCTCGACCAAATGCCAATGTGCCTGCCGGGCCATTAAAGTGTCGTAGGTCCAGTTTCTGGAAATAATCACGGGGCGTTTGGTCGCACTGGCCGCACTGCCAAGCAACCAGTCTGCAATTAAAGGAAACTCCTCCAACTCCAGCTCTCTTCTGTGCTCAAGCTTCAAGTTGCTTTCACGGCGCTCCAGCGCCAGGCGGGTTCCCCGCAAAATATTCAAGGCCGCCACCGTATTCAAATTCTCGTGATTGCGCCTGAGCCATGTGCTTAGTCCCCCGAAACCCAGCAAAGCCGCCGTTTGCTTGTCGACCCAGGAAATCGGAATTTTTCTGTCCAAGGCGGCGTGAAAGTTCACCCAGCTCAAGTGACTCAATTGCCCCCAGTTAATTCGGGCAATGTAGGCGGTTTTTTGACGTGTTAACCACCGCCAGGTTTGTTGGCTCATGCCTTGCGCCAACATGCGGTTTTTGACCATCTGCCAATTGGGCAAATTGCGCCACATGCCGCGGTCTTGGGCCAGTAAAGGCGCCAAAGAAATATTCTCGCCAAGCCTGTCCTGAAGCACTGTTTTAAACGCTGCCAC
Source organism: Limnobacter sp. UBA7229 (assembly GCF_002473065.1). Classification (NCBI taxonomy): domain Bacteria; kingdom Pseudomonadati; phylum Pseudomonadota; class Betaproteobacteria; order Burkholderiales; family Burkholderiaceae; genus Limnobacter; species Limnobacter sp. UBA7229. Next base: position 176,998 of record NZ_DKTN01000023.1, on the reverse strand, counting down.
TTGGCTTAAATCAAGCAAGGTGGTGTATTTGGGCACCACTCGCAGTGCCAGTTTAAGAACATGGCCACCATAACGTCGGCGAATCGCACTGCTCCAGGCCCGCTGAATGTCGTTCAGGCTGGCTGCTTCAATGGGAAAATCAAGCTGTGTGCCAAGCAAGCTGTCAGGAAGCTGCATGCTTGGTGGGGCTCGCCACACTGAACGCATCAAATCCGCTTTCAAATTCCAGGCCGCCTCATCCGACAAAACAATACGGCAGGATTCAGCAAGTTTTGCGCGGGCTTTCATGCCCCATTCAAAATAAAGTCCGGTTCGAGTGCTCACCAAACGCGCGGGCAGCCGCTGCGACTTAACTCGCGGTATGCTGGAGGCTGTGTTCAATTCAAAATCTAACAAAGGGCGCATGATGGACAACAAAGCAGAAGAACCCGTCGACATCAAGATCTTACAGCAAGGCGAGATCTGGAAAATTTCCATCAATCGACCCGAGGCTCGCAACTGTGTCGATCGTTACACCGCCGACCAGCTTGAAAAAGCATTTCAGTCATTTGAAACGGATGCAACAGCTCGCGTTGCCATTTTGACGGGTGAAGGCGGTAACTTTTGTGCAGGCGCAGACTTGAAAGCTGTTGCATCGGGTGACCCCAGCCGTGTAAACCGAATGGAACGACATGGTGCAGGCCCCATGGGCATAAGCCGAATGGAGTTGAGTAAGCCAGTGATTGCCGCGGTATCTGGCTACTGCGTGGCGGGCGGCCTGGAGTTGGCTGCCTGGTGCGACATGCGAGTTGCTGACAGCACCGCAGTGTTTGGTGTGTTTTGTCGACGCTTTGGTGTGCCATTGATCGATGGCGGAACAGTGCGTTTGCCACGCCTGATTGGTCAAAGCCGGGCAATGGATATGATCTTGACTGGTCGCCCTGTCGACGCTGTGGAAGCCTTTTCATGGGGTTTGGCCAACCGGCTGGAAAAAGAACGCACAGCCCTGGAGGGTGCAATCGAGCTGGCAGGTCTATTGTGCAAACACCCACAAACCTGCATGCGCAACGACAGACAAAGCGTACTGACCCAGTGGGGATTTGGTGAACGTGAAGCGCTTGAGGAAGAATTTGAGTTTGGCTTGAATACGCTCACCTCGGGTGAAACTGTCGAAGGCGCAACCGCATTTAAGGAAGGTTCGGGTCGCCATGGCGAGACTGTGCAGTAATCGCGTATTCAGAGCGGATGGAAGTTAAAACTTTTCATTCAAACGGATTAATTCAAGCCGACGATGACGCCAAACTGTGCAGAATTCGAAACACGGCGTGAGTCAGCGGCAGTGGAATAAGAATTGGACTGAACACCAAAAAACCAATTGGCCAAACCACCGCGATTGGCGAGCAAATACAGCCCTTGGCTTTCGCTGTTCAGTGTTGCGCTGGACAGGCGACCAGGGGTGTAAACAAGACTCAAATTTTCTTGCAGCGAAACTTGCAAGCCACCGTAAATTGCCTTGATTGAAGATTCAGGCTTTGTTTCAGAGACAATCAAGCCAGCTTTCGATGAACTCAGTCTGGTTTGAACAACTGCGCCCTCGTCTACCACGACACCCCTGAACAAATTGACTTTGCCCAACAGGCTTGGTGAAAGCTTTTCTTGATCAGGCAAGTGGAAAGGTGCAATTCCATGTTTTCCCAGTTTGCCGCTCACCTTCAGGGCAAGTGGCTCAGCGGCATTTATGCCCCCCAGGTAAAAACACCCGGTCGTCAAAGCGAGTGCCATCAAAGCAAGCTGTTTTGAGCCGATACGCGCCATGACACACCCCTTCAGTGCAGAATTTTACTTACTTCAATTAACGGTCACCTTGAGTTTTACTGAATTGCAAGATTGGACTAACCCCATTGCGGGTGGGCTACACGTTTAGGGCCAGGAATCAAGCCCAAAGCCAGCTTTTAGAGTGACCAATCTACTTCAATACTTGAAAGTAACATTTTTTCGCTTTGGTGATACACTGAAATGACTACATAAAAGTCACTACTTCGAGCGACCACCCCTCGCAAGTGCATTGACCACAATACCGGAGACAATACCCATGAATTCTTCTGCCCGAAGAACGGATTCCTTTTTTCCATTAAACCGTGTGTCCACTGCCCTGTTGTTGAGCGTGGTCTATTGCACTTCCGCCCACGCTGGCGGTACTGCATTTGACGCCACAAGCATCAGTGCCATGGGAAATGCGTCGGCAGGGCAAGCTGCCGAGGCTGGTGATGCATCGGTTTTGTTCGCCAACCCGGCCGCCCTGACCCGGTTTAAACGCGCTGAATTGACCCAAGGCGCTGCCGTAGTCACGATTGGTACCGATTACACATCCACACAAAACAACGATGGTGCAGACTCCGGTGCGCCACAGGGCCAAAATGGTCAGGTGTTCAGTCGCAAAGACGGCTATGACGCTGGCGCGCTTGCACCCAACCTGTTTATTGCGATTCCAATCAACGAAAAACTGGTGATGGGCTTTGGCGCTTCTGCCTCTCATGGCCTGGTGATTCATTACGATGAAAATTTCCCGGGACGCAATCAAGGCCGCGATATTGACTTCAAAGTGACCCGCCTGAACCTTGGCTTTGGTTACAAGTTAAGCCCGACTTTGTCTTGGGGTTTGAACGGTTCTTATGAGCGTTACTTTCAGTCCATCAAGTTGAAGCTGAATTACCGCGAGGCTGTAGAAGCCTTGGCCCCGGGTTCTGCTGCGCTTCTTGAAGGGCCTGCAGGTGCGCTTATTGGAGCCCCACCCATTCCCGGTGAAAGCAACGCGGGTTTGCGCATGTTTGGCTGGGCATTCAACGCACAGCTGGGTGGCCTGTGGGAGCCCACAGAAAACACACGCGTGGGTATTTCTTATCGACCGAAAACCGAATTCACGGGCAACCGTGGCAAGTTCAAGCTTGATGACTCACCCGAGCAAGCCGCGTTTCGCGCGTTCCTGAATAGCGACAGCCTGATCAACAACTTGGCGTTTGGTGCCTTGGGTGTAAACGGTCCGCAGGCAGCCGGGGATTTGGCACCAGAACAAATCATCAAGCAGGAAATATCGCTGCCCGATGAGCTTCGCCTCTCCGTGTTTCACCACGCCACACCCAAACTGGATTTGATGGCCACCTACACGCGCCAGGATTTCTCGGTAACCACCTTGAATTTTGTACGTGAAAGCAATGGTCGAACGCTGGAAAACATCCCGCAAAATTTTGTAGCAGCAGAGTCGTACAGAGTTGGCTTGAATTACAAGCTGTACAAAAGGCTGACGTTGCGAGCGGGCTATGCGATTGAAAACAGCGTGATTGACGATGCCACCCGAATCACGATTTTGCCAGACAGTGATCGACAGTATTTTGCTTTTGGTGGTCAGTTCGATTTAAGCCGTGACACCAGCATTCACTTTGCCTACCAAAAACTGGACACAGATCCCGCGCCTGTTGGTAACAACACCGGTATTACACCCGCCGAAGTACGCGGTGGCGACTTTCAGGGCAATGTGCAACTGGACACCCACTTCTTCGGGATTGGCTTCACCGAACGGTTTTAATTACGACTGCACACCAAGTGCACGGAACAAGCCAGCAATCAAGGTGGCGTAATTGGTTTGTTCCGTGGCCAGGGCCTGTTCGGCGTTGGCATACACACGCTGTGCATCCACCACATCCAGAAAACTCACCAAGCCCAACTGGTACAGGGCATCTGCCTGCTCAAAGCTCCGTTTACTCGATACAACTGCCTTGCCGAGCGCAGTTTGGCGTGATGCGGAGGAGTCAATCGCGGTCAAGGAATTTTCAACCTCTTGGGTAACCACTCTCAGCACCTGCTCGTACTCGGCCAACGCCCCCTCAGCACGGGCCACGGCCGCATTCAATCGAGCGTCGCGTGCGCCACCGTCGTATACCACTTGATTCAACAAAGCGGCCAAAGAACCGATCAATATGCTGGTCGCGGGGTTTGAATTGATCGCGGTACTGCCAATTTGTATGTTGGCCATCAATTCGATACTGGGGTAGAAATCAGCTTGTGCCACGCCTACATCAGCGGCCGCCTGTGCAAACCGGGCCTGCGCCAATTGAACATCCGGGCGTGCTTGTACTACCTGAAAAGGCACGCTCGCCGGAATGCCCAAGCCGTACTCTGGCAAATCGCCTTCAGGCCTGAGCAATTGCTCGTAAGCCCCCGGAAATTGACCACTCAGGGTCGCCAAACGGTGACGGGAGTCTTGCAGTGCCTGTTGCAATGGGGCAATACTCGCTCGCAGATTTTCGACTGAAGTTTCAGCTCGCCGAACGTCCAGCTCGGGTGACAAACCACTTTCAAATCGAGCTTGAACAATGGCCAGCGTTTTTTCCTGCAACTCAACAGATTCACGCAACATGGCCAATTGTTTTTGATTGCCACGCAAACTCAAATACTCTTGGGCTACGGCTGTGCTGGTTTCAATAATTTGCGCGCGCAAACCAGCCTGCTCGGCCATCAAATTGGCTGCCGCTGCTCGAACTTCCTGCTCAACCCGACCAGCCAAATCAATTGGCAAGACAAAACCCAAACCCAACAAAGCACTGCGTTCATCCCGTGCATTGTTGCTACCCGAATTGTTGGGGGTGTTGCTGTTTCGATCTGATTTTTGGCCACTGACCTCGGCATCCAGTTCAACCAGCAAAGAATCACCAGCCTCACTTAGTTGTAGCAGCGCGCGGGCTTCCCTGACACGCGCTGCAGCCGAAGCGATTTGGAAATTGTTTTGTATGCTCGTGCTAACCAGCTCATTCAAAACAGAGTCGTTAAAACCCTCCCACCAACGCACACCTGCCACGCCAGCGTCTTTCACGCTGCTTAGATTCTGAAGAATATTTTGCGCTACAAATTTTTCAGGTGGTTTCGTCGAAGATTTGGGCAGCTCAGGCGCAGTAACAGCACATCCCGACAACAAAGCCAGCGGCAATACCAGACCAATCATCCAGGCAATGCGCTTCATGCCTTCACCTCACCTTTTTTCACACTGGCCTCGTATTCTTCAATCTCCTTGTCCAACATCTCTGCGGCATGCGCCCTTGGCTTCATGTAAGGCGCAATAAAACTGTAGCCCATGGGTGCCAGGTATAAGGTAAACAGGGTAGACAATCCCAAACCGCCCAACACAACCCAGGCAATCGCCTCTCGTGCCTCTGCACCAGGGCCTGAAGTCAACACCAAGGGCAACACACCCAACAATGTAGAAAGCACCGTCATCGCAATCGGGCGAAGTCGCATACGCGCCCCTTCACGAATGGCCGATTCAATGCTGTGCCCCTCATCGCGAAGCTGATCCATCAGTTCAACCAGCAAAATCGCATTCTTGGTCATCAAGCCAATCAGCAACACCAAGCCAATTTGACTGAACAAATTGAGCGACTGGTTGGTAATCAACAGGGCAAACACTGCTGCAGCCAAGCCAAACGGCACGGTAAACATCACCACCAAAGCACTGCCAACACTTTCAAACTGCGCCGCCAACACCAGAAACACCACAATCAACGCCACGGCAAAAGTGATCAACATTTCATTGGAAGTTTCTTCCAGGGTGGCGGCTTCACCCAGAAAAATCAATGTGGCCGAAGATGGCAAAGTGCTATCTGCAACAGCGCGTATTTGTTGCATGGTGGTGCCAAGATCGGTACCTGGCGGTATGCCTATGTTCAGTTCAACTGCCCTACGCTGTGCATGTCGGTCAAGTTCTGCAGCCACACCCCTTTCTTGCACCTTGATCATTGAAGCAAGGGGTACCAGTTGCCCGGTGTCGCTACTGGTGTATATATTCAGCAAGTCAAATGGCGAATTCAGGCTACCATTGCTGGAGCCCAGCATCACTGGCACGGCCTGATCCCCAACACTGAGATCCAGCAACTGGTATTCGTCAGCCATGATTTGCAAAGTTTGGGTTATACGGCTCACAGGCACCTGCAAATCACTGGCCTTCTCGCGATCGATTTCAAATCCAAGTTCAGGCTGGGAGGTGTCATACTGAACGCGTACATCCTGAACCGCATCAATCTGCTTGATCAAGGCATCCGCCAGCGAATCTGCATTGTTGGCCAAAACATCGTAGTCGTCGCCCAGCAAAGCAATTTGCAAACCGCCGCCGCCACCGCGAATGTTCAAGCTGCTTTCATTTTGAAAACGCACTTGAGCACCAGGAATACTGGACAACTCCTTGCTCAATTTGGCCGCGAGCTCCTGCTGAGTGGTGTCGCGCTGGCTCCAGTCTGCCAAATTGGCTTGAATGGCCACACGATTTTTGTCGTATCGACCTACAATCGTGAACATGTCGGTGATCAGTCCCTGCTCTTGATAGGGCCTCATGATGTTCTCGGCGATTTGCCCCTGCCTACCACTGTATTCAAGAGAAGCGCCGTCGGGCCCGGTGAAATCCACCACAAGGCGCCCCCTGTCTTCCGGAGGCACCAATTCCTGATTCAACAAAGTGAATGTCAGACCACCCGCAATTGCAATACCCAGGAAGACAAGCAAAAACACCAGGCGATGTTTCAAGAAACCATCCAAAGTGCGAAAGTAGGCATTGGCTATTCGGTCACCAAAACCCTGGAGTGGGCCCATTATTCGAGCGGTTTGACCTGTTGCGGGTGCATCGTCTTTCAACAATTTGGCAGCCAGCATGGGGCACAAACTCAAGGCAACAAAAGTACTGATAATCACCGACATGGACAGGACCATGCCGAACTCCCGAAACAGGCGTCCCGTTTCACCCGGCAAAAAAGCGATGGGCAAAAACACGGCTACCAAAGAGGCAGTGGTCGCGATGACAGCAAAGAAAACCTGCTGCGTGCCCAACACCGAAGCCACGGTAATTCTTTCACCCAGTTTTTTGCGGCGTTGAATATTTTCAAGGACCACAATCGCATCGTCGACAATCAAGCCAGTGGCCAACACCAAAGCAAGCAAGGTCAACATATTGACCGAGAAACCGGCCAGCCAGATTGCGGCCAGAGTACCCACGAGTGACACTGGCATGGTTACCGCAGGAATCAGCACTGCCTTCCACTGCCCAAGAAACAGGGCAATCACGATCAACACGACGACCACCGCGAACACCAGGGACATCAATACTTCCTGCAAAGCACCTTTGATGAAAACCGAGTCGTCGGAAATCATGATCACTTGCAAGTCTTTGGACTGCGCATTGATTTCAGCCATGCGCTTTTTCACATTGCTGGCAATGGCGATGGTATTACCACCAGCCTGCCGCAATACTCCCATACCAACCACAGCCCGGCCATTCAGCAAAGAATACGATTCAGCCGACATGGGGCCGTAGTACACCTCGGCCACATCGCGAACCCGTACGCCATTTTTTATCAAAATGGAATTAATTGCTTCAGTGTCGATGGTGGAGGCATTTGCACGCACCAGCAACTCTTGCTTGCCCGACAGATAACTGCCTGCCGGTACATCGAGATTCATGGTTTCAAGGCTGCTCAGTACGTCAGTGGCTACCATGCCGTACCTGGCCAATTTGGCCGGGTCTAGAAGCACTCGCAGTACGCGGGGTTGACTGCCATTCAATGGCACGTCAGCCACACCCTCGATGGACACAAAAGCAGGCACCAAATCTCGCTCAACCCGTTCAGCCAGATCCTGCATAGCCAAGGTATTGCTGTACACAGCAAGCTGAACCACAGGCCGTGCATCGTCATCGGCCTTGATCACCAAAAGCTGGTCAAGGTTCTCAGGCAGTTGATTGGTAATTCGGCTTATAGCCTCCCGCACATCGTTGGCAGCAGTGTTTACATCAATGTCCGGAGAAAACTCCATGCGCACGCGCATATTGTTTTCCTCACTTGAACTTTGAATGCGCAAAACGCCAGAGACTCTGGCCACGGCACCTTCCACTTTGGAGGTCACTTCCGCATCCATGGTGGTGGGCGAAGCACCTTGATAAACCGCTCGCACAAGCACCACAGGCCTGTCAATGTCAGGTAACTCCCGCACCTCAACGCCAAACATGCTGACAATACCCGCAAGCATAATCAACAAATTCAGCACCACGATCAACACGGGTCTTTTCAAACCCAGTGCGGTTAAACCGTCGGTGGCGCGACTCATTGCAAGGGATCCTCAACCTGTTCGACAACTACGCCTTCTGCAAGCCGCAAACCACCTTCAACCACCACAGATTCACCCTCTTTGATGTTGCCATCGAGAAACACACGGCCCTGACGCCGGTCGGCCACGCGCACGTTTTCACGGTCGGCTTTTCCCTCTCGAATCATCCAGACATAAGAGCCTTCCCTGTCCCATTGCAAAGCAATTTCTGGCACCGAGGCGAGCATTTGCCCCTTTACTGCCATTTGCACTGCGAACGACATGCCAGGGCGCAATAAGTCATCGGGATTGCTGATATTTGCCCGAACGCGCAGCGATCGCTTTTCAGCATTCAAACGACTGTCCAAGGCAACCACACGCGCCTTGAATTCCTGGCCAGGTACAGAAGGCGTGCTGGCAAGCACTTCAATCTGATCCATTTTGCTGGCACTCAATTGACCAACCAAGGCCTCAGGCACCTCAAAATCCACATAAATAACTTCACGGGAATCCACACCGGTGACCAATACGCCGGGGCCTATACGTTGACCAGGGTCAATATCGGTAATTCCGACAACACCGGCAAAAGGAGCACGAATTTGGTGGTTTGAAATAGCAAGTTTCGCTTGATCAACAGCCACTTGTGCAGCCTCGTAATCGGCTTGGGCTGAATCAACTTGGGTTTGTGGCACCGCCCCCTTGCCCACTGCTTGTTTGTATCTGTCCAGCAAACTTTTGGTGTTCTTCAGCTGTACTTCCGCAAGCCGAAGCGCCAACTGTTCTTCTCGATCGTCTTGTTGAACGAGTAATTCGCCCTTTTTTACCTTTTGCTGTGGCTTGAACAAAACCTGAGTGACTTTCTCATCCACGATGGCAAAGACTTCTGCGGATTTGTCGGCCCAGCCGCTTGCAATGGCACCAAAAGAACTTGCGGTGGACTCAAGCTTTACAACCTCGACCAAGACCTTGGGCGCTGCGCCTTTGCTGCCCTGATTGGGCGCATTGACAGACGAATTTCCCAGCAGTGTTTGAGAAACTGAGTAGGCAGCCCCCAACAAGAGAACGAGAACAAGAAAATAAACCAGACGTTTGATCAAGCCAGAGGCTCCACTGCGAATGTGACGAGAAAGGTTATCACGTATGAAAGTACCTTCAACCAGACCAAAGTGCAGTGAATAAGTTCGGATATCCCCTAGTGGTTGGGGTAAACGATAGGAAGGTTGGGGACTCAATCAAGAGCTGGTGGTGAGCAAGCTTTAAATGGGGTGGCTTTACTCGTCGAGTTCTTCGTCGTCATCGCTGACCGCATCAATGCCAGCTTCAACAACCGCGCCTGTGACCTTGATGCCGGTTGACACAACGGCCCCGGTAATTGAAATGGCAGCGCCCGCTGTGGCGCTTACTACTGCACAACCTTGAATGACTGGCAAAACAACTGCAGCCAGTGCGAAGAAAACTGCTTTGTTCAAGATCGGACCCATGGTCACCTCGCAGCCGTAAATAAAAAACGCTTCTGACCCTGTGGGTGAGAAGCGTTTTGTGCCAAATTTGGCATCCCCAACCGGATTCGAACCGGTGTTACCGCCGTGAAAGGGCGGTGTCCTAGGCCTCTAGACGATGGGGACCTAAAACCGTGTGCTTTGGTGGAGGTAAGCGGGATCGAACCGCTGACCTCTTGCATGCCATGCAAGCGCTCTCCCAGCTGAGCTATACCCCCGAAGCGAAGACCGAGATTATTAATTATTCCGCTTAAGTTGTCAACTGTATTTAATACGATTTGTTGAAACTTTAATGCAAAACTTTTAATTCTTTTTGCCTTCTGCCTGCATTGCCTCAGCAATTTGAGCAGCCCGAATTATACACATATTTGTCGGTTACACTGCAAGTGATTTTTTCAAAAAAATAGAAGCAAACAACAAATGAAATACTGCAGCACATGTGGCACCCCGCTTGAACTTCGCATTCCTGCCGGCGACAACCGAGAACGAAGTTGTTGCCCAGGATGTGGCGCAATTCATTACGTAAACCCGAAGATTGTAGTTGGCACCATTCCAACCTATCAGGGCAAGGTTTTGCTTTGCAAGCGAGCGATTGAACCCCGCCACGGTTTTTGGACCCTGCCTGCAGGCTTCATGGAGCTGAACGAAACCACACATCAGGGTGCCGCCCGCGAGACACTGGAAGAAGCTGGTGCTCAAATCAAATTGGGCCCTCTGTTCACCATGTTCGATGTAATTCGCGCTGAACAGGTTCATATTTTTTTCCGCGCTGAGATGCCCACCCCCACCTTCTGTGCGGGTGAAGAAAGCCTGGATGTGAAACTGTTTTCCGAAGAAGAAATTCCGTGGGATGAACTGGCCTTTAAAACTGTGTCAAAAACACTGACCCTGTTTTTTGCAGACCGAAAAGCAGGACGGTATACCCTGCACACGGGCGATGTGTTCGATCACACGGACTGGACTGATTCGCAATTCAAGGCCGGATGACAAAAACCACCATACCCTGGCTGGACTCTCCTGGCGAATTCCCCAGCACTGCACTAGCGCTAGAGTATCCGCCTGGCCTGCTTGCAGCCAGCATGGAAATCAATGCGGACTGGCTTGAAGCGAGTTATGCACGGGGCATATTTCCCTGGTATTCCCAAGGTGAACCTGTGCTTTGGTGGAGCACCTCCCCACGCGCAGTGTTGTATACCGCTGAATTCAAGCTACACCGCTCGCTGGCCAAGGCGATACGCAAAATGCACGACACCCCGGGAAGCGCCATTCGCCTGAATACCGCCTTTGAGAGAGTGATGCGTGCCTGCGCAGCGCCCAGACCGGGCCAGGACGGCACCTGGATTACCGAAGAAGTGATTGCGGCTTACACAACGCTTCACCAGCGCGGTTTGGCCCACTCGATTGAACACTGGCAAGGCGACCAGCTCATCGGCGGCCTGTATTGCGTGGCCTTGGGTAAAATGGTGTACGGTGAAAGCATGTTTGCAACGCAAACCGATGCATCTAAAGTGGCCTTCGCTCATTTTGTGTATTGGCTAAAATCTCAGAATGTGCACATAATTGACTGCCAGCAGGCTACCGGGCATTTGATGTCAATGGGTGCCCGCACGGTAAGCAGAAAGGTGTTTGAGACTGAAATGGCGAATTCCATTGTGCAGCCCACCTTGAATTGGGAACCCCGCGAACTTAAATGGACGTATGACCAGACCTAAGGAACTGCCCTTCTCTACCTTGCAGTTTTATTCGACTGCACCCTACCCCTGCAGCTATCTGGACAATCGTTTGGCCAGGTCGCAGGTGGCAACCCCAAGCCACTTAATCAACGCCGATGTATACAGCGAGTTGGTTCGCATGGGTTTTCGTCGCAGCGGCCTGTTCACCTACAAGCCCCATTGCGACGGTTGCAATTCATGCAAGCCCCTGCGCTTGAAAGTATCCCAGTTTCACACCAATCGAAGCCAGCGGCGCACTGCAAAGACTTTTGCAAGCCTGAAACCCAGCGTACAACGCCTGCACTTCAATTCCGAACACTACGCTTTGTACCTGAAATACCAGTCGGCCCGCCATCATGGTGGCGGGATGGATGAAGACAGCCGTGAACAGTATTCCCAATTTTTGCTGCAAACCCGGGTAAATTCCCGTTTGGTTGAATTCCGAAACCCTGACGGTAAGTTGGTGATGGTGTCCATCATTGACATCCTTACCGATGGGCTGTCCTCGGTGTATACCTTCTTCGATCCTGAGGAACGAAGCGGCCTGGGAGTCTATGGCGTACTTTGGCAAATTGAGCAATGTCGGGACCTCGAACTTCCTTACCTGTATTTGGGTTACTGGATCAAGGAAAGCGAGAAAATGGCTTACAAGGCACGCTTTTCCTCGGCAGAAATTCTCCAGGACAACGTGTGGCAGCCCTCGCCTGAACCAAGCCGCTAATCAAGCCCGTAGTTTCCCCGTTACAATGCGGGCTATTCCATCCAAATTACCGGTGTCTGAAAACCGCCATGCTGCTTCCCTATTCGCTTGTTCGCCCTGCCCTGTTTTCCCTTGATCCCGAGAAAGCACACCACATTACTTTCAGCAATCTGCAAATGCTGCGCAAGCTCGGTTTGCTCAAGTTTTTTTCACCCAAGGCGGTTGCTGACCCCGTAAAGGTCATGGGTATCGACTTCCCGAACCGAGTGGGCCTGGCAGCCGGCCTGGACAAAGACGCCGCTTACATCAGCGAATTGGGCCTGATGGGTTTTGGTTTTCTTGAAGTAGGTACGGTAACGCCCAAACCGCAACCCGGCAACCCGCAACCAAGGCTGTTTCGGCTGCCCAAAGCCAATGCATTGATTAACCGCATGGGCTTTAACAACGAGGGCGTGGACACGTTGATAAAGAATGTAAAGGCCAGCAATTACCCGGGCGTATTGGGGATCAATATTGGAAAGAATGCGCTTACTCCGGTTGAAAATGCTGCAGATGATTACTTGGCCGCGCTGGAAGCGGTGTATCCCTACGCGAGCTACATCACAGTCAATATTTCTTCACCGAACACCAAAAACCTGCGCGACCTGCAAGGCGGCGACAGCCTCGATATTTTATTGGGCTCACTGAAAGAAAAACAAAAAGCCTTGGCCGATGAACATGGCTTGTACAAACCCATGGCCTTGAAAATTGCCCCCGATCTGGATGACGATCAAATTGATGCGATTGCCAAGCGGCTTACCCATTTCAGTTTTGACGGTGTTATTGCAACCAACACCACAATCGACAAAACCAGCGTGGCTGGCCTTCCCCATGGCGAGGAGCAAGGTGGCCTAAGCGGAGCACCCGTGCTGGAGAAGTCGACCCACGTGATCAAGCGTTTGTACGCAGAGTTGGGCGACGACATTCCAATCATTGGCGTGGGCGGTATTTCCAGCGGTGAGCATGCCGTGGAGAAAATTCGCGCGGGTGCAAAGCTGGTTCAAATATACACAGGCCTCATTTACAAAGGCCCTGAACTGGTGACTGAATGCGCTGCCACCATCCATGTAAATTGCAAAGTGAAGATTAGAAAAAAATAAAAGGAGCGGCTTTCGGAAAGCCGCTCCTTGTTCTCAGGCATTCGCCTTGCTGAATGTGAGTTATAAATCTACTTGTTCTTGCGTTGCTGATACAGATTTGAAAAGGTTTCACCCGTGGGCACGGGAAAGTCACGTTGATCAGTCCAACCCCTGGCACCCGGCAAACTGTGTATACCGCCTTTGCGTTTTCCCCACCATGCCATGGCCTTAATGCCCATGCGTGACAATACGCGATACAACGCAGGCCGCTGTGCCACAAAAGCCCACACCTTGAATGCTGCTTTTTCCTGCCATGGACGAAGCCCCCTTGAGAACTGCTGCTCTCGCAATTTGCGCAGCAAATCGGGCAGCGGAATTTTCACAGGGCACACCACATGGCACTCGCCGCACAAAGTGGCCGCCTGCGGCAAATCAAGCGCTTTTTCAATACCGGTGTAACTTGGCGTAAGAACCGATCCCATCGGGCCGGGATAAACCCAACCGTAGGCATGACCACCAATTTTTTGATACACCGGGCAGTGATTCATGCAAGCACCGCACTTGATACAGCGAAGCATTTCTTCAAACTCGCCACCGAGCAAGCCTGTACGCCCACCATCCAGAATCACAAAATACATGTGTTCGGGACCATCCAGGTCGCCTTCCCGCTTTGGGCCAGTTAACAACGACACGTAGTTGGAAATGCTTTGCCCGGTTGCCGAGCGCGGTAGCAAGCGAATCAAGGTGGCAAAGTCTTCAAGGGTGGGCACCACTTTTTCAACACCTGTGATGGCCACATGCACGCGGGGGTTAATGGTGCACATGCCTTCGTTGCCCTCGTTCGTAACCAAGGCCACTGAGCCAGTGTCTGCAATGATGAAATTGCCGCCCGTGACACCCATGTCGGCAGCCAAAAACTGAGGGCGCAGAATTTCACGCGCTTCTCGGGTCATTTCAGCGATGTCGGTTTTGCGGGGCAAATGGTGATGCTTTTCAAACAGGTCCGCCACCTGTTCTTTGTCTTTGTGAACCACGGGCGCAATAATGTGGCTGGGGCGCTCGTTGTCGTTGATTTGAAGAATGTATTCGCCGAGGTCAGTCTCGCGCACTTTCACATCCGCCGCTTCAAGCGCTTTGTTCAGTGCCATTTCTTCAGTCACCATCGACTTCGATTTGATCACCGATTTCACACCGTGCTTTTTGGCAATTTTCACAACCAGCTGGGCTGCCTCTTGCGGTGTGCGTGCAAACAATACCTTGGCACCAGTCTCGACTGCTTTCTGTTCAAACAATTCAAGCCATACATCCAGGTTCTTGATGCTTCGGTTGCGAATTTCAACTGCCGCAGACCGAGTGCCCTCAAAATCTTCCAGCTCCAGAATACTGGTGGCACGTGCATTCACAAACTTTGAAGACAAGCGTTTCAAGTTTTCCTGCAAACGCGGATCATTCAGCTTTTCACTGGCCTTGCGTTCAAAAAACATGCTTTGTACTTGCATGGTGTTACTGCCCCACTTTAAATTTGACCGGGCTTGCGGCCCGTGAGCAATTCGGCCACATGCAACACCTGCGTGTTGTCACCCATGCGACGCAATCGGCCTTCAATATTCAACATACAGCCCAGGTCGCCCAACACCACTGCCTGTGCACCGGTCGCTTGTACCTGCTCGCACTTGTCGGTACAAATTGCGCTGGAAACCTCGCCATACTTCAAGGCGAACGTGCCACCAAAACCGCAGCACTGCCGACTGTCTTTCATTTCAAGAATTTCTACGCCACCCATTTTGCCAATCAAGGTGCGGGGTTGATTCTGCACACCCAACTCGCGCAGCCCACTGCAAGAATCATGATAGGTAATCTGTTTAAGCTCGCTCACCCCTAGCTTGACCTTGTCCAGGCCCAGCACATTGACCAAAAAGTCAGTGAGCTCGTAGGTGCGTGCAGCCAAACGGGCCGCGCGCATTTTCAAATCCGGGTCGTTCTTGAACACTTCGGTGTAATGGGTTTTTGTCATGCCGGCGCAAGAACCCGATGGAGCAACCACGTAATCAAACTGCTCGAACTCAGCCAGCCATTTTTGAGCCAGCTTGTGCGTGCTATCCTGATCGCCTGAATTCCAGGCGGGTTGACCGCAACAGGTTTGGGCCTGAGGCACCACCACCTCGCAACCGGCTGATTCCAGCAACTCAATGGTTGAAAAACCGATAGAGGGCCGCATGGAATCCACAAGGCAGGTAACAAACAAACCGACGCGCAAGGCATTTCCCCAAAATGAACAAAAACTGTTCAAGTGTATGCAGCACGCCGCTTTCCGGCCAGTAGTGATAACCATAACGAGTGACGTATTTCACAATATGGTTTAAACTTCTCACTGCATGAAAAGGAACTACCCCGTATGAGCGAAGAGTCGGTTGGACGCACCAGTATTCAGGTGATTGAGCGAATGATGCAATTGTTGGATGCCTTGGCCGAACACCAAGATCCCGTTGCATTGAAAGACCTGGCCCGCGACACCAAGCTACACCCCTCCACTGCTCACCGAATTTTGAATGACCTGGTGGCTTGCCGACTGGTTGACCGCACCGACCCGGGCTTGTACCGCCTGGGCATGCGCTTGCTTGAACTGGGCAATTTGGTGAAAGCCCGATTGAACGTACGTGATGCCGCACTGGAGCTGATGCGCAAATTGCACCGCCTGACTGGCCAAACCGTGAACCTGTCAGTTCGACAAGGCGATGAAATTGTGTACGTGGACCGCGCCTACAGCGAACGATCAGGCATGCAGGTGGTACGTGCAATCGGAGGCCGTGCACCCTTGCACCTGACATCGACCGGCAAGCTTTTTCTTGCGAATGAATCACCAGAGAATTTGAAGCTCTACGCCGAGAGAACCACTTTGCGTGGCACTACGCTGAACAGTCTGACCACGCTTGAAAAGCTGGAAAAGGAACTGTTGCTGGTGAGAACTGAAGGATTCGCGCGTGACAACGAAGAACTTGAAATGGGTGTTCGTTGTATGGCGGCGGGTATTTACGACGATTCATCGAAACTGATTGCCGGTTTGTCTATTTCTGCACCGGCAGACCGCATTCAGGAAGACTGGTTGCAAGAATTAATTCATACGGCGCAACGAATTAGCGCATCGCTGGGCTGGCAAGGGCGAGTTACCCCACCCAGCGGTCGATTCAGGCTGTAGTTTTATTTTGGCACGTATGCGGCAGTGCTGGGTGCCACGGCCATTACATATTCGCGAATACGCTCTGCGTCGGCAAACCTGGCCTGAGAGCCCAATGCATCCAGCAACACGATCACCAAGTTGCGATCACCTACCTTGGCCTTCATCACCAGGCAACGCCCAGCTTCATTGATAAAGCCGGTTTTTTGAACCTGAATATCCCATTCCTTGTTTTTGATCAGGCGATTGGTATTTCGGAAGTTCAATTGTCCCTTGCCCGACTGCACGGAAAACTGGGGGTCGGTTGAAAACTGGCGAATCAAGGGAAAGCGCTGGGCATGCAAAACCATGCGAGCCAGGTCGTTGGCGCTTGATTTGTTTTCAACTGAAAGACCCGTGGTTTCCGCAAAGTTGGTGTTGAACATGCGCAAGGAGGCAGCACGGCGGTTCATTTGAGCCACGCACGCTGCCAAACCACCTGGATAGCTGCGCCCCAAGGCGGAGGCAGCGCGGTTCTCAGAGGCCATGAGAGCCAGATGAATCAGTTCACGACGGGTAAATTCACTTCCAGGCTTCAAGCGTGAACGGGTGTTTTTGTAGTAATCGATGTCTTCTGTGGTGATGGTAATCACTTCATCAAGATCAAGCCCTGCCTCTAGCGTGACCACAACCGTCATGATTTTGGTAATCGACGCAATTGGAACCACCGCAGAAGGGTTTTTGGCATACAGCACTTCGAGGGAATCTGCGTCGGCCACCAAAGCCACTGAGCTGTTCAAAGACAGTGGATCGTGAGCTTCCTTCAGGTTTGCACGCTCGGACTGGCCGGAAGCGGCCATCACAGCGGAGCCGAACACCATGGATAAAGCAAGAAGTGTTGAGCCAAGTAATGCTTTGTGGATCATGGTGTGTTGTCTTTATTATTCGAACGAATGCTTTGTTGGATTCTACGCAGAATTGGGTTAACCGCCAAGGCCCCAGATCGAGTGATAACAGGGTTTTAAGTCATCTAATTCGAGCGATTTCTTAAATCTACCTGTTCAGTGTAGTTTTTAGGGGTTCTTGATAGTGTCGACCATAGTCGGCCAAGCGCTTGATTACCCCAAGTTGCAAGTCGGTTAAATGCTCAAGGTCTGGAAAATACCCCCCTGCCATAACTGCGGCAACCGGCAAATTGCGGTGTTGCACCCATTCCAGCACCACTTGGTCGCGCAGCCGAATACCCTCATCGCTCAAGGCCAATTTGCCCAAACGGTCAGATTGGTGAACATCGAGCCCTGCCACATACAACACCATATTTGGCGTAAATCGTTGGCTGACCTGGTTCAATGCCCTTTCCAGTTGTGTGAGGTATTCATCATCACCAGTTCCGTCAGGTAGCTCGATGTCCAGATCACTTTTTTCTTTCTGAAAAGGATAATTTTTCTCGCCATGCATTGAAAAAGTAAACACGCTGTCGTCACCGCCCAAAATTTCAGCGGTACCGTCTCCTTGGTGTACATCCAGATCGATCACCAACACCTTATTCTCAAGGCCTCGGGTATTTGATCTGGTTTGATTTGTGTTTAACCAGGCTATTGCGTCTGTTTGATAAACGCGTGCAGCCACCGCCAAATCATTGAACACACAAAAGCCGCCGCCCTTGTTCCGCTTGGCGTGATGCGTACCCCCTGCCAAATTGACCGAAGCGCCGTGTTGCAGCGCACTTCGAACAGCCGACACGGTGGCACCCACGGAACGACGGGAACGCTCCACCATCCGTTCTGACCACGGAAAACCGATGTCACGTTGTTCATGTCTCGAAACATTGCCAGTTTCTATTCGTTCAATGTAGTAAGGACAATGTGCCAACGCCAACTGTCCTGGCGTTGCGGCGTTCGGCACAGATAATTCTATAAAACAATCACTTGCATGCACTTTATCGCGCAGAATTCGGTACTTCTCCATTGGAAATCTGTGCCCTTGGGGCAATGGAAGAACAAATTCATCGGTATAAAAAGCTTCAATCATGATTAATACAACAGAACGAACTTGATTTATTGCGTTGCAACATTTTTGTTGACAAGAGAATTTTTTTTGGTAGAATTCAATTTGTGCACCGCATCAAACGGTGTCGAAAATAACCCTAGTGGTACGAAACCTGACGGAGCAAACTATGATGATGACCCCCGAACAATTTCTCGACGTTCAAAAAGCCAACCTTGAAAAGATCCTGGGTCTTAGCCAGCAATCGTTCAGCAACGTTGAAAAAGTGGTTGAACTGAATCTTAACGCTGTTAAAGCTTACATGGAAGACAGTGTTGAGGCCGTAAAAGCCTTGTCCTCTGCAAAAGACATTCAAGAATTCGTTGCGGTGTCAACATCAGTGACACAACCTTTGTCAGAGAAAGCTGTGTCCTACGGCAAAGACCTGTACTCCCTGTCCTCTGGCATTGCTTCTGAAGCAGCCAAGCTGGTTGAAGAGCAAGTCGCCGAGAACAACAAAAAATTCGTTGAGCTGTTTGAGTCAGCCAGCAAGAATGCACCTGCCGGTTCAGAAAGTGCTGTCGCACTGATGAAATCAGCAATTACTGCAGCCAACACCGCTTACGACAGTGTAAGCAAGGCCACCAAACAAGCTGTTGAAATGGCAGAAGCCAACGTGGAAGCCGCAACCAAGGCAACCATCAAAGCCTCCAACACAGCCACTACAAAGGCCCGCAAAGCAGCTTAAGCTTGTTTTGCCTGTAAAGATGTCTCCTCGTTCCTCCTGGAACGAATTCTCAAAGCCTGCCCTCTTTTGTGGCAGGCTTTTTTTTTAATTGATTAACTCAAACTCGCAATTCATGCTTTCCAGAACTTTCACCAGTTCTGTGAACGCATTCGAAACTACTTCTTTTTTAGCAAGATCGCCCCTTGCCTTTACCCCAAGCTCAATATGACGAGCCAGTTTGTTGTCACCCACACTGGGCAGGCTATACAACTTGCAATCGGGGTACTGGGCCTCCAGTTGCTCCATCACTGGCGTTATTCGTGCTTCTGGTGTGTTGAACAACAACAAAGCCCTCTTGTATTCAAGCTCCCGATGATGAAACTGAGGGTAGAGCGTATCGAGCACCCATTCAATCATCGGCCAGGCCATTACCGGGAAACCAGGCACGAAGTGATGTTGCCCGATGGTGAAGCCGGCAATGCGGTTATAAGGGTTGGGTATCAGGCTGGCGCCTTCCGGAAAATCAGCCATGCGCAGCCGAAACTCATCCAGGGGCTGCCCGCTTTCCTCGCAACGCTGACGAATCAGTTCCACTGCACCTTCGTGGCGCACAATCGGCAGGCCCAGTGCCTGGGCGGCTGCTTGCCGTGTGTGATCATCGGGCGTGCCGCCAATGCCCCCACAACTCAAAACAATGTGGTCGCTGGCAAACGAGCGTTTCAAGGTAGCGGTTAAAAACTCCCTGTCGTCACCCACCATTTGTACCCAAGACAAATGCAGGCCACGGGCGGTCAAACGCTCGATCACGGCAGGTATGTGTTTGTCTTGCCTTAAGCCCGACAAAATCTCGTCGCCCACTACGATAAGGCCAATTTTAGGTACTGCCATTTTTTGCTCTTTGTGTATTTAGTTGGATTCAATCGCGGGCATGTCGATTGTTTTGTTGTTTCTGACCTGCACGAGTGCACCCATATAATGGCGGGTAAATGCCAAAGCCGACATCACCGGCATGATCAACAAAATTGGTGGAATGAAACTTAAAAATGCGCACACCAAACCGATCAACCAGGCGGAGGTGCTGTCGCGCTTTTTGATTTCTTTCATTTCCAGTTTGGTGGCATGCCCGGCCAAGGAATCGAACCTCATCACGGCCATGAGCAAATAAGCGGTCAGCAAAATAGGCAACACAAATGCCATGCCTGGCATGAGCCACAAAGGCAATGTGACAATCCATGCAATCAGAAAAATGACCACTGCTTTCAAAGTCACCCACAGACTCATGACCATGCCAGAGTCTCCCCTCTTTTCGATGCCCTGAAATTCTCGCTCGGTCAGGTAATTGACCACAGGTGGAGTAACGTACAAACCTGCAAGCAACACGGCCGAAGTGGCCACAATCGGCCACAACAGACCAAACACGGCCAGCGGCACCAAAATGACTTTCAACCAGCCCATGAATGCGGCGTCGGTTGCAACTGCATCGGCGGAAAAGTCAAAACCAAGATAACCCAGTGCCCAGGTCGCGGCATTGACCAATGGATCAACCGACAACCAGATAATTACAATCCAGAACACCGATGCAATGGCCACAGACACCAAAGTCAACATCAGCATTTTTGGGCGAAATGAATCAACCAGCGCGTTAAAAAGAATGGACATTGCGTTGTTCATAAACCTTCCCTTTATTGTTGTCGCCTTGCCATGGTTTCCCATGCCTTTTGCAAACGCTTGACGGAAACTGGCATTGGCGTACGAAGTTCCTGGGCAAACAGCGAAACTCGCAGCTCCTGGAGTTGCCAGGCAAACTGGCTCAGGCTTTCATCTTCCTGACCTTTCAATTGTGAACTCGCACGGACCCAGTGTAATTGAAGATCCATGACATCTTTCATCAACTGTTTGTCTCGATCAACCGAATTGCGCACTCGCTCAAGGCGTATTTGCGCCGCTTTCAAATAACGCGGGTAATGGGCCAATTGCTCCCACGGCTTTTTCAGCAAAAAACCCTTGGGCAGCAACCAGTTCAACTGGTTTTGAATGTCAGCAACGCATTCAGGGAATGATTTCGACAATGCCTGGAGTTTTTTGTTAAGTGCACTGTATTCATTCAGAATAATCAAAAGAACTTTCCCGATTTCCTGGGCGATCAGATTCATTCGGCTGCGTGCCTCCTGCGCTTTGGTGTTGAACTCGTCTTGCGTGGTGGGCAATCCTGCTGCAAGCGCGCTTCGCATCAAAGTCAGCTTGATCCACTGCTGCTGCAGTTCTTCGGATGAGCCCAGCGGCATGTACAGCATGGCTACCTTCTGAAAATCAATCAGGTTTTTGGTCAGGTACTTCAAAGGCTCCTTCAGGGCAATATTGAACAGGCGAAGCACGCCATCCAGATGTACTTTGCGGGCAATCTCCTCTTCATCGAATACCTCAATAATGCAATGCTCACCCATGTCTTTTAAAGCAGGATAACCAAAGAAGGTTTGACCTGCACGCTTGATCTCCAGCATGTCGGGCAAGCTGCCAAAGCTCCAGTCGGTGATTGGCTGATCGCTGAACGTACTGTTGCTGCCGGAGGAAGACTTTGCTGGATTGGGCGAAAGTTTGCGTGTTTCAGAGGCCGGTGAAGCAATGCCCGCCTGCCCTCCTACCTGAGCACGCACCTGCTCCACTACATCGGAGCTTTTGAAACTTTCCTGCGCCTTGCGGCCCCATTCCGCCTTCAGGGCTGACAAACTGCGCTGCATGTCCAGTTGACGCCCGTGTTCGTCGATCAACTTGAAATTCATGAAGTGGTGCGGCGGCAGGGTTTCAATCCGGAAATCGCTGAGCAATGGCCGTGCGGGTGTTTCACTGGCCACGAAATCGCGAAGGCGTTCCAGAAGCGGCTTTTCATACAAGTTTGAATCGAAATGCGCTTGAGCAAACTTTTCGGCAAATTGCGGCACGGGTACACAGTGACGGCGAAGCTTCTGCGGCAAACTTTTCAACAGCAGCAAGGCCTTTTCTTTCAACATGCCGGGTACCAACCATTCAGTACGGCCCGGGTTTACCTGATTCAACAGCATCAGGGGAATGGTCAGTGTGACACCATCTCGGGGGCTTCCGGGCTCAAAGTGATAAGTCAGGTCAAACGCCAAGCCGCCCATTTCCAGCTTTTTCGGATAAAACTCGGTGGTAATGTCGCCCGCTTTTTTGCTCAGCAGGTCTTCCTTGTTCAGGTACAGCGCTGCAAGGTCTTCCTTGCTGGCTTGTTTCGCCCAATTTTCCAGGGTTTGCTGGTTGTACACACCGGCCGGAAGTTTGTCGTCATAAAACTGCGCAATCAGCGCCTCATCCACCAAAATATCCTGGCGGCGGGCTTTGTGCTCCAGCTTTTCCAGGTCTTCAACCAGCTTGCGGTTGTGTACATAAAAGGGCACTGTGGTTTTTACCTGTCCGGGCACCAGGCCTTCGTGAATCATCAACCTGCGCGCATCGGCTTGATTAAACTTTGCCAGGCTAACACGGCGCTGGGAGTAAATGGGTAAGCCATAAATAGTGCCTGTTTCCAGGGCTACGGCCTGACCAGAGCCCTTCTCCCAATGCGGATTGTTGTGGTTACGCTTCACCAAATGCGCGCCCACCTTCTCAATCCATTCGGGTTGAATTTTGGCCACACTGCGGGCATACAGGCGGGTGGTTTCAACCAGTTCGGCAGCCATGATCCATTTGCCACCTTTTTTGAACAGGTTTGAACCTGGATGAACTGAAAACTTGATGCTGCGCGCGCCGAGATAAACCGGATCTGTCTCGTGCTTCAAACCGATGTTGCCCAGCAAACCCGCCATCAGTGCAAGATGAATTTGATCGTAGGTAGCGGGTGTGGCGTTCAAAGTCCACTTTTGGTCTTTCACCATGGCGGTAAGCTGTTGATGAACTTCACTCCACTCGCGCAGGCGGTTCGCGGACAGAAACTTGCGCTGGAGCGCATTTTTCATGTCACGATTTGTCAAATTTTGTTGTTTTAAATCAATAAAATAATTCCATAGCTTCAGAAAAGACATGAAATCAGATTCTGCATCGTCGAATTGCTGCTGGGCATTGTCTGCAGCCTCTTGAGCGTCAATCGGGCGGTCGCGTGGATCTTGAATCGACAAGGCAGCGGCCAACACCAGCAACTCGTTTAGGCATCCGCGCTGACTGGCTTCAAACAGCATTCTGGCAATTCGGGGGTCAAGCGGCAGTTTGGCCAGTGCCCGGCCTGTTTTGGTCAAGTGCCCAGCATCGTCCAGTGCATTCAGTTCACTGAGCAATTGATAACCGTCCGCAATCGCGCGCCCCATGGGGCGTTGCAGAAAGGGAAAGTCTTCCACCTCGGTCAGGTGCAGGCTTTTCATGCGCAAAATAACGGACGCCAGCGAGGATCGAAGAATTTCCGGGTCTGTGTAATCGGTACGGCCTGCGAAGTCGGCCTCGGCGTACAAGCGAATACAGACCCCATTGGCAACCCGGCCGCAACGCCCTGCCCGCTGGTTGGCCGATGCCTTGGAAATTCGTTCTACCTGCAACATTTCAACCTTGTTGCGGTAGCTGTAGCGCTTCACGCGGGCCACGCCTGAATCGATCACATAACGAATACCCGGTACTGTCAGCGACGTTTCAGCCACGTTGGTGGACAACACAATGCGCCTGCGCCCGCTGGGTTTGAAAATGCGCTCCTGTTCCTGTGCTGTCAACCTGGCAAACAGAGGCAAGATCTCCAGCGATTGCCTCAGGTTTTTGCTGAGGAAATTTGCCATGTCGCGAATTTCCCGCTCTCCTGGCAAGAACATCAAAATGTCGCCCTGCCCTTCGCGGCAAAGTTCTTCTACCGCATCGAGTGTGGCTGCCTGAAAGGCATCCTCATCCACCTCATCAGCCAGGTTCACAGGTGCATTCTTGCGCCTGCTGGTGTCAAAATCATTGGGGTCTTTGTAGCGCACTTCCACCGGGTACAAACGACCAGACACTTCGATCACCGGAGAGGGCTTGCCTTGGGCATTTTCAAAATGCTTGGAGAACCGCTCTGCATCGATGGTGGCTGAGGTCACAATCAATTTCAAATCAGGCCGTTTGGTGAGCACATCTTTCAAATAACCCAGCAAGAAGTCGATGTTCAAGCTGCGCTCGTGCGCTTCGTCAATAATGATGGTGTCGTATTTCTTGAACAGCGGGTCGGTTTGGCTTTCAGCCAGTAAAATGCCGTCGGTTACCAACTTCACCGCGGTGCTGGCATTGGATTGGTCTTGAAACCGAATTTTGAAACCCACCCATTGGCCAATCTCGGAATTCAACTCTTGCGCGATCCGCTTGGCAGTGGCGGTGGCCGCCAATCGACGAGGCTGCGTGTGCACAATACTTTGCCCGTTCAAGCCCCGCCCAAGTTCCAGACACATTTTTGGCAACTGCGTGGTTTTACCCGAACCTGTTTCACCGCACACGATTACAACCTGGTTCGCTGCAATCAAATGCTTGATTTCGGCTCGCCTTTGTGAAACCGGCAGCTCTTCGGGGTATCGAATTTCGGGTGGGGGCTGAAGGGTTTGTTCTTTTGACAACACAAATAACCAATATTGGGTTCAAATTCCGATCAAATCGGGGAAAAACAAAGTGAAGGCTGGACTACGCTCAATCGGAAATTATAATCAATCGAACGAGCGGCCACGGCTGCCCACAGTGTATTCCCTTTTTTCAGGACAGCCCCCAAGCCAATGAGTAACGCTCCCAGCAACGACGACCTTTCCATGAACAGCCAAACCTTTGTTCAATGGCTGCGAACTGTTGCGCCTTACATTCATGCCTTTCGGGGTAAAACCTTCGTGGTGGCGGTCGATGGAGAGTTGGCCTATCAAGGCTATCTGAATTCATTGGCCCAGGATTTGTCGCTGTTGCATGCAATGGGCATGCGAATTGTGCTGGTGTGTGGTTCTCGCCCGCAAGTTGAAGAGCAATTGGCCTTGCGCAACATTCAACCCGCTTTTCACAAGGGCTGGCGAATCACCGACAAAGGCGCACTGGAGTGCGCCAAGGAAGCCGCAGGTGAACTGCGCCTGGACATTGAAGCGGCATTTTCCCAAGGCTTGCCCAACACGCCGATGGCGCATTCATCCATGCGCGTTATTTCAGGCAACTTCATCACGGCTCGCCCCATGGGTATTCTGGATGGCGTGGATTTGCAGCACACCGGCCTGGTTCGAAAAATAGATGTCACCGCCATTCAAATGAGCCTGAACAGCAGTGCGATTGTGCTGCTGTCCACGATCGGCTTCTCGCCCACGGGCGAAGCATTCAACCTGAGCATGGAAGATGTTGCAACCAGCACTGCGCGCGCAATCAAGGCGGACAAGCTGATTTTTGTCAGCCAGATTGAAGGCATTTTCGACAAAAGCGGCAAGCTGCTTGAAGAACTTGAGCTGGACCGTGCACGTGAAATCATGCTTCAGGAGGACCTGCCCGAGCTGACCAAAGACTATCTGGAGTGCTGCATTCTGGCGGTGCAAGGCGGCGTGGGACGTGCACACATTGTGCCGCTGAACCTGGATGGCGGTGTCATGCTGGAACTATTCTCGCACGATGGTGTGGGAACCATGGTTTCCGAGGAAAACCTGGAAAGTTTGCGCCAAGCGACACTGGATGATTCAGGTGGTATCAAAACCCTGATCGAACCGCTTGAAATGGCGGGAATTCTGGTGCGCCGCGGGCGCGACCGCATTGAACGTGACATCGACCATTTCACCGTTCTGGAGCACGATGGTATTTTGTGGGGCTGTGCAGCCATGTACCCCTACCATGCAGAGGGTGTGGCTGAGTTGGCTTGCCTGGTGGTGCACCCTTCATGGCAAGGCACAGGAGATGGCGAGCGTTTGCTGAAAAAAATTGAACACGACGCACGCAAACAAGGCCTAAAACAGCTGTTTGTGCTGACTACACAAACATCGCATTTTTTCCTGAAGCGCGGCTTTGTGGTGGGAGATGTGGACAAACTGCCAATCGAACGCAAACGCCTTTACGACTGGAACCGGAAGTCGCAAGTCATGATTAAAACGCTGTGACCGGGCACACAAAGCGCGCCCTATGAGTACTTTCAAACACAAGCCTGCCGTGCGCAGCCCAAGCACTGAAATCATCCACTCGAAGCCGGTCAGTAGCGCGGGCTTCTCCGCGCTGCCTGTACCCGTGTACCGAGGATCCAGCACGTTTTTTGACAACACGGCAGCCCAACGCGCAACAGTAAACCCACTTGGGCTTGACTACAGTTATGGCTTGCACGGCAACCCCACGCAGTACACGCTGGCTAAAAAACTGGCTGAAATAGAGGGTGCCACCCACGCGCTGGTGTGCCCTTCCGGGCTGACCGGCATTGCACTGGTGGCCCAAGCCTGCCTGAAAAGTGGCGACCATTGGTTGATTCCGGAAAATGTGTATGGCCCCGTGCAAGCCTTGGCGAGAAGCCTGCATATGGACTATGGCGTGGAGTTTTCAGAATACGACCCCTGCAACGCAAGCAGTGTTGCGGAAGGCTTGCGCACCAACACCACACTGGTGTGGACTGAAGCACCAGGCTCACTCACTTTTGAAGTGCCCGATTTACAAGCCATTGTGGCCCTTGCGAAAGCCCATGGTGCACGCACTGGCATCGACAACACCTGGGCGGCGGGAATTGCCTACAAACCTTTCGAGCATGGTTTTGACTTCAGTGTGCAGGCGCTGACCAAATACCAGTGTGGCCATGCCGATGTATTGATGGGCGCGGTGCTGAGCAACAACACCAAGGCTTTTGCAGATTTGGAACGAAAAAACCGGATATTGGGCTTGGGTGTGTCGCCCGCCGATTGCGACATGGTGCTACGCGGCCTGCTTACCCTGCCCTTGCGCTACAAGCAGCAGGCTGACAACGGCTTGCTGGTGGCCACTGCCTTGAAGCAACACCCCGCAGTTGCGCGGGTGCTTCACCCGGAGTTTCCGGAGTGCCCGGGCCATGGGTTTTACAAACGCGACTTCGATGGGTTTGCCAGTATTTTTTCGATCGTGTTGAAAGCGCAGTACTCGGATGAACAGGCCTGCACAATCATCGATAACCTGAAGCTGTTCAAGATTGCGTATTCATGGGGTGGGCCTGAAAGCTTGGGATTGGTGGTGAACATTCCTGACAGCCGAAGGCGCCACCTTGCAGACGAGCACGGCCGCTGCGGGCCAATACTTCGTCTGGCCATTGGGCTGGAGGAGCCGGCGGATTTAATTGCTGATTTGATGCAAGCACTTGATACAACAAACCGGATTTAAGCAAAGCGCAGCAGAGGACTCGCTGCCAACAACGCGTCCCTGAAACCTCTTTTATACCTTCACGCAATCCACAAAGTAACTCACATGGCCTTGTTCGTCTTCAATTTCGACCAAACCGTGAATGTCGGTCTCGAAGCCGGGAAACTGCTTGTTGAAATCGCGTGCAAAGCGCAAATAATCCACAATCGTGGCATTGAAAATTTCACCGGGGATCAACAATGGAATTCCCGGCGGATAAGGCGTCAGCAAAGCTGACGTAATGCGACCTTCCAGTTCGTCAATCGCCACGCGTTCAATTTCACGGTGCGCCACTTTGGCATAGGCATCAGCAGGCACCATCGCGGGTTGCATGTCGCTCAGGTACATTTCAGTGGTCAAACGCGCCACGTCTTTCTTGCGATACATGTCGTGAATCGTATTGCATAAGTCGCGCAAGCCCACACGCTCGTAGCGCGGGTGTGCCTGGCAAAACTCGGGGATTACTCGCCACAACGGCTGGTTTTTGTCGTAATCATCCTTGAACTGCTGAAGCGCAGTCACCAGAGTATTCCAACGGCCCTTGGTAATGCCGATGGTGAACATGATGAAGAACGAATACAAACCAGTTTTTTCAACAATAACACCGTGTTCAGCCAGATACTTGGTCACGATCGACGCAGGAATGCCGGCATCAGAGAACTGACCGTTCACATCCAGGCCTGGGTTAACAATGGTCGCCTTGATTGGGTCAAGCATGTTAAAACCATTGGCCATTTTGCCAAAACCGTGCCAGGTGTCGGTGGTGTGGATCAACCAGTCGTCGCGCGGGCTCATGCCCTCTTCGCTCAACACGTCAGGGCCCCAAACCTTGAACCACCAGTCGTCGCCAAACTCCTCGGAAACTTTGCGCATGGCGCGGCGGAAATCAAGCGCCTCCATGATGCTTTCCTCAACCAAGGCGGTACCGCCTGGAGGCTCCATCATGGCGGCAGCCACGTCACAGCTTGCAATAATTGCGTATTGCGGGCTGGTGGATGTGTGCATCAAATAGGCTTCGTTGAAAATATGGCGATCGAGTTTGCGGTTTTCACTTTCCTGCACCAGAATTTGTGAAGCCTGAGACAAACCTGCCAGCATTTTATGGGTAGATTGCGTGGCAAACACCAGAGAGTCTTTGGTGCGCGGGCGGTCGCGACCAATCGCATGCATGTCTTTGTACATGGGGTGGAAACTGGCGTGCGGCAACCAGGCTTCATCAAAGTGCAAGGTGTCAATTTCAGAGCCCAACACCTCTTTGATCATTTCCACGTTGTACAAAACACCATCGTAGGTGCTTTGCGTGATCGTCAAAATGCGGGGCTTCTTGTTCTTGGCTTTGCTGGCAAACGGATGGTTTGCAATTTTCTTGGCAATGCTCTCGGGCTTGAATTCCTCAAGCGGAATTGGACCAATAATGCCCAAATGATTGCGCGTGGGTGTCAAGAACACGGGAATGGCACCGGTCATGGTGATCGAATGCAAAATCGATTTGTGACAGTTGCGGTCTACCACCACGATATCGCCGGGTGCCACGTTGGCATGCCACACCATTTTGTTGGAAGTCGATGTTCCGTTGGTCACAAAGAAACAGTGGTCTGCATTGAAAATACGCGCCGCGTTGCGTTCCGAAGCTGCAACCGGACCGGTGTGGTCCAGCAGCTGACCCAGTTCATCTACAGCGTTACACACGTCGGCACGCAGCATGTTTTCACCAAAAAACTGGTGGAACATTTGCCCAACCGGGCTTTTTAGAAAAGCTACACCACCAGAGTGCCCTGGGCAGTGCCAGGAATAAGAGCCGTCTTGCGCGTAATGCACCAAAGCGCGGAAAAAGGGAGGAGCCAGGGAGTCCAGGTAACTTTTGGCCTCACGAATGATGTGGCGCGCTACGAATTCTGGTGTGTCCTCGAACATGTGAATAAACCCATGCAATTCTTTCAAGATCGCATTGGGAATGTGACGCGAAGTGCGGGTTTCACCGTACAGGTAAATTGGAATATCCGCGTTTTTAAAGCGAATTTCCTGCACAAAGTTATTCAAGTTTTGAAGCGCGTCTTCGATTTCCTTCTTGCTGCCCAAGCCGAATTCTTCGTCGTCGATGGACAAAATAAAGGCACTGGCGCGGCTTTGCTGCTGCGCAAACTGGGAAAGATCGTGATAACTCGTGACTCCCAATACCTCGACGCCCTCTTTCTCGATGGCGTCTGCCAGGGCGCGAATGCCGAGACCAGATGCGTTCTCGGAGCGGAAATCTTCGTCAATAATGACAATGGGAAAACGAAATTTCATTGATCTTCCTGTGATCGGGGTTCAACACAAAACAAGGCTGCATTATCCACTACGCAGCCCCCTGTTCCAAGCCCTATTGTCGCGCATTTATCCCTCTATGTAGTGACTTCACAGAAATGTCATCTGGCACGGGTTCAATAGGCGACTTTCCTGCTGACTGTCCTCCTTACCTGCCACGCATGCAGATCAACTCCATATCAGCCTCGCCCGGTCAATTTACCCCGCCCACGACGCCTTTTCGCCCGGCTCGCAGCTTGACCAAGCGATTGGACAACTACATGAACAACTACGACATGGGCTTTGAACGTGTTGCCAAAGTAAGGGCAAAAGTACTGAGCCGAACTGGTCACACCCATGCGTTTGACAGGGCTTTGGTGCTACCGGAGCAATACAGAAGTCGGGGGGTTCGTGCATTAATACACCTTGCCAAACACACGGAGGAAATGGCTGAAGGTTTGGCCGATATCTCGGGGCTGGCCGAACGTTTGACGAGAAACCTGATTTCATCCGGGGAAAAATCCGACATGGCCTTGGTGATAGCGTCTGCAGTTGGTCGTGTAATTTCTGGTCAGCTGAATTTGGGTGGCATGGCTGTGCACAAAGTGGCGGGTGCTGCACTGTATGGCGTTTCTTCAATCTTGAGTATTGCAGCCCTGGGTTTGATCAAAACAGGCCTGGCCACACGCAGAACCGGGGCAGAAATAGCCCAGGCGGCAACAAGATCAAGTTTTGATTCGAGCGCTTACTTGATCGTAGCGAGGAAGCTGCTTGCATGCAAAGAACAGATGCTCACCAAAATACTGGACAAGACTGGCAAGCCTGAAAATCGGAGAAACTGTGCGATTCAAAGTTGGGTGAAGTACATGTCGAGGCACCGAAGCTCGGTGCCAGAGCATTTGGTGTCGAAACGGCAAGCCAATTGCAACTACATTTGGCAGAATATTCACCAGTACGGCCTGGTAACTCGGTCACTGATGCACATTGCCTACGGCACTTTTCAGGGCATCAACAAATTGCTTGTTTCTTATGACAAGCATATTGGCGTTGCAATCGGCAATCACTTGTTGGGGAAAAAGCTTGGCAGCGTATTGGGCTGTCGGCTGGGAATGACGGTTTCGGTGGGCGCCGCTGCGGCGATCTCGGTACCCATGTCGCCATTTCTTGTCGGAATTTCCACGGTAGGTGCAATAGCTTGTGGCGTTGCCTTGCTTGCTTTGATGTTGGCCAAGTTGAATGTTCAGTTGATCCATGACTGGAAAGGGAACATTCAACGGCCCTTGCGAAATCAGGTTTTTGGCAAAGTAACGCCCACCTGGCCTTGATACTTGCCACCACGGTCGCGATAAGACGTTTCACACACTTCATCGCTTTCAAAGAAAAGCACCTGGGCACAACCCTCGCCCGCATAAATTTTGGCAGGCAATGGCGTGGTGTTTGAGAACTCGAGCGTCACATAACCTTCCCATTCAGGCTCAAAAGGCGTGACGTTGACAATAATGCCACAACGCGCGTACGTACTTTTTCCCAGGCAAATCGTGAGCACATTGCGGGGAATCCGGAAATATTCAACTGTGCGAGCCAGGGCAAACGAGTTCGGCGGAATAATGCACACATCGCCTTTGAAATCTACGAAACTTTTCTCGTCAAAATTTTTTGGGTCAACAATGGTGCTGTTGATGTTCGTGAAAATTTTGAACTCGTCGGCACAACGGATATCGTAACCATAGCTGGACGTGCCATACGACACGATTCTTTTGTCGCCTGCATAACGAACCTGGCCCGGCTCAAAGGGTTCGATCATCCCCGTGCTTTCAGCCATTCTGCGAATCCACTTGTCCGATTTAATGCTCATGCTCACTTTGCTTTAATGAAGTTCAATAGGCGAAATGTTACATGAGACAAGACATCACTGATTCATCCCATCGAGAATCTCGGTTAATTCCTGCATGACCGAATTGGCCAGGGCGTCAAAAAACACCTGTATCAAATTCGCCATTTGTGCACCCGTGACCCCTTGCAGGGGCAAC
The DNA here is from genome assembly GCF_002473065.1 of Limnobacter sp. UBA7229. Taxonomy (NCBI): domain Bacteria; kingdom Pseudomonadati; phylum Pseudomonadota; class Betaproteobacteria; order Burkholderiales; family Burkholderiaceae; genus Limnobacter; species Limnobacter sp. UBA7229. Next base: position 145,376 of record NZ_DKTN01000023.1, on the reverse strand, counting down.
TGCATGAGGAACTCCAGGTTTTCCGTTTCCATGTTGATGCCCACCTGATACTGAAAATCAAGTACATGAACCATGGCATGCGCTTCCGCCAAAAAATGCAGACATATTTCAGCAGAGCTTGGCTCGTTCATGTTGTACAGGGGAAAAGCCATCACTACCCATCTTGCGTTTTGCGACTCGCCAGCACGAAACGACAGCTCGAACTGCTCTTTTTTGGCCATGATCACGCCCAGCCCATCAAACCAGCGCATTCCGGCCAAAGAAATCGCCTCGTGAAGTAAATTTGCCTCCTCCATGGAAAAACCCGATTCCATGCGGGCCGCGGCGGGTCGCTCCGACTTGGGCCCTTGCGACCCTTGGGCCTTGAATGTTTGAGATTGCGAACCCAAAGGCGAGCGAGGCATGTTATTTTTATTCATGAAGTGAAGTGACTCTATTAACCGGATACGTATTGAGTAGGCTAGAGACAGGGAAGGTTCCGCGCGTGTTTGCGTCAGACCAACAGATGATGACGGGATACTTCCTGCGAAATGGCCTTGATCATTTCAGCAGAATCAGGAAGATGCCCTGTGCCGGGCAACTCGATCAAGCTAGAACGCACAACAATTTCCGACAGCAGTTTTGAACCCCCCGGGGGGCACACTCGGTCATTCATGCCTTGAATAATCGACATTGGCCATGGTGACTGGCTAATTTTCGAGAACAGAGAGAGAAGATCTTGCGGAGACAAAAAGCAGTCATGCCGCAGGAAATGCGCTTGCAAGCGGTATTTGCGCACCAATGCAAGCTCTTGAACATCGCTTAAAAAGGGCCTTTTGCTGTCAAAGCCCCCTGCTTTGCCTGTCAGCAAAGCGGTCTCCAGTTTGTTCCAGGCCACCGATAATTCCAAAAGGTGCTCGGGCGTGGCGACCTCAAAGCATTCGCAAACAAAATCGGTTCGGGCTCCGGGTCCGAAGTGTTCTGCAAAATAATCAGGGGCAAGTCGCTCCAGCAACTCAAAAAAAGCATCCACACGCGGACGCATGGGCAAAAACGGGGCGCGCAGTACTACGCTGGCGACCTGCTCTGGCCGGTATGCAGCAATCGCCAAAGCCAGAGTACCGCCCCAAGACCCGCCCAGAATGTGAAATTTCGGAATATTCAGCCGATCGGCAACCTCGAGCGCATCATCGACGAAACGCTGCAAGTCGATCACACTGAGATCGAGATCTTCGCTCAAACCGCTGTTGCGCTGATCAAACCCGAACCAGGGCAAACCTGCATATCGGATTGGTGCCACATGGGAGGCACCCAGACTTCCACCTGGGCCACCATGAAGTACCAGCCAGGGAAATTGACGTGCGCGATTGGCAAGCGGTTGGGCCAAACCCTGTTCGGCCCACACAGCGAGATTTCCGCCAGAATCCAGAACCACTTGCGGAGCCGACCACACACCGGCCAACCCCGCCTTTGGCGCGGGGCTGGCCACTTTGTGAAAGGTCAGTTCGTCTTTAGGCACATGAGCCCCCGAGGCGCCTTGGGAAAGAGGTTTTAAGTGTTTTGCACCACAATTGAAGGAAACTTCAAGGACATGTCTTTGGACTGTTCAGCAATGCGGATGGCCACTTTGCGCGCAATTTCCTTGTATGTTCTCGCCAAATCGCCGTCAGGATCGGCCACCACTGTGGGTTTGCCAGAATCCGCCTGCATGCGAATCCGCATGTCGAGCGGCAGGCCACCCAAGTAATGAATGTTGTAATCCTTGGCCATTTTCTGGCCGCCACCGTCACCAAAAATATGTTCTTTGTGACCACAGTTTGTGCACACATGAATGGCCATGTTTTCAACCAGGCCAAGAATGGGTACACCCACTTTCTCGAACATTTTCAGGCCTTTGCGTGCATCGAGCAAAGCGATGTCTTGCGGGGTGGTCACGATGACCGCGCCAGTCACTGGTACTTTCTGTGACAGTGTCAGCTGAATATCGCCGGTGCCAGGTGGCATGTCCACAATCAGGTAATCCAGGTCTTTCCAGTTGGTTTGCTTCAACAACTGTTCAAGTGCACTGGTTACCATTGGACCGCGCCACACCATGGGTGTGTCTTCATCGATCAGAAAACCGATCGACATGGCCTGTACGCCATGACCTTCCATGGGATCGATAATTTGACCGTCGTCCGATTGTGGTCGCCCGGTGATGCCCAGCATGGTGGGCTGCGAAGGGCCATAAATATCGGCATCCAGCATGCCCACACGTGCGCCCTCTGCGACCAGTGCCAGGGCCAGGTTCACAGCGGTGGTGCTTTTGCCCACACCACCTTTGCCAGAGGCAACTGCGATGATGTTCTTGACGTTGGGCATCGGCTTTAAACCCCGCTGCACGGCGTGGGTTTGAATTTTGATGGTTGCGTTAACACTGACGTTTTCAACGCCTGGAACCTGCGAACGCACAGCGGCAATGGCCGCTTTGCGTAAACCATCCAGCTGGCTTTTGCCGGGATAGCTTAACTCCAAATCAAAACTGACATCGCCGCCATCTACTTGAATGTTCTTGATCAGTTTGGCGCTGATGAAGTCTTTGTTCAAATTGGGGTCAATGACACTACGCAATGCATCGCGTACGGTGTCGGTACTCACTGACATACACACTCTCCTCGAATCTTGTCTGGTATGGTCTTTGTTTGTATAGGCATGAGTCTAGCGTGTTTTTCCCACAGCAGGCTTACACCCAATGGAAAGCCCTGCGTTCTAATGATTGTCGTTTACCCTAAAGCTATTAAATTCCAGGAAACAATCGTTACTATCTATGACTTGAGCGCCACACCAACTTTTTTTACGCACAACTTGATAGCATTGCGGCACAAAAATTCAAATGTTGCTGGAGAGTTTGAAATGAAAACTTATGTATGTATTGTGTGTGGCTTGATTTATGACGAAGCCGCTGGCATGCCTTCGGAGGGCATACCAGCCGGTACACTGTGGGCCGATGTACCAGCAGACTGGCTTTGCCCGGACTGTGGCGTGGCTAAAAGCGACTTCGAAATGGTTGAAGTGTAAGCACTACCATTTGGCGTAATGGTCCTCGCACCACCCCATCAAACCATCCAATAAGTAAGTGGCACCTGTTTCTTTCAGAGTAACGGTGCCCCTGAACTCGCCAAAACACTGGTTAAACCGACTGGCCAACACCCACAGGTTTCTGTGATCGTCAATGCTGCCCTTGGGCGTGAACTGCAAATCGACAGCGCCGCACTGCGAATACACTCGCCAAGGTGCATGAACATTGTCACGCTCATACTCAAAAAGAACCAGGGGCAGATTGTTCAATTGACCATTTACCCAAAGCACATTTTCATGGGCACTGGTTTCATTCACCCCACGTGCCACGTTCAGTGAAAGCAGAGGCTGCCCGGGCGCGCTGCGGCCACTGGCACATGCCCAATTCCAGAAGGTTTCGCGCCGCAAAAAACCGGCTGTCCAATCGTGGTAACAACCGTCTTTCTCTGGATTGATCGGGTAATCAACACCGTTCAAATGCACATGGCCGGTAACCGCCCCGCCACTGCTTTTCTGTGCATAGGCGAAACCTGTGTTGGCGACAGGCGTATTCAGAGCGAGGGTTTCAGATTCGCGACAATCAATGGATACCTGGCCGTGAAATGAATCACCAAATCTGAAGTTCAGCGAACGTGATGTTTCCGTGCGCACCGCCAGCACTTGATGGTTTTTTTTGAATGGATGATTCCAGGTGCTTTGACCAATTGGCTTGTAGTCGCTTTCAAAGCCCACATCCAAAGGCAAATCAAATTGAATTCGATGCAAACCCTGTGCGGTGTGAAGGTAAGCAAATGTTGAATTCAGCAGGCCAAGGCGAACCATGCCGCAGCCGAATGTAAAACCCTGGCCCAGCACACCATAAAAATCAAAGTGCTTGAAAAGGAATCGCCGTTGCCAGGCCATGCGTTTTGCGCCCATGGCATTGCGGGCATCATACTGCTGCCAATTGATTTGGCTGGGCAAGTCAGACATTCGCCCCCAAGTGGGAACACCTTTGGCGTTGATCAAATCCATAAACAAAATCGGGCAAGTTAAACTTGCCCGATTTTGTCACGTTTTGCCTCCCGCTAGAAAGGCGAATTCACTGCAAAGCGTTTTGATTAAACCGGCAAACCACCGCCGATTGCATCGGTAATAATGGCCGGGTCCAGCATGCTGGTGATCGGTGCCAAAGGCGAATCAGCTGCCATACCCAACAAAGGATCAAGCGCTGCATCCAGCGGTGTACCTGTTGTTCCGCCAGTTGAATCACCACCACCACCACCTGCGGCATCAGCCAATGGGCCGAGTACTGCATCCAACGGTGTGCCCGTGGGGCCATCTGTTTCACCACCACCACCACCGCCTGCGGCATCAGCCAACGGGCCGAGTACTGCATCCAAAGGTGTGCCCGTGGGGCCATCTGTTTCACCACCACCACCGCCTGCGGCATCAGCCAACGGGCCAAGTACTGCATCCAAAGGTGTGCCTGTGGGGCCGTCTGTTTCACCGCCACCACCGCCTGCGGCATCACCTAACATGCCCAGTGCATCAGCCAAAGGTTCAGTTACAGCCACAAGAGGAGTTCCTGCCAAAGCGTCCAAAACTGGATCCAGCACGGCATCCAGAGGCGTCCCTGTTGTACCGCCGGTGTCGCCACCGCCGTCGTCAACACCACCATCGCCATCATCGTCGTTGTCGTCCACAGTACCACCACCCGTGGAATTGGTCGGGCCCGAACCCTCATCATCACTGGAAGAGGCAAGCAAACCCAAACCAACCGCACCCGCGCCCACTGCTGCGGCGGTGCCCCCAAGTGAACCACCTGCCAGCAAGCCACCGCCAAACAAACCAAACATGCCACCTTCCGCACCAGCTTGTTCAACACCCTGCAATTCAACCATTTCGGCAAAATCGGGGTCGAGGTTTGCGATGGTCACGCCGTCGTCCGACAAGGCTTCGAAAACCAACGCGGTCTGACCATTTTTCAATGTGGTGTCCGCAATAACGCTTCCGGTTGGAGCAACCAGCAAATTGCCAATCGGCTCGCCGTAACTGTTGGATAAAATTATGGATGCACGCCCGGAATCGCTGGCCGTGATCACATCGCCAGCCATGATGGAATCGCCCGCTGCCAATGATCGGGTTTCGCCGTCACGCATAATGCTGACCGGGCCTTCCAACTCATTGACTGAACCAATTACCTGTGTGGACATGTCGCCTCCAAAATCTATAAGTGTTTGTGTTGTCGAATTTGTAAGTAATACTCTGACAACCCAAATGCGGATTCAAAACCTGTTTTATTTAAATCAGAATCAGTAAAACCCCAGCCAAAACGGCACCCCATACAGCTCCGATCAAGGGCATCATCCATTCATATCGGGAAAATACCGGGCGCAGGGCTTTCTCAAACTCCATGGCGGGCAGGCCAGACAACCGTTCCACAATCACTTCCTCAATTCTCAAGGCATCGTTGAGGTACACACGCGCTGCCATCAAATGTGCTTCCAGTTTGCTTGCGAAAATTTTTGCAGCATCGCGCTTGATGGCCACCCACTGCTCTGCGCCCAAAATGGTCACCAGCAAAGGCTTGATTCCACTGGACTCCAGGTCCATGACTCGCTGCACATGGTAATCAATCAATGATGACAAATTCTTTGCATTGGGCCCACGGCAAAGTGCCAGCACAATATTCTCGGTAGTCAACACTTCACGTGCGGCAGTTTGCGCAAACAATTCGGAAATGTGTTTTTGATCGCGGAAAAAGAAACCCGTGAACTTTCCCAAACGAATCGTGCCGTGATCTGGATGGAAAAACAGGCTTTCCAGCGCCAATTCATTGGCCAACGCCCCGAGCACCATGCCCACCACGATCAGCCAATACCATTGAATGCCAAACAGTGAAATTCCTGCCAGCAATACACCCACCACAAACCCTGCAAACAGGGAAAAACGGATGAGGTAAGCCATGGGGTCTTTGCCTGCGCTCTTGAAAAGGTCAACGACCAAAAATGGTTTGCTGGTCACTACATCCAGCACGAGCGTTTTCAGGCTCAAGTAGTAAGCCGGCTTCTTTTGCAAATCCAGAATGATCTGCTTGGCCACTTCGGGCACGATGCCGCGAATTCTGAAAATAATCGAGTTCTGTAAAAAGCTCGGCAAACTCTCCCACAAGGTGGGCTTGTGCTTCAGCATCACCTCGCGGCATGCAAGGTCTGCGGTTTCTTGCATGGGCGGGGTCAGGCGATCCGACAAACCCTGTGCTGGAATGCGCTTGATCATTTCATCCAGGGGCAGTAGTTTGTGAGTCATCAAGCGCACAGCTATTTCAGCCATAACCGATTTTTGGTGTGGCACCAAACCCTGCCAGCCCAAGCCCTCAAGGCCCAACTGGTGTAAACCGAGCTTTCTGAACAAAGGAATACGCCAACCCTTGAATTCTTTTGGATTGAACATCAGCCAAAGTGCTGCGGCCTGGAAAAACCAGGCCAGAAAAAGTCCCGCTGCTGCCATGGCCAAGAAAACAGCCCAGACAGGAAGCCCCAAATGTAGGAAGGAGAAATCCAAAACGATCATCCTGAAGTAATTATTAAAATAATTGATCTAATTTCCACCCCCTAGCGGGCAGCCATAGATCGTTATACTGGCGAACGAGACAAGACAGATTAGAGAAAGCCGTCCAAAAAATAGATCGACGACTATATATCTTTATACTTTACCAACAAAAAATAAGATTCTAAGGGGACGCCTTTCATGGATTGGGCAACTATTTACGCTGATGTTCAGCAGAACTACCTCTTTTACCTCTCAATCCCTGTAGTTGCCGCCATCCTTGGTTATGTCACCAAGATTGCCGCGGTCAAAATGATGTTCTATCCCATGAAGTTTGTGGGCATTCCTCCGTTCTTCGGCTGGCAAGGTATTGTGCCGCGCAATGCCCTTCGCATGGCTTCCATTGCAGTTGACACCATTACGACCAAGCTTGTGTCGGTCAATGAAGTGGTTTCCAAACTGGATTCAGAACGCCTGGGCAAAGAACTGGAAGGCCCTGCGATGGAGGTGATCGAGACCATCATTCGCGAAGTGATGTCTAAACATCAGCCCAGGCTTTGGGAAAGTTTGCCCAACTTTGCACAGAAGAAGCTGATTGATCGAGTGAAGAAAGATGTGCCGGGTGTAATCGCAAGCGTGATGGAAGACATCAAAGGCAACATCGATGAAATTCTGGATTTGAAGGCCTTGGTGATTCGTATCCTGATGAAGGACAAACACCTGCTGAACCGGATTTTTCAAGAAGTGGGCCGTGAGGAATTCAAGTTCTTTGGCGTGTCAGGCCTTTACTTCGGTTTCATGATCGGTGTGGTGCAAATGGTTCTGTGGGTGCTGCTGAAAGAGCCATGGATTTTGCCTGTATTCGGTTTCCTGGTTGGCTTTATTTCAGACTGGATCGCACTGAATATTTTGTTCGAACCCAAGAAGCCCATTCCATTCGGCTCTTACACCATTCAGGGCCTGTTTCTAAAACGCCAGCAAAAAGTGGCTGCTGATTACGCAAAAATTATCGCTCGGGATATTCTGACGCCCCAAACCATTATCGGTGAAATGGTGGCAGGCCCGCTTTCTGAACGTGTTCAAAAAATGGTGGATGAGCGCGTACGCGAAATGGTGGACAGCAAAGCCAGCATTGTGAAGCCTTTCGTGGTGATGGCTGTGGGCGCAGAATCATTCCAGCGCATGAAGCAAGATACATCTGAAATGTTGATGGCCCGCCTGGCCGATGTGATCATGCATGCCGAAACTTATGTACAGACATCGCTCGATATCGAGAACGTGGTGGGCAAGAAAATGCAAGCCATGACACCGCTGGAGTTCGAGGGGCTGTTACGCCCGGTGTTCAAGCAGGAAGAATGGATTTTGATTATGACTGGCGCCATTCTGGGCGGCTTGGTGGGCGAAGGCCAGCTGATGGTGATGATCAAGCTGGGCATTATTTAAGCACAGCTTCAGCAGAAACAAAAAACCCGGCAACGCCGGGTTTTTTTATTAATCTCACACTTCATTTATATCTGCACCCTGGCTTTGGCGAGGCCCGGGTTCTCTCGACCAGTTTCCGCAAACTCCACAAATTCCGACACGCAATTGGCCACCCACTCTGAATGACTTTGTACAACCCAGTGCTGCGCATCAATGTCTCTGCGCCACACATTGTGGGCATAGGGGTAACAGGACTCAACCAGCGCCGTAGTCACAAATTTGTCTTTGGTAGGCACCAGCAATTGCACAGGCACCTCGGTTTGACGCAAGCGCGGGTTACTGATGCGAGGGAGCATGTTGGCACGGTACAAGTTAATGCCGTTCACGCCATCTTTGCGCTGTGTTGGGTTGGCATCGTGTTCTACGCCCTCCATTTTTTTCACAATGCCCGGCCACGCTTTGTCCAAGCCCATTTTCCAGGCGGCCGGTGCCAAAAAAGGCAATTGAAAGGCATACACGTACCAGGAATGCATCAACTGTCCCATCACGTTGCCCAAGGCTTTGCGATTGTTGGCAGCAAAGCTGTTGCGCATCCACATGCCAATGTGGTCAAGACATGGGCCTGAAATGCTGGTGTAGCTGGCAATGCGCGATTTGAGACGATGGTCAGTCACGCTTTCCCAAGTTTGAATCGAGCCCCAATCGTGTGCCACCAAATGAACCGGCTGAGTGGGACACACAGCCCGCATGACCGCCTGCAAGTCTTCAGAAAGTTTGCCCAGAGAATAGTCCCACATCCAGCCGGGCTCGGTCGACTTGCCGCAGCCACGCACATCGTAAGTGACCACATGAAAGTGATGCTTCAAAATATCGACCACGGGATCCCACACGGTGCTAGAGTCAGGGTAGCCGTGCACCAGAATAATGGTGGGATTGTGGGGTTCGCCGTGGCTGCTTACTGCCAGCTCCACGTCGCCTGAATGTACAACCATCTGGCTCATCTGCCGCTGTTTTTCGTTTGTCTCTGTCATGGGTTTTGTGCCCTTATTGGATGTTGTTGTGGTGTACCTTCGACTCCACTTTATAACCCCCATTGAAGCCGTATTCTTTCCAACGGGTTAGAGTGGCAACTCCAAATAAGCAAATAACTAAAAAATAGAATGACTTACAGCGTTTTTTGATGCAGTGCGTTATTATTGGGCCGTTTGAAAAACTTACGAGAATTAAAGCCGCAACCATGTCAAACCTGATTCAAGAACAAGTCACTGAAGTCCATCACTGGAACGACACGCTCTTTAGCTTCAAAACCACGCGAAGCCCAGGGCTGCGTTTTCACAACGGCCACTTCGTGATGATTGGCCTGGAAGTTGAAGGCAAGCCGCTGTTACGCGCATACAGCATCGCCAGCGCAAATTACGAGGAGCATCTTGAGTTTTTCAGCATCAAGGTGCCCGATGGCAAACTGACATCCCGCTTGCAGCATTTGAAGGTGGGCGACTCCGTACTGGTGGGTAAAAAGCCCACAGGCACACTAATTCTTGATGACTTGAAACCCGGCAAAAACCTGTTCATGTTCGGTACCGGCACGGGACTGGCCCCTTTCATGAGCCTGATCAAAGATCCAGACGTTTATGAGCGCTTTGAAAAAGTGATTTTGGTTCACGGTGTGCGCTACGTCAACGAGTTGGCTTACAGCGAATTCATTACGGAAGAGTTGCCCAACAACGAATTTTTTGGCGACATGGTGCGAGAGAAGCTGATCTACTACCCCACCGTAACCCGTGAAGAGTTCAAGAACGTAGGGCGTATTACAACGCTGATGGAAAATGGCGAATTGTGTAAGGATGTTAGTCTGCCGCCCCTCAATCCTGAAACTGACCGTGCCATGATCTGCGGCAGCCCAAGCATGCTGGCAGACATTCGCGGTATTCTGGATGCCAAGGGGTTTGTGGTGTCACCCGGCGTGGGTGAACCCGGCGATTATGTGTTCGAGCGCGCATTCGTCGAAAAATAATTCAACCACATCCAAAAGAAAAACCGGCGTCAGGATCGATCCGAACGCCGGTTTTTTTTGCCCAAATTAAGTCAATCAACTTATTTGCCAGATGTTTTTTCAGCTTCCAGTTCTTCCAGCAAAGCCTTGGCCTGGCGCATGCTGTCCATGGCAGCCGGAAACCCGCAATACACGCTGGCATGAATAATCAACTCACGTAGCTCATTGGGAGTTAGGCCATTGTTGATTGCTCCGCGCATGTGCAGCTTCAATTCATTGGGACGATTCAGCGCAATCAACATCGACACAGTCGCAATGCTGCGAATTTTGGGCTCGAGCCCTTCACGGGGCCACACAGTGCCCCAGGCATGGGCGGTGACAATGTCTTGAAGCGGTGCCGCAAAATCATCAGGATTTGACACCGCCTTGGCTACATAATCGGCACCCAATACCTTGGTGCGCATTGCTTTGCCGGTGTCGTAATTGGCTGGTTTGTTACTTGCCATACTTCTCCCCCAGTTTTTCAATGAATCGATCGACCAGTCCGTCAAACATGGTTTTAATAAAACCAGGTGTGGCAGCTTTCAACAACATGGGTACCTTGATGTCCCGCAGCTGCCCGTTGATCTCAATTTCAATGTCGACTTGCTTGCCATTGGGCTTGAACTGAAACAAGCCTGAAAGACTTGCATTGCCCACGCCTTCTTTGGCCTTGAAGCTCAAGCGTCCGTTGGCCTTGTCCACTTCATAAGTGGCTGCATAATGAACGGCGTGTGACACGCCCATGGCGCCGATGGGCTTGAGTTTCCACTCAAAAGTATTTGGGCCAAGCTTGTTCAAACTTTCCAGTTTGGGGAAAATTGAAATCAACGGCTCAATTGCTTCGAGGTCGGCCAATACGGCATCGTAATTCAAAGCCACAGTGGCTGTTTTATCCAGTGAAAGTTTGCTGTCCATGTCAAATTCTCCTCAGTTTTCAGGCCGCGCTCCTTGTGCTGGAGTACACTGCCGAAATAATAATTTGGTTAAATAATACTCATGAGTAACATACCAGCAGATCCGCTATTGCGGATAAAAAAGCTATCAGATTCACTCGAAAATAATGAATTTGAAAACACCAGCGCACTAATTTTCGCGTTCCGGCAAGAAAAAGACCTGTTACGCGATTTACCTGCGGTATTCGAAGGTGCCCTTGAAAGCATTCTAGAGCGCCTGGAAAGCACCGCCATGTTTGGCGGGGAAAGTTGCTCATTCAGTCAAAGTGACTTGCTGGCTGCACTCACCATTTGGCTGGAAAAAGCAAAGTCCTATCTCGAAAAGCAACTGGGCATTGTGTAAGCCAAGCCTTTTTTCCAAGCGGTATTCAAGCTGTTTTCTGGGCAATCTCTTCAATCAATTTGTCCAGCTTCTCGAAAGAAACAGGTTTGGTCATGTGCAAATTCATACCGGCCTGTGTCGACATGGCAATGCTTTTGTCATCCGACAAACCCGACAAGGCACAAATAAAGCTGTGTTTTGAGGCTGCGTTCTCGGATCCCCGGATCACTTTCGTGGCTTCATGCCCGTCGAGATCGGGCATGTCAATGTCCATCAACACCAAGTCAAAACACTGTTTCTCGCACAGTTCCACGGCCGGCAAACCACCTGTGGCTTGCACCACCTGATGCCCTCTTTTTCCAAGGTAGCGGTCCAGCAACTTGATGTTCATGGGATGATCATCTACCACCAGAATACTCAGCGCCCTTGAGGGCGACTCAACCGCCTTACTCGACTTGGCCTGGCCTTGGGCAGAGGCCAGCGGCAAATTCAAACTGACGGTAAACACCGAGCCCACACCTGGTTCAGAACTCACATCAATACGCCCACCCATCAGCTCGACAAGCCCCTTGCAAATCGCCAAGCCCAAGCCGGTGCCACCATATTGGCGGTTAATTTCACGGCTGGCCTGGCTAAATCGCTGAAACAGTTTTTGCAAGGCTGGCTGACTGATTCCTATACCGCTGTCAGCCACTTCAATGAAAACCTCTGTTCGCCCTTGCGTGGGTTGCGAGGTCATTAAACGCATTCTCACATAACCGGTGTCGGTGAACTTCAAAGCATTGGAAACCAGGTTTTGAACCACCTGCCTTAGCCGGTTTGCGTCGCCGTGCACAAAGCAAGGGCCCTCAGACTCATTCACCAAAGAAAACTCGATATTTTTCTTAAGGGCCAAATTGCGGTTGAGTGAATACACCTGACGCACCATGGCATCCAGATCAAATGGCGAAGGATCTAGCTTCAATCCATTGGCCTGAATTCGCGAATACTCCAGCACATCACTCAAAATCAAATGCAGGCTGGTTGCAGAGCTGGAAATATTACGAACATCACCCCGCAACTCTGGGTCGTCCAACTGCTCCTCAAGCAACTTCGAAAAACCGATAATGGCATTCAATGGTGTACGCAATTCATGGCTAATGGTCGCCAAAAATTCCGACTTGGCGCGATCGGCGCTCTCGGCCTGCTCTTTGGCCAGCACCAAATCGCTGACATCAAGGCAAACCGCATACATGCTGACTCCCGGCGCCTTTGCTTCGCGCTGCAGTGTCAACTGGAAATATTGTGGCTCTACCCCACTACGCCGAGCGGTTGAAAAAACCAGCGACTCCCGATTTGGAAAAGCCTCTGGACGCGACAACACGGTACGTATCGCAGCGTGATACTTTGAATCTATATGCTTGAGAACAAGAGTCCAATCGGCAATGAATTCAGCCCGGGTCAGCGAGAAAAAACGTTCAATCGAATTGTCGACATTCTCGACCCGCACGCGCCCTTGCTCGGTCACGCTGAACTCGACTACAAAACCGTTCAGGCAGTTCTCGACACTGAGCAGACGGCGTTTTTCTTCTTCAAAACCAGCCAGCAGCATATGCTGTTGCTGATTCAACCTGTGTACCGTGTTAACCAGAGTTTCGAAAAAATCTTTTCCCGCCAGGTAATCGGGCGCGGCGTCCTGACTGCCCAGGTTCAACAAACTTTCCTTGAGCTGAAAACTCATCCATGCGCGGGTCAGTACCCTGCCCGCGACATAGGAAACCACGACAACCACTAACAATAACAAAAGCTGCCCAAACCAGGCCAATTCACCCAACTGCGTCCAAAACACAATTGAGGCAAGAACACCCACGGCAAAGAGTAAACACAGCAAAGGATGATTGCGCCATGAATCGTCAATTGCCTTTGAGACTATCTTGCTCAGGGAAGCGGCGCTGGCAGAAGGTGCTTTCAAGAAAGTAGCCTTTAAAAATGACTCAGGCCGAGATGGTTCGGGACAAAAACTCCAGCGAGCGACCCCTGGCCAATGCTGCGGCCTTCTGCTGATACATTGGGCGCCCCCAACAATTAAAGCCATGGTCCACATTTGGATAGGTGTGAATTTCAACGTTGTGGTTGGATTCAAAGGCTGCTTTGATTTGAGACACAGCTTCCAGAGGTATAAAGCCGTCTTTCTCGGCAAAATGCATCAACATCGGAACTTTGACTTGGGGCGCACGATCAAGCGCGGTGTGAATTCCGCCACCGTAGTAGCAGATACTTGCGTCCACGGCACCTAGCGTAGAACCCACCTGATAAGACAACATACCACCCATGCAAAAACCCAGACTGGCCACTTTTCCACTCACTTCGGGACGAGCCTTCAGTGCCTCGGCAGCGGAACACAAATCTTGAACCGCTTTGGGAAAATCCATTCCCTGCATCAGCGCGAATCCTTTTTTAAAACCGGCATCATCATAAGCAATGTCAACACCCGGTTCCTGACGCCAAAACACATCGGGAGCAAGCACCACAAAACCGTCGCTGGCGTACTGGTCTGCTACCTCGCGAATATGCTGGTTCACACCAAAAATTTCCTGAATCAACACAATACCTGGACCCTTGCCTGTGGGAGGAAGGGACAAATAAGCGCCAAACTTGCCGCCGTCTTTGGCGTTGATCGAGATTCGTTGGGACTGCATAAAGTGCCTCTCTGTGTGGATAAAACAGTGTGTCTGGATTGTAACAGCCAGAGTTTGTTCGAGCGCGCCCCACAAGACTACAAAAAACCACAGAAATTAAAAAATACTGTACACAGTTACAGTGTTTATTGTACAGTTGTTTTCAGGGCGACAAAAAAATAGTCAAAGGAGTAATCAAGATGAGTATCAAGCGATTCACTGTGTTTTTCGTTCTGTGGGTGTTGGGTTGCGCTTTTGTTCTCGAGCCTGCATTTATTGCACCCTTGTTTGAAACCAGCAGCACTCTTGAGTTGGCCTTTGCCGGCAACCCTGGACAACTGGGTGGCCTCGAATTAAACACAAACAGCAGCACTGCGGTAGAATCAATGGACCATTTCAGAGTACTTTGTTTGCTCTACTTCGGCTTGCCTGTTGCTGTTTATTTGGCGACACAGTGGAAGGAACTCTAATTCATCCTTGTTGAACCATGAAGTATGTCGTAGCTGGTGTGTTTAGTGTCATCGCAGGTGTTTTAATTCAGGGTTGTGCAGCATCGAATCCATATTTCGATTCCAGCAAGCCTCACCACAGGCCAGATGGCTTTGTGAATTCCGATGGCACGATTGTTTCAAAACCAATGTCTGACCTGCTTCGTTGGTACCGCGAACGATTCGGAAAAGATTTGCCCCCTCCTCCAGGTAAATTCTTAGCCAGCTACGCTGATTTCCCCCAAAAGGCATTCGACAAAAGCCAGCTTTCAGAGTACTCGGAAACCACAGCCACCTGGCTTGGACATGCCACCGTCATGGTTCGCGCAAATGGTTTCACCATGCTGACCGATCCTCACTTTTCAGTTCGCGCCTTTCCGGTGCAATGGGCGGGTCCATCCCGCAAGGTTCAATCGCCAAGCCGTGTTGAAAACCTGCCGAAGATTGATGTGGTGGTGATAAGCCACAGCCATTACGACCACCTGGATCACAACACCGTGGTCAAACTGGCCAAGCAGCAGCCTGATGCCCTCTTTCTTGTACCGCTAGGTCTTGAGTCGCTTTTGAAAAGCTGGGGTGTTGAAAAAGTCAGGGAAATGGACTGGTGGGAAACTCACACCATTGGAGAAAACCAGATTACCTTCGTACCCGCGTATCACTGGTCTGCGCGCACGCTGACAGACCGGAACAAATCACTGTGGGGTGGTTGGACGATGAAAAACCCCAAGCTGAACTTCTATTTCTCTGGCGACACAGGCTACAGCAAAGACTTCGAAGAAATTGGAAAACGCTTGGGTCCATTTGACTTCAGCGCAATTGCGGTGGGCGCTTACGAACCTCGCTGGTTTATGAAAGCCCAGCACATTAACCCGGATGAGGCCGTGCAAATTCACAAAGATGTGCGGTCTACCAAGTCCATGGGCATTCACTGGGGTACTTTTGAGCTGACCGATGAACCGCTTGATCAACCTATTGGAGATTTGAAACTTGCACTGGAAAAGCACAATGTGGCGCCCAGCAACTTTGAGCTGCTGGGGCATGGGGACACTATAAATTTACGCTGACAGTGGCAGATAATTGTGAATGACTTAGATTGTCTGTCTAGGTCAAATCAATTTGTTGAACTGGGGCATGCAGTGTCGAACCAAGGTCATTGTGAGCAAATCATTCAGTTGATCGTCTGTGGCCTTGTCGGACAAAAAGTGAAGCCCAGCGAAGGAAGCCCATGTTGCCTCGGATACTCTGAATGGAGTGTCCTGAATAATCAGGATTTGTGTGCCTGCCGCATACATGTCGAGCAAAGTGTTTTGAATCAGGGCACTTGACCGTTGAAAGCTGGCACGAACAACCACAACTCCCACACCTAGATTCTCAGCGGCCAACGCAAGTTCTTTGCCGGTTTGACGGGGTAAAACCTCGTGTTGACCCCATACTTTTTGGGCGAACACACAAATTTTGTCCAACAACTGTTTGTTGGGTTCCAGTACCACCACACCGATTGAGTCTTGCGCTGTTGACATCCTGTTCGCCTTTTTGTCTAGGACAACTTTAATCATTTGATCACAAGCCGATGGATAGAGCAATGCAAATTACTCTATATGCTCAATAAAGATAATCAATATGCAGTGCGATAACCATTAACGCACATTTAGAGCGCTCTAAGACGCAAAGGTTCCTGCTGTTTTTGTTTCAAAACAGAGTTTCAGTTGACAATTCCGGACAAAGAAAACTGGCTTGATTCGAACTTAATTCAAATCCAAATAAGGTTTCAGCAACGCATGCAGGCGCAGTTCAGCTCGCAGGGTTTTCAGGGTAACCAGCACCCCACCGATACGGCGGTGCAAAAAAATGATCTCCTGAGGGGGTATCTTGAAATGCTTGGACATCATTTTCAAGGCTGCAGTTTGACCAACCCTGGCTGGCAAATCGGTGTCGCCAAATCGGTAAGCACCGCCCGGTGTATAAAGCCGATCGGGCACCATGGGGTCAAATGGTTTGCGAAACGGCTCTACTATCAGTTCGGTCAAATCGCCAAACCCTTCCAGAAAAGACTGGGGGGTACTGGCATCCATCAATCCAATGTCCAGAACACCCCGGGCCACTTCTTGCCTGTCGGCTTGAAGGGATCCCCGAACAATGCGCCCATAGCTTTCAACAAAAGATTTGTCGAAAGGACGGGTTGCACCAAAGTCGAGCGTTACGATCTGATCGTTCTCACCATCGGGATCAATACGAACCCGGTAATTTCCGAAATGAGGATCGGTCTGAACCAGATTCCATTCAAAAAACTCGGTGACAAACAGTTCGGCAAAGCTTTGAGCCAAAGCATTTCTGCGGCTTTGCGACAAGGCCTGAACTTCTTTGGAAGAAACGGAATACCCAGGCTCATAGCGTGTTGTCAGCACACGTTGGGCACAAAATTCGGGGTACACCTTGGGCACAATAAAACGTGGGTTATCAGCCAGCCTGTCGTAAAACGTCTCGGTGAATTCCCGCTCCTGGACATAATCGCATTCACGCACAAGCATATCGCGCAGTTCATTGAACACATCGGTCAAATCAAGCGCTTTGGGAGCCAGGCGAGTCGCGGAAATCAAGCGCGACAAGGTGCGTATGTCAGTGTCAATGGCGTTGGCCACACCCGGGTACTGAATCTTGACCACAACCTGCTCACCAGTGGCTTTGAGGGTGGCCAGGTGAGCCTGCCCCAAGGATGCAGCAGCAATTGGCTTTCGCTGAATGTCGAGCTTTGCAATTGTTCTTTCACCGAGCGCGTCAATCAATTGCGGTTCAACAAACGACCAACTAACTGCGGGAGTGTTGTCTTGAAGTGTGGCCAAGACCTCCACAGCCTCTTCAGGCAAAAAATATTGCCCATACAGCGAGAGCATCTGCCCGGCCTTCATGACGCTGCCTTTCAAACGACCCAGTTCATCGGCCAGTTCTTTGGCTTGGGCGCGGTAAAAATTTCGATTGGCTTCGTCTTTGGATTCGCCACGGCGAAAGAAATTACGCACCGTGTGGCCTGCAATTTTTGCACCGGCACCTACACCCATCCGTGTCAAGGCTACGTTGCGTTCAAAGGCGCCGGTTTTAATGCGGTCCATGGTGCTGCCATCGGCATCAGCCTTGGCATGGGCTTCTGCGTTGTCCGGTTTGTCCTGCTCAGCCATGCTGCGAAAGGTCCTTGCGAATACAAAGTAAGTTGGGCGACATTGTAGTGGTTGGTCGCCCTGTACTGATGAAAAAGCACTCTAAATTGCCAGTGCAGTTTCACACAAAGTTAGCGCATCAATTTACGCAGTGCAGCGGGCGTAAATTCGCCGGCTTTTACTGGCACGTTGAACTCTGTGGCAGGTTCTTCATTCTGGAATGCACTGAATACCGATTTGCGTGCATTCAAGTCATGTTGCACTTCCCCAGAGGTATACAAGCCGGGCGCATCGTAGGCCTGCATCAAATACAACATTTTGACGCGCCACAGTTCACCCTTGGTGTCGTACTGGTCCATCAAGGCTACATACCAGCTGTCTTCATCCACATACATGGTGCGCTTGGAGTAGATGTGTTCTGCGCCCTGCTTCAATGTGCCTTCAATCACCCACACCCTGTGCAGTTCAAACCGGGTCAACTCTGGCTTCAAAAAAGCATCGTTGATCATGTTGTCGTACTTCAGGCTTTTGTCGCTCAGTTTGTAATTGTTATAAGGAATGTACATCTCGCGCTTGCCCTGCAACTTCCACTCAAAACGCTCTGGCGAACCGTTGAATCCGTATATATCGTCGACAGTGCGCAAAGCATCGGTGTTTCCGGCCGGGGCGGCATGCACCAGTTCAGGTGCGCGCAATACACGCCGCTGGCCTGAATTCACGATCCAGGCATTGCGGGCATCTTCTTTAAAATTGAGGGTATCGAGCACCAACAACGCTTCGCCTGATTGTGCTGAAGGCTTGGTAGATTCGCCGATCAGTGCAAACAAGAGCGTGCTGCCTGCCTTGCCGATCGCTGGCGCCCACGCAATGGTTTGGCTGCTGGCAAATGTAATCGGCTTGCTGCCATTGCCTGCCACAAACCCTGCGGTGTGAGACCTTAAAGTTTGTGCTGGGCGACGAAGCAAAGTGTTCCAGACCGCCTCAAGGCCATTTTTTGGCTGAGGGAAAGGCACACTGGTGGATTGAATACCTTCAACGGCCAGGCCACCATGCGCCAGCCTGGCTTTGCCAGCCTCCGTGCTGATGCTCGTCATCATCTCGGAGGAAAAAGCCGCAGTGCGATGCGTTTTATAAACAGGAATGCTGTAGTTTGGGTAGCGTTTAATCAGTGCAATTTGCCCGGCAGGCAAAAATTTCTCATGTTGAGCCAAATTACTTTGGTTCACCACGAACAATGGTTTTTCACCTGCAAATGGGTCAACGTAGCCCTTCTTGGGATCAAACCCGGCTGGCGCTTTGGTAAGCCCGCCAGTCCACTCAGGAATGGTACCGGCCGCATTGCCGGCTATTTCAGCGCCCAAGGCGTTCGCTGAACCGGTTTGGGCGATGGCAACGGTGCCGCTCAGGGCAAGCCACATTGCCGAGGCCACTACGCCTCGCAATAATTCAAATCGCATGTTGTCTCCTGCTGGTGGTTCTGCTTTCTTGTTCTAGGTCTACTTTACCGCACTGGCGGGGCGTGCAAACAGGATGCGGCAAAAGTCTGCACCTTTGCCCGAACACGCGGGTATTTGCGCTGCAAAGTCGCTGGGCTTAAGCACTTGGCAAGCCATGCCCAGTTCCTCCATGGCCAATTGCAAATGACCTGCTGTTTCAAAATGCAGGTGCACTTTGCCCCGAACAAAAATACCAAGGCCTGCAACGAAAGCTTGTGCCAAAGGGTCTGAGTTTTGGGCCTGCAAATGAATGTCGGAAAGATAAGCCCCCTGCTGAAACTGCGCCAAAGTTGAAGAAATTCTGGTCCACAGGTTCAGCACGGAGTCTTTGTCAAAATAATTCAGCAGTCCTTCAGTCACCACCGCCAAGCCTTGGCTGGTATCCAACTGCATGGCCAAACCATCCAGGCTGTGTGCACCCTGTTCTGCAAAAGCATCGACAACTTTGATGTGGTGATTCGGGCAGGCCCTTAGGCGCGTGGCCAGCAATTTTTTCTTCTGAGCGACCATGCCCGGCAGGTCAGCTTCAATGTAGGTAATTTTGTCGCCGTAACGTTCAACAAAACGACTTCCGCGTGGCGACAAACCTGCTGCGATTTCAATAATTTGAGTGACTTTGCCTGACTCAATCAGTTCAGTCAGGTGGTGATCGATCAGATCGTGCCGGGCCAACAAAAAATCTTCGAGTGTTGGGCCACCGAAACTTCTGGACACAAACATGGAAGGAGCCAGCGCCAAGTGCAGCGCGCTGGCAGGCATGGATTTCAATTCAGGAATAGATCGACCTGTGGTTTGCCAAACCTGCCCCGTGTACAAGGCCGTGGGGCTTATGCGGGCCGCAGACAGCCACTGCGAGGCAAGTTTTTTAACCATGAGATCCTTTAAACAATCGAATGTTCAAGCAGGGTTTCCAGGGGAATTATTTCCAAGGCTGTTTGGTTGGTGCCTTCCAGGTAAACAGGTGGTGCAACATCGGCCTCATAGGCCTCCAGCCAACGGCTGGCACACACGCACCAGCGATCGCCAGGCTTTAAGCCCGCAAATCGATACTGGGGCATGGGGCTAATGAGATCGTTGCCCATGCGCAACTGGAACTCCAGAAACTCTTGAGTGACTTTGGCACATACCACATGGCGACCTAAATCGTTGGGCCCGGTGCTGCAACAACCATCCCGCATAAAGCCGGTGAGAGGCGCATAGGAGCAGGCGAGCAAGGGCCCACCGAGAACATTTTTATCTTGTTTCACAGTAACTTTGGACATGAATTATTTTGAACCGGGAACAGGCACAACGGCCATGGTGAGTCGGGAAATACAGCTGAGCTTTCCGCTGTCATCATGCAGCTCAATATTCCACACTTGAGAACTTTTGCCGGCATGCCACAGTTTGGCGGTACCTGTTACTTTGCCGCTTCTAACGCCGCGCAAATGGTTGGCGTTGACTTCTTGCCCTACGCAATAAAATTGACTGTTGTCGACCAGCAAATTGGCGCCAATACTGCCCAGGGTTTCAGCCAACAGCACATTTGCTCCGCCGTGAACCAGACCAAAGGGCTGGAATGTGCGGGTGTCTGCGGGCATGGTGCCGCGAATGTAGTCGGGCCCCACTTCGGTGATTTCGATGCCCAAAGCCTCACAGGCTGTGTTTTTACACATGGCATTCATGTTTTCCAGATTGGGCTTGGAAAACCAGATGGAATGTTGATCTTTTTGCATGGCTGCGATGTCTCTGTAAGTTTAATTTGTGTCCTATTTTAGGCATGCAATTTAAACTTTGGGACAAGCCTCGATGAGTTTGGCCACTGTATTAGACAAATTTAGGGCAGTTTCATCTTTTAGGCGTTGGCAATTGGCATACAAGTCAGCCAGGTTTGAGGAAAAACCAGCGCCCACATGGGCCAGTGCAATCACGTTGCCACTGGCGCAAGGTGCCAAAGCCGTTGCATGCCCATCGAAGGCATCCAGCAAGCGCTGCTTGCTTTGGGTGGAATCTTTTTGGTTGCTTAAAAGATTGGCGACCAAGTACCCCTGCTCACTCAACAAGGCCTTGCAGTTCAGGTAAAACGCTGTGGAATTCAAGGGGCCCACTTTGGCCTTGCCATCGAAACCATCCACCATGATCAAATCGAATTGCCGGGAATTGCGGCTTACTGCGTTGGCCATGTAGTCGGCGCCGCAATTCACTTCGATCTGAAAGTTTGGGGAAAACGGCGGCAGCTTGAAATGCATTTGCGCAGCGGCAACCACGGCAGGCGATATTTCCACCACGGTAATTTTGCAAGCGGGCCTGTGCTTGTGTAAAAACTTGGGCAAAGCCCCCACTCCAAGGCCGATGAACAAGGCCGTACGTGGCCAGCTTGAATCGGGATTGAATAGCAATGGGGCCATCATTTCACGCGTGTATTCAAGCTCGAGCGCATAGGGCCTTGCAATGCGCATGGCCCCTTGCACCCAGTCACTGCCAAAATGAAGTTGGCGAACGCCCTTTTCTTCGCTGATCAATATGTCCATAGGGCGCAAGAATAACCGAATTATTCAAACAGGGCTTGCCCCATGAACAATCGGCTTCCTTCACTTAAGCCCTCGACAAGATTCCAGTGTGGTGGCACCAACAACACAATCGTAGAACCGTGCTCAAACCACCCCAGTTCCTCTCCCTTGTGAATGGGTGCGTGAGTGCGAACACGTTGAGGCCCGCGGTCGGTTTGATTGAATACACGGCCAGTGCAATGCAAACGAATGCCCGCCACCAGAATTGCCGCCACCGGCACAATGGCGAATGGTTCACCTTGCGCGGTTTTACCGCTTAACACCGCACGTTCGTTTTTACAAAACAGTTTTTCTACCCGCTTCAGTGCCACCGGGTTCACGTTCCAGGTGTCGCCGTGAATGTAATCCACCTGCTCCACCACCCCATCAATTGGCGAATGCATTCGGTGGTACATGCTGGCTGTAATCCGGATGGTGAGGTATCGATGCCCATGAAACTTCATGGCCAGCACTGGGTCTACCAGCAATTCTTCAATGGCGTACGGAAAGCCTTTCACCTGAAGCAGGCTGCCGTCCTCCACCAGGCCATGGGCGCCCAGAATTCCATCGCAAGGGCTGGTGCCCAAGGCACTGGTAGCCACGGGCCGCATACCCGGCTTCAATGCACGGGTAAAACAATCGTGAATGGAATTGAATTGCTGCTTTTGCGCCTCGTGCAGGTTTAAATCGGCAAATTGGCGCCACAACCACAAGGCTGGCTGGGCAAACCACGGGTGTTTAATTTTGCTCACCTTGCCCATCAACCAGGAACTGAACAAACGAGGGATTCGATTGGTCAGCATGAAGTTGGCACTTTCCTGCAACTGAATGCGGGACGCCTGATGCGCAGAATGTGCCTGTGTGTTTTTTTGCAATTTAATCAGCCTGTCACCGAGATGGCGTACAACCTTACCTGTTGTATTTGACAGAAATGTGTATGAACCTTGACAGCTTGACTTTACTGATTGGCGCCAGCGCCAGTGCCTACCTTGTATTCAAAGCGCACCGCCGACTTCAATTGTCGCGTGCAAAACACCCCGGCTTAAGCGGCCATGTGCGAATGGCCAAGCGCGTATCGAGACTGATACCGCATTACAACCTGGAAGGTGATTCGTTTTTCAACTGTGACGGTGCCAACGATGCGCTCGTTGAGAGGCGCCGTAAAGGTTTCCAGAATTTGTCCCAAGACCTGTTGGGGCGCGCGCCACAGGGAAAACGTTTGCTGGAACAGGCGATCAGCAGCATTTCCGATGCACAGTTTACTCACAAATACCGCGTTCCCTTCCAATTCAGAAATATGGTCAACGAGAATTTGTTGCCTGCACTTTTTCTGAGCAAATCAGAGGGAGTTCATCTGTGGGACATCGATGGCAATGCGTACATCGACGTGACCGGTGCCTATGGCACCAACCTGCTTGGCTACGACACTTACAAAAGTTTTATCCGCCAGGCGGCCATCGACATGGACCCATTGGGGCCAGTGCTTGGCCCCTATCACCCGGTGGTGCTGGACAACACGCGCAGAATTTTAGCCCTGGCCGGTCAGGATGAAATTTCATACCACATGAGCGGAACCGAAGCAGTGATGCAGGCCGTGCGCCTTGCGCAATACCACACCGGTCGCCAACGCATAGTACGTTTTGCGGGTGCCTACCATGGCTGGTGGGGCGATGTACAACCCGGCGTGGGCAACCCTGTAAGCGCAGATAGAACGTTGACGCTACAAGAAATGAGCCAACGCACACTGCATGTACTGGCCACCCGAAAAGACATTGCCTGCGTATTGGTAAACCCATTGCAGGCCTTACACCCCAACACAAATGCACCCGGTGATTCAGCCTTGATCAGCAGTGGCCGTAAAGCGGGATACGACAAAGAGGCTTATACCCAATGGTTAAAACAGCTTCGACAGGTGTGTACAGAGAATGGCATTGTGTTGATTCTTGATGAGGTTTTTTTGGGTTTCCGCCTGGCCAAAGGTGGCGCACAAGATTATTTTGGGGTGCGTGCCGACATGGTGACCTATGGCAAAACACTGGGCGGCGGATTGCCTGTGGGCGTTTTGTGCGGCAAAGCCCAGTTGATGAAGCGCTACCGCAACAACAAACCAGCAGACATCTGCTTTGCACGGGGTACATTCAATTCACACCCTTACGTGATGCAAACCATGAACCTGTTTCTAAGGCACATTGACGGTGTTGAAATAGAACGGATGTATCAAAACGTAGACACGACCTGGAACACTCGACGCGCAGCTTTGAACAAACGGCTGACTGAGCTGGAGTTGCCGGTTGAAGTGCAAAACATGACTTCAATTTTCACCATTCTGTACAACACCCCATCGCGATTTAACTGGATGTTTCAGTTTTATCTTTTACAAGCTGGCGTGATGCTAAGCTGGGTGGGTTCGGGCCGAATGATTTTCAGCCACAACTACACGGATGCAGATTTCGATGTGTTCTGCGACCGCTTTATTCAAGCGGCCCGCTGCATGCAAGCCGATGGCTGGTGGGACACCAGCGAGGCTTGCAACAGCAACAAGAAAATTCAGCGACGTGTGCTCAGTGAAACCTGGCGTGCCTTGACATCGTCCATGGGATCAATCAACTGACCTTTGAGAAGATAGAAAGGCGATTTGTAATAAATCTTCACGTCATGGAATGGGTCGGTGATAATTTTCAAGGCCCAGACCAAACCTGTTTCAATGTCACGGATGAAGAACAGGTGAATGGTTCTGAACACCAAACCACCCAATCCTAGCCACAACCACGACTCACCTACACTGCGCACAAAGCTGGTCATGTCTGCACCAGTAGGCGGCAATCCAAACGTAGACGGGCTGAACCAGATCAACACTGGCAAGGCACCCCAAATGCTCAGCAAAATGACTTTGCGACGCAGGTTGTAACCCACCTTGATGTCTTCCTTGTGATCGTGCGTGGCATCGTTCACATAATCGTAGGTTTTGGGTTCGAAAAAAAAGTGCCCAATTTGACGGCTGGTCATGGCCACCAACCACGCCACGAGGGCTGCAGACACAGGGTCAATAAACAGCAACACATAGCCAAACAGGAATGACAGCGCGCTCAGCAAGTGCAGGCTTTGATTGATACGGCTGTGGTGATAGTAGCGGTGGTCGTCCCAGCGCTGTTCGTGCAAAGTCTCGAAGATTTTTTTCATTTAGGCGATACAAGGAAGTGTTGAAAAAGTACTAACTTCCCTTTATGCCAGTGTGATGTTGCGGTTTTGTGTCGAATCATCGCAATTGTCTTCTCAACCAGCGCGAATCCCAATCATTCGCCAGAAAACCTGTTGACCCCTTATTGAAATTCACCCTGACTCACCTCGCTCGGCAAAAAAGCGGGCCGAGTCTCGGTGCCGGCCATTGGCCGACCGTGGCGGATGAATTCAAACGGGCAGGTTTTCTTGAAGGCGAGGCGATTGGGACATCGCTGCTGATTGAGCGTGAACATCACAGGTGACCAATTGCACACTAGCGCGCTGATTGGCCGGAGTGTGTTCGCTAACGTCGGTGAATTAGCCAACTCGGCAGTGGGTTAGCCTGTTCCGAACATAGAGAAAACCGCCCCATTTGAATTCGTTTGCTGCGTTCGGCTGCAAGCCGACACAGACCTCGGCCATGTTTTTTGCCGAGGTCTGTGAGCAAGAATTAATTCAAAAAGGGACTAAGCGGTTTTCAGTGAGGAATCAGGCAACCCCGTCGAGTTGGCGATGAATTGACAGCCCGACGAGTTGGCGATGAATTGGCCACCGTCGATTTATCGACCGAGTTCGCCTCTCGCAATCACTTCCTTCATGATTTCCGACGTGCCCGCATAAATGGTTTGCACCCGTGCATCGGTGAAGAATCGCGAAATTGGATATTCCTCGGTGTAGCCATAGCCGCCAAACAGCTGCAGGCATTCGTGCGTCAATTTCACCTGCAACTCAGTGGACATCAATTTCAAAATAGAGGCTTCTTCAGTGGTCATCGCACCCAATTTGAACCGCGCTTCACACTGCTTCAAGTACGCTTTGGTCAGTTCAAGTTGCGCGCGCAGTTCCGCCATTTTGAATCGGGTATTTTGAAACTGGGCAATGGTGCTGCCAAACGCCTTGCGCTGGGTCACATAGTCCGCAGTAATGGCCATGGCACCTTCACAGGCACCCACCGCTTGTGAACCCAAGCCAAGACGCTCGCGTGGCAATTCCTGCATCAAGTAAATGAAGCCCTTGTTTTCTTCGCCCAGCAAGGCGTTGGCAGGCACACGCAGATTGTCAAAAAACAGCTCCGCCGTGTCGTTGGAATGTTGACCCATTTTCTTGATGCCCTTGCCTTTCTTGAAGCCAGGCAAGCTGCTGTCCACCAAAAACAGACTGATGCCCTTGGCACCTTTGCTGGTGTCTGTTTTTGCGGCCAATACGATCAGGCCACAATGCAAACCATTCGTAATGAAAGTTTTTGAGCCATTGATCACCCACTCGTCGCCATCGCGAACAGCATTGGTTCGCATGCCAGCCAAGTCGCTGCCAGCGCCGGGTTCAGTCATGCCGATTGAACCGACGATTTCGCCTGTGACCATGCGGGGCAACCACTGCGCCTTCTGCTCAGCCGTACCCAGGTTGTTGATGTAAGGCATCACAATGTTGGCGTGCACGTTCAGCGCCGTGCTCAGTGAATGCAAATTCAAACGGCAGGTTTCTTCAAGAATCATCAGGGCTACTTCGAATGGTGCACCGGCTGCGCCAAATTCTTCGGGCATGTCAGGGCCCAACATGCCGGCGGCACCCAGCATCAGCCAGGTTTCCTTGGGCATCCAGCCCTCTTTCTCCCACTGGTCGTAATGCGGAATCACTTCTTTTTCAAGACAGCGCAACAGCATGTCCCGAAACAAGGTGATGTCTTCATTTTCAGCCATTTTGAATTGGTCTGCTGTACCCATGATGATTCCCTTTTTCAGATGCTTCTATTACTTCGCCTGCATGCGGATGCTGCCATCAATGCGGATGGTTTCACCGTTCAGGTAATTGTTTTCTACAATGCTGACGCAAAGGCGGCCGTATTCGGCAGGAGCGCCAAAACGCTTGGGATTTTGAACCATGGCAATCAGCGGTTGACGGTATTCTTCGGAAACGCCCTGCATCATCGGTGTATCGAAAATGCCTGGGGCAATCGTCATGACCCGAATGCCATAACGACCCAAATCGCGGGCCATGGGCAAGGTCATGCCAACCACACCACCCTTGCTGGCTGAGTAGGCCGCTTGGCCGGTTTGGCCGTCAAATGCAGCAACAGACGCCGTGTTGATAATGACGCCGCGCTGGCCGTCTTCATCGGGTGCGTTCTTGGCCATGGCTTCAGCGGCCAGGCTTGCAATGTTGAAGGTACCAATCAGGTTGATGTTGATGGTTTTTGCGAAAGCTTCCAAAGGCAGTGCCTTGCTGTCGCGGTCCAGCGTTTTACCAGCGGTGCCCACGCCCGCACAATTCACTGCGATGTGAATGGCGCCAAACGCAGCCATGGTTGCATCAATACCCGCACGGGCTGAACCCGCATCGGCAACGTTCACTTTCTGAAAAATCACTTTGCCGGGGTGTGCGGCTTGCGCGGCCTTACCCGCCTCTTCGTTCATGTCGAACACGGCCACTTTCGCACCGGCAGCCACGAATTGTTCGACTGTTGACAAACCCAAGCCAGACGCACCACCGGTTACCACTGCCACCAAGTTATTCAGATTCATTGAAAAGTCTCCAAAACTGCTGTTTTTATGAAATAAATACTCCATTACCCGGAAGGTTAACGCAGAAAAGACCTGCACGGTGGAGGATGAATTCGAACGAACGTTCGTTTTTAATTTTTGATAAGAATTTCAACGCCCTTTCTTTAAATCTACATTTAAATAACGCCAGAAATCGGCAGCCACCGGCGAAGGTCGCTTGCCGTTGGGCCGCACCGTGTACCAGTTCGCGTGAATGGGAAAACTTTGCACATTCAATATTTGAAGGCCATCGGTCGCCGAACCAGCATTTAAAGCGTGTTCTGACAAAACTGCCAAACCCATACCGCCTTGCACAGCCTGTTTTATGGCCTCATTGCTGCCCAGTTCGAGCCGCACCGTGGGCTCGAAACCCAGGCTTTCAAAATGAGAATCGCACGCCAGGCGGGTTCCTGAACCCCTTTCCCGCAAAATAAACGGGGAGCGCGCCAATTCGGTGTGCTTGATACGCTTGCGCTGGGTTAAGGGGTGCTCAGCGGGTGCAACCACCTGCAAAGAATTGGTCATGAAAGCCCGGGCCTCCACGTCGAGATTGGCGGGCGGTTTGGACATGATGTAGAGATCATCCAGATTGTGCTCAAGCCTCTGAATAACGCCATTGCGGTTCAACACCTCCAGGGCAATTTCCACCTCTGGGTACTTTGCACAAAAGTCGCCCAGCAAGCGCGGCACAAAGTACTCAGCCGTGCTCACTACAGCCACGGTGAGCTTGCCGCGCCTGAAGCCTTTGATGTCATCAATACGCTGCTGAAAGCCTTCAAGTTCAGCCAGCATGGCGCGCGCTGTTGTTTCCAGCTCAAGGCCGGCGGGTGTCAGGTAGACCGCTTTGCCGATGACCTCGTACAAAGGCAAACCCACCGATTCGGCCAGCTCCTTCATTTGCATGGACACCGTGGGTTGGGTGACATGAAAATGCCGCGCAACCGCCGTGATGCTTTTAAATCGGGCCAACGCTGTGAACAGGTGAAGTTGCCTGAGGGTCAGGTTCATGCTTAAAAGCCTCGCTATTACATAACCTTTTGATGATGATATTTTCTTTTTTTCTGATTTTACATGATTGTTCATTGTGAATAGCATGGGCGCACTTTCAACATCCCGTGCATCATGAATAACTTCACCGACCCCGCCATTCTGTTCTTCCTCCTGGGTATCTTCAGCGGACTAGTCAAGTCCAATCTTGAAATTCCGGCACAGGTCAGTCGGTTCCTTTCCCTGTACCTGCTGATGGCCCTTGGCCTGAAAGGCGGCTTTGCCCTGCATGACTCGGGATTCAATACGCAAGTGCTGGGTGGTTTGGGAAGTGCTGTTGTACTGGCTGTTCTGGTGCCTTTGATCAGCTACCCAATCTTGAAGCGCTGCATTTCCGCTTTTGATGCAGCCGCGATTGCAGCCACCTATGGCTCGGTCAGCGCAGTTACTTTCATTACCGCTGTGCAGTTTCTGGAAAAATCTGACATTGCCTACGGTGGGCACATGGCTGCCGCCATGGCTTTGATGGAATCGCCCGCCATTATTCTGGCAGTGCTGTTTGCCAACATGGCGCGCAAACAGGGCCAAGGCGTCAATCCAAACGCGGTGCCCGGAAAAGGCTTTGCCCACTTGCTACAAGAATCGTTCACCGAAGGTGCACAACTGTTATTGTTAGGTGCCATGCTGATTGGCTACATGAGTGGCGCTGAGGGCAAACAGGCCATGCAACCCTTCACTGGCGACTTGTTCAAAGGAATGCTGGCTTTCTTCCTGCTCGACATGGGTTTGACCACAGCCAAACACCTTCCAAAATTAAAATCGGTCTCGCGCTGGATGATTGCTTACGCAGTGATCGCACCCATTGCACACGCCACCCTGGCCTGGCTTTTGGCCAAGGCCACAGGCGCCAGTGTGGGCGACACGGCTTTGCTGATGGTGCTGGCCGCCAGTGCTTCTTATATTGCTGTTCCTGCGGTGGTGAGTTATGCGATCCCCGAGGCAAACCCCAGCCTTTATGTGGGGCTTTCGCTGGGCATTACCTTTCCGTTAAATATTTTAGTGGGTATACCGGTATACGTTCAGTTGGCGGGCTGGTAAGCGGGCTAATCACAATGAGTGAATAGAAATCACTGAATTTGAACTCCCATGGTCGCTGGCTTACGCTTTTGCTCTTGATTTCATGGAGCCAACATGCCAACCAAAGCCATTTGTCATTATTTTCATCGAGATATCATCATTCCCACGCTCAAAACAATGAATATGGGAGGCGAAAATATCTCTGAACTATTACTTGGAACAGCATTGGTTGAAAGCCGATTAACCTGGCGAAAACAGATGGGAAATGGACCGGCCCGCGGCTTGTATCAAATGGAAATGGCAACGCATGACGACATTTGGAACAATTATCTCAGCTATCGTAAACCTCTTGCCGACAAGGTGTTGCAATTCAAAACAAGCCACAAAGCCAACTCGGAAGAGGAGCTTATTAACAACGATCTGTATGCAACAGCCATGGCACGCATACATTACGCCCGAGTGAAAGAAGCAATCCCTGCCACGGGAGACATTGTAGGCATGGCCAATTACTGGAAAAAATACTACAACACGATTTTAGGCAAAGGATTCCCCGACAAATATGTTGAGGTGTGGAATCAAACGGTGGGGGAGCTGGTTTGTGATGTTAAATAAATTCGTAGCTCTCACAATATTAGGTAGCACACAGATACCTTCACTTTCGGCCGAGCAAATTCAGTTTATCGAGGGCCCTACAATTTATATTTCTGAAACGAACGGCCTGAAGGTCAATCAAGATGCCCACACCACTTTTGAGTCTTTTGTCAGAAACTGGTCGCAGTTTGAAATACTGATCGATAAAAACCTTTTTCCAATCAAAGCACCCAATTGCAAACAAACAATTCAGCTCCGGTTCAAAGGCATCGAACCAATAAAAAACGAAACTAACCAAGTTCAAAAATCTCGATGGGAATTACTGGAGCGACTAAGAACAAACAATATTGAAGACACAACTCCAGTGTTCCTAAAGATTGACACTAGGCACTACATCAACAGGTCGGCCAACGGAAAATATACCCTTGAATATTGCAACGTATTTGTGGAATAAGTTTTCTAGTCATCACCCAACAACTCAATTCCATCGAGTTCACGGGCGCACACTTCACGCATCACCGCCACAAAATCAGCGGTGTAGTGCTTACCGGCAATCGCTTTGGGCAAAGCTGCGTACAAGGTTGACATCAAACCCTTTCTACCCAAAGGCACCTGGGCCACATAACCGCGGTCCACATAGCCTTTCACCGCCCAGGCTGGCAAGGCTGAAAGCCCGCGTTTGCTGGCCACCAATTGCAACAGCGCCACGGTCAGTTCACTGCTGCGGCGCTTTACCTGCACACCAGCTGGGGTTAAAAAGTGCTTGATCACGTCCAGCATGTCGTCGGGTACCGGGTAGGTCAGCAAGGTTTCACCAGCGAAATCAGTGGGCTTTAAATAAGCACGTTTGGCCAGCTTTGAATCCACAGGCACCAGGCCAACCATTTCAAACCGGAATAGCGGGAAGGAAACAATGCCCTCTTCCTCGCAAAGCTCGGACACAATTGCCAGTTCCGCATCGCCCTTGTGCAGCAGCCCCACCGGGTCGGCATGAAAACCGGAAACAATGTCCAGTTCCACTTCTGGCCACCGGTTACGGTACACGTCCATTGATGGCATCAGCCAGTCAAAGCAGGTGTGGCATTCAACGGCCACACGCAGTGGGCCGCCTGCCCCCTGCTTCATTTGTAGAATATCCAGTTCGGCCTGGTCAACCTGCCCCAGCACCTGGCCTGCAAGCTGCAATAGTCGTTGCCCAACAACACTGAATCGGCTTTGGCCGCCTTGCTTGTACACCAGTTCTTCGCCGAACCAGTCTTCCAGCGCCTTGACTTGATGCGACACCGCACTTTGGGTAATGCACAGCACATCGGCCGCACGGCTAAGGCTGCCGGTTTGTTCAATGGCCTGTAGGGTACGCAGGTGGCGCAATTCCAGAATACTTTTTGACATGAATTATATTCACTATTTTCGATAATATTATTCGTTTGAATAATACTCTGTTTATGCCGATCATGATGTTTTAATTGCCACACAAGAAGAAACTCCATGATTAAAACGCACACCCTGGGTTTTCCCAGAATCGGTGAAAACCGTGAATTGAAATTTGCGCTAGAAAGCCACTGGCGCGGCGAAACCACGGAGGAAGAACTGCGCGCCACCGCGCACGAATTGCGCCTGAAACACTGGCAAGCACAAATTGATTCCGGGCTTGATTTCATCACTGTAGGCGACTTTGCTTTTTACGATCAAATGGCAGACCACATTCAATTGCTGGGTTGCGAGCCCGCACGGTTTGAGTTCAAGGCTGAACAATCGAAGCTGCAACGCTACTTCACCATGGTTCGTGGAAAATCAACCGAGAACCACAGCTGCGCCCATGTTCACGAAACCTGGGCACTGGAAATGACCAAATGGTTCGACACAAACTACCACTACATGGTGCCAGAGTTCACTTCAAGCACGGTGTTCAAAGCGCATACAGCAAGCCTTGTAGAGCAAATTGAACAAGCCAAAACCTTGAATCATCCCATCAAGGTCAGCCTGATCGGTCCACTCACTTTTCTGTATCAGGGCAAAAGCAAACAGACTGGTTTTGAGCAGTTCGATCTACTTGAAAAACTGCTGCCTGTGTACGGACAAATTCTGGCTGAACTTAAAGCACATGGAATTGAATGGGTGCAACTGGATGAACCTGTATTGGGACTGGATTTGCCCGGCAATTACCTGGCGGCCTTCGAGCGCAGCTACCTGCAACTGAAAAGCAGCAGCATAAAAATTTTGCTGGCCACTTACTTTTCAACCACGCAGGGGCACACCAGCCCTGTGTGCAAACTGCCTGTGGATGGTTTGCACATTGACTGCGTGCGTGCCGAAGAAGACTTGCCCTTGGTACTGGACTGGCTACCCAATTACAAGGTGCTGTCCTTGGGTTTGATCGACGGACGCAATATTTGGAAAACTGACCTGGAAGCCGCACTCAACAAAATAAGCAAAACTTTTGATGCTGGCAAAGGTGAGGTATGGCTCGCACCCAGTTGTTCGCTGTTGCATGTGCCCTACCGGTTCAACAACGACACCACCGTGAATCCGCAGGTATTGCCCTGGCTGGCCGGCGCGATTGAAAAGCTCGAAGAACTTGAACTTCTGAAGCAGGCCGCCAAAACACAACTACAAGGCAAAACACTGACAGGTGCTTTGGCCACTTTGTGGAATGAGCACCAAACCACAGTAAAACAGCGCACGCAAAGCCCGCTGTTGAACAATGCAGAAGTCAAGGCCCGCCTTGCAGCACTGGCCCCAACAGCTGACCAACGTGGCAGCGAATTTGCCATTCGCCAGCAAGTGCAGCGCGAGCGTTTTAAGCTGCCTGCCTTCCCGACCACCACAATAGGTTCGTTTCCACAAACCAAAAATATTCGTAACTTGCGCGCACGGTTCAAGAAAAACGAAATTGACGAAACCACCTATTGGCAGCACATTAGCCAGGAAATTCGCCAAGCGATCGAGTTTCAAGAACGGATTGGGTTGGACGTACTCGTACATGGTGAAGCCGAGCGCAATGACATGGTGGAATATTTTGGCGAGCAACTGGAAGGCTTTACTTTCTCAGCCAACGGTTGGGTACAAAGCTATGGTTCACGTTGCGTAAAGCCGCCAATTCTGTTTGGTGATGTATCTCGCCCCAAAGCAATGACAGTGGATGTAGCCCGCTTTGCCCAAAGCCTGAGTGAAAAACCTGTAAAAGGTATGCTCACAGGCCCGGTTACCATTTTGCAGTGGAGCTTCGTGCGCAACGACCAGGCCCGCGCCACCACCGCTCTGCAAATTGCACTGGCCATACGCGATGAAGTGGCCGAACTTGAAGCAGCGGGCATTGGCATGATTCAAATTGACGAGCCGGCCTACCGCGAAGGTTTGCCTTTGCGCAAAGCACGCTGGGACGAGTATTTGAACTGGGCCAGCAAAGCCTTCCGCATTTCAGCCAGCCCCGTTCGAAATGACACGCAAATTCATACGCACATGTGTTATTCCGAATTCAACGATATTCTGCCCGCCATTGCGGCCATGGATGCCGATGTGATTACCATTGAAACCAGCCGTTCTGACATGGAACTGTTGCGTGGATTTGGTGAATTCCATTACCCCAATGAAATTGGTCCGGGTGTCTACGACATTCACTCGCCCCGCGTACCGGGCCAGGATGAAATTGTTCGCCTGATCCGCAAAGCCGCGCAGGTTATTCCACCCGAAAACCTGTGGGTGAACCCCGATTGCGGCCTGAAAACACGTGGCTGGGAAGAAACCGAGGCGGCTTTGGCTGTGATGGTGAAGGCGACACAGGTATTGCGGGACGAACTGCAAGCTGAAAACCGGTCTGAAAAAACTGCTGCATAATTGCTGCACAGGGGGTTAAAAACCCCGTGGGCACGGGAAAATAGGATTAATAACACCTATTTTCCCGGAGACCCCAAACCATGAAGCACGACCCCATCGTGATCGTATCTGCCGCCCGCACCCCCATGGGCGGTTTTCAGGGCAGCATGTCTGGTTTTACAGCCGGCGAACTGGGCGCACACGCCATTCAACAAGCCGTGTTGCGCGCTGGGCACCCCACCCTTTCTGAAAAAGTGGATGAAGTGATCATGGGATGTGTGTTGCCAGCAGGCCAGGGGCAAGCACCAGCCCGCCAGGCCGCGCTCACCGCCGGTTTGCCATTGAGCAGCGCCTGCACCACGATCAACAAAATGTGTGGTTCGGGCATGAAAGCCATCATGATGGCGCACGACAGCCTGTTGGCTGGCAGCACCCAAGTGGCGGTGGCAGGCGGCATGGAAAGCATGAGCAATGCACCCTACCTGCTGCCCAAAGCGCGCAGCGGCATGCGCATGGGCCATGGGCAGGTGATGGACCACATGTTTCTCGATGGCCTGGAAGACGCCTATGACAAAGGCAGACTAATGGGCAGCTTTGCTGAAGAATGCGCTGACCAATATCGCTTTACCCGCCAGGCGCAGGACGAATTCGCAATTCGCTCACTGGAACGCGCCAAACAAGCCACGGAAGACGGCAGTTTTCAATGGGAAATTGCCCCAATCGAAGTGGCCAGCCGCAAAGGCACGGAAGTCGTCAGCACCGATGAACAGCCCCTGAAAGCAGACCCGGCCAAGATACCCACGTTGAAACCTGCCTTTCGACGTGACGGCGGCACGGTCACTGCTGCCAACAGTTCATCCATTTCCGATGGCGCAGCCGCGGTTGTGATGATGAAACAAAGCCATGCAGAAAAGCTGGGAATCAAGCCCTTGGCGCGCATACTGGGGCACAGCACCCATGCGCAAAAGCCTAGTTTGTTTACCACCGCGCCGGTTGGTGCGTTACAAGGGCTGTTTGAAAAAATCGGCCTGAACGCCGCACAGGTTGACTTGTTTGAAATCAACGAAGCATTTGCTGTGGTGACCATGGCTGCAATGGCTGACTTGAACCTGCCCGCGGACAAAGTGAATATTCACGGCGGCGCGTGTGCTTTGGGTCACCCCATTGGTGCCAGCGGCGCCCGAATTGTATGTACCTTGATCGGTGCATTGAAAAAGACAAACGGAAAAATCGGCGTGGCCAGTTTGTGCATTGGGGGTGGCGAAGCCACGGCACTGGCGATCGAACTGATCTAAAAACATCGAGAGACAAAAATGATGGAAAGTGTTGTTTACTTTTTGCTGGCTGCCGCCCTGGCGGTGCCCCTGTTCAAGAAATTGGGCTTGGGCGCAATTTTGGGTTATCTGGCTGCCGGCGTGGTCATCGGCCCCCAAGTGCTGGGGCTGATCGACGACCCGGAAAAGGTGCTGCACTTCTCTGAAATTGGCGTTATCTTGCTGCTGTTTGTCATTGGGCTGGAACTGGAGCCCGCCAAGCTTTGGGCCATGCGTGCGCAAGTACTCTTGCTGGGTTCGGGCCAGTTGTTCATTACTGCGGGCATCATTTACGGGGTGCTGGCATTCCTGTTCGAGATGAACAGCAATGCGGCCTTGGTCATCGCCCTGGCTTTGGGCCTTTCCTCAACGGCGTTCGCCATTCAATTGATGGCCGACAAAGGTATCTTGGGCAATGAAGACGGCCGGCGTGGTTTTTCCATGTTGCTGTTTCAAGACCTGGCGGTCGTTCCCATTCTGTTTGCCGTGCAGGCCTTGGCCCCAATAGAGCCCGACACCGACCCCGGACAGTGGTGGCTTGCACCCGCGGCCATTCTCGGGTTGATTGTATTTGCGCGTTTTCTGATCAATCCCGCCCTGCACTTTTTATCCCGCTACGGCGGACGTGAAATCATGACTGTGGTGGCCTTGTTGATTGTATTGGGCGCTGCGGTGGTGATGGAACATGCCAACCTCTCCATGGGTTTGGGTGCTTTCATGGCCGGCATGATGCTGGCCAACTCCTCATTTCGGCATCAGCTTGAAGCCGACGTAGAGCCCTTTAAGGGCTTAAGCCTGGGTCTGTTTTTCATCTCGATTGGCATGACCTTGAATTTCGGTCTGCTGGTTGAATCTCCACTCACTGTGATGTTCGGCACCTTGGGCCTGATGTCATTGAAAGCACTGGTCATCATCGGCCTGGTCATGCTGGCAGGCGTTCCTTTCCCGCGTGGCCTGATGCTGGGTTTGATGTTGTGTCAGGGCGGTGAATTCGGTTTCGTGATCATGGCGCAAGCCATGGATCTTCGTTTGCTGGGCGAAGGCACAGCAGGCATGGTCAATTTGATGATCGGTATTTCCATGGCGCTGACTGCACCGGCGGTGTTGTGGTTTGAAAAATTCACCGACAAGCAAATTGCAAAAGCGCCCGAGAACATCGAAAAGTTTGACAGCAGCGAATCAGAAGCACTTATTCTCGGTTTCGGCCGGTTTGGGCAGGTTACTGGCCGTATTCTGGCGGCCAATCAAATTCACTTCACTGCGCTGGACAAGAACGCCGAGCACATTGAGTTCGTCAAGAAATTCGGCAATCAAGTGTATTACGGCGATGCTTCGCGTGCCGAAGTTCTTGAAGCTGCGGGTATTTCAAAGGTTCGCACCGTGATTGTGGCCATTGATGATCCGAAGATGTCGCAAGCCATTGTTGAGTTCATTGTTCATCATTACCCAAAAATCACCATCATCGCCCGTGCGCACAATCGAAACGATTACCTCGCACTGAAGGCAGCAGGTGCGCATTCGGTGATCCGTGAATTGTTCGCTGGCGCACTGGAGGCAGCCACCGAGGCGCTGCATGCACTGGGGTACAGCGACGGCCAAGCCATGCAGAAAGCAGAAACATTCAAGCAACACGATGAAAGCCTGTTGAACAAGCAAGCCAAAGTGCTGGGCGACAGCGAGAAAGTAATTGAAATAGGTCGACAGGGGCGCGAGGAACTGGAAGCCATATTCCAGCAAGATCAACGGGCAGCAAACAGAAGCTAAGATGGAAATTCTTCAATTTTTCAAAGACCTCGAACCCACGGTTGAACAGGTTTTCAATTTTCTCGAAGGCCGGCTTGGCAAGCTGATCCTGTCGATCGCACTATTGATGTTGGCCACCACGATCAACCGCTTCATGCACTGGCGGCTGCTTCGGGAAACCAATGGAGCCACACCGCAAACGGGCAATGTGCGGGCCACTTGGGTTCGACGTAAAAACATTGTATGGGTCACTGCCCTGTTGCTGGTACTTGCTTTGTGGTCAGGGCAAATTACCGGTTTTCTGATTTCCCTGGCGGCCATTGGTGGTGCGCTGTTGATTGTCAGCAAAGAATTCATTTTGTGCCTGTGGGGTGCTTTGGTTATTTCTCTGAACAAAAGCCTTCGCATTGGCAGCACGATTGAAGTGGGCCAATTCACAGGGCAGTTGGTGAATACAGGTTTTGTAACCTTCGAACTGGCTGAAATTGGTCCGTCGAAAAAACAAACCGGCCGCCTGCTGACATTGCCCAACAGCCTCGTATTCACGCAAGCCATGAAAAACCTTTCAGTGTATGGCTCCTACGGCATTCACCTGATCGACTTCAACTTTGACAAGTCTGTAAAAATTCAGGCTGCGGAATCGCTTGCGCTGAAACTGGCCGACGAGGCTGGAAAACACTGGATAGAGGAAGCCGAACGCCATTTTTCAGCAATTGAACGTGACAATTTTGTCGATTTGCCCAAGGCCAGGCCTGAAGTGTTCTGGGCAAGCATCGACGAAAAATGCCTGCGCATGACCCTGCGGTTTGCCTGCCCCCTAAACAAGCGGGGGCAACTTGAAAAGTCAATCGTGAAACGGTTCTGGGTGGAGTATGGTGAATTGACCAGCGTTCAGGCAGACACCGATTCCAAAACAGATTGAACCAGACGTGCCCGGTTCTGATCGGGCATCAATTCCAGTGTGCTGTTCAAGTTCAGGAAACGCTCGCATTCTACTGCAGGGGATACCAGGTAACCCTGCACATAATCAACGCCAAGTTCTTTGACTTCTCGCAGGGTGTGTAAATCCTCCACCCACTCGGCCACACATTTGCAACCCAGATCGTGGGCCAAACCCACAATGGCAGTAATCACGGCATGGCTTTCCGTGCTGTGGCAAATGTTCTTCACAATCGACCCATCAATCTTGATGACATCTGCGTGCAGGTCCATCGCGTACCGGAAATTGCTGTACCCGGCACCAAAATCGTCCAGTGCAATGCGCACGCCCAGGCTGCGCACCTGTTCAATGAAATTCTGAACCGCCTGAAGATTGATCACCGAACCAACTTCTGTAATTTCGAGGCACAACTTTGAGGCGTGCTGCTGATGTACGCGAATCAACGCCAACGTGTCCTGTAGAAAAATTTCATCGTTCAAAGAACCGGGTGAGACATTGATGCTCAACACGCTCAACTTGTTTAACTGCTGTGCATGCTGAGCCAGAAAATCGAGTGTATGGCTTAATACCCAATTGTCCAGAAACGCGGTGTGCCCACCCCGCTCACAGGCCTCAATCAAAAACCCGGCCGATCCAAGCTTGCCGTTCTCATCCTTGATCCGTAACAGGGCTTCCGCATACAAGGGTCCGTTGTGCTCATTCAAAGCCAGTATGGGTTGCCACGCCAGGGTCAAACCAGTGGGCAATTTTTGATCATCGAGCCTGCGAATGGTTCTGGATTGATCAAGTAAACTGCGGGTCTGGTTTTGCTCAAACACCACCCGCTCAACCTTGTTGTTGCGTTTGGCCTTGAACTTGGACTCACGCATGGACATTTCAACGGTTTCCATGACATCGAGCACGTTGTCAACCAGCCCCTGAAATACCAGTGTAGCCAGCACAGAGGTTTGAATACTTCTGCCGTCAAATTGAAACGGCACTGAATCCAGCCTGTACAAAAATGCATTGAAGGCTTCTTCTGCACGCTCCGTGTCGTTCTGATGAATCATGATTGCGAATTGATCAACATGCAGCCGTGCAATCTCGCCATGGGCGTTCATGTGGCGATACAGCTCAGTGTGAAAGGCTCGAAGCAACTGGTCAGACACCGCAAGGCCATATGCGCTGATCAAACGCGAAAACTGTTGAATATCGACACAAAAGAAAGTGAAACTGGCTGCACGCTTGTTCAGCTTGTTGTGAATAATGTTTTGCAGCCCACGTCGATTCAGGGCGCCAGTCAATTCATCGTGTGTGGCCTGGTACTGCAAGGCCAACTCACGGTCTTTTCTGGCTGTAAAGTCCGCTACCACGCCCACGAGTTCCCGGTGATCGCGACTAACCACCAGCTCATACCAACGTGTTTGCCCCTCACCCACCACAACAGGCAATTCACGCCGTGATGATTTGCCGGGTTGCTCCAGCAAATTAAAAAGCGCAGCAAGGCGCTGCGGCTGAAGAAAGTCGAGCGTGGGCATGCCCTCCCGATTCAGGAACAAATCGGTGAACTGTTTGTTGAAGTGGATCAATTGACCATGGCGCGTGCAAGTAAACATGGCTGACGGCGCAATATCAAAAACACTCTCCAGGCGCTCGTGGGCCTGTTTTATTTCCTGTGCTGCCAACTGTTGTTGCCATTGTGCTTTCCTTAAAAACTCGGCCAAGGCAACAGCAGTCATGAGGCTGGCCAGCACCGTGACCGAGGCACTGTTGAAATACTGCAGCAGAAAACGTTGATCAAACCAGGCTGACAAAACTTCAGCCACTGCACCAGCCAAGGAAATCAACATCGCCGCGAGGTAGTAAATTGCAACGCGGTCACGTTTCTCCAGAAAATTCTGGATTACTACCCAAGCCACAGCCGAGGCTGCAACCAAGCTCATGGGCCAAAACAACTCCAGAAAGGTGCGGTACGGAGAGAACAGCGCCAGGGCAGTGAGAATTACACTGGCACACTGCAGGGCGCGCAATACACCCAACCACGATTCTCGGCGAATGTTTTCAAACAGGTGCCACACAATCAGCACTGTAGAGGTGAAGTACATGGCCAAGGCCAGCATGCGGGCCCGCATGAGCGGCTCAGATTTCAAATCAAAACCAAAAATTGAATGGTCCCAACCTTCCGACAATGCCACCAATCGAAGACTGGCAAACAGCCAGAACCCGTAACTGACAAACAGTACGCTGCGGGTCATGAACGCGGCAACTGCCACCATGCCGATCATGAGATAAAGAACACCCTCAAGAAAACTTTGGCGGCGTTCGGAGACCAGAATGGTTTCATTGAAATTTGCAGCTGTTTGCAAACCAATTTCAAGACTGGCGGGCCCGATGAACTTGAACTGGCAAAGTACACCTTGCAGATTGACAGGATTTGTCAGGTTTGCTGACACCACACGCCCCTGGTTTGTCTCCAGCTGAATTTCCTGCAAGGTGCCGTTGGGGTATGCAAGCCAGCAGCTGGACTGCACCACATGCCGTGATCTGAAAAAAATTTGTTCATACTGTTGTGCCATGGTTTGCGACACATTTGCATAAACCCAATAGGGCGTCTCTTTCAAGTGGGTGCGCAGCACAGTCTGCTCAGCTTGGTTTTTTAATTGTTCTACTACATTGAACAAACTGCCCTGCACATCTTCTTCAGCAAGGCTCGAGAATACCAGTGGCACTTCAGGGGGGCTGTTCTCGCCAAGCACCGACAAGTTGACAAAAGACACCAGCAGAAAAAAACTCAACAACACCACCGACAGAAAGGGCACCCAAGGTGTTTTCTGAAATGAGTCTGCGACAGCAATAGGCATGGAAATCATCCGATAGAGCGCAATTGATTTTGCGTTTCCAGTTGCAAGGTACGCATCTGAATGTTTTGCAACAAATCAGGATGAGAGCTGGAGAAATAAACTGAGTGGAGCGGATTCGCGCTTAATAACCAGCGTGCCTCGATATGAAATACATCAAACCAGAGAATTCGGTGAGGAATCATGCCAATGTGCTTCATGGCCACAAACTCATCAGGCTGAAGCACATCATCCAGATCAAACCGTCGGTACTGCCTGTCCACCGGGTAACGTACACAAAGAAAACATCGGTCCACCAAATTCGCCCTGCTGTACCAGTAGGCCGCTTTGATCAACATCAACCTCAATGCCAAACCATTCGAACGCGCAGGTATGGCCAGCCTCGATACCTCGGCAATTCGCCCTGTTCTCAGGGCCTTGGGCAATGCATATGACTCCTCAAGGCGAAGCTGCTGCTGATTGGCAATTTGAACCCGCACAGTGCCAATGCAACTTCCATCCAACTTTGAAAAAGCCAGAAGCACGGCAAAGTCGGGGTTGCGATCATCGGCATCGGGTACAGCCAGCTTTTCACCCAGCAAAGGCAGATGCTTTCCGTAAGCGATTTGACGGGCTTTGGCGGCCAGCTCAAGTTCACGGTCGTTTTGTGCAATCGCAATCCAGAATGGCAACAATTGGGAGCTTGGATCGAACAAAAAGTTGACTGCTGAAAGACTGGCCATGGGGTTCTCCGATGAATGGATTCACCTTAAATATTCCACATCCAATTTGCGTCCCCCCGATCGGGTTAAAGCTCCGGTCACTCCCTATCACCCTTAGGGCCTAGAAATAATCAGTATTCGGAATATCAATACAAGGTTTATTGAGTGTGAGAGAATCTGGCAAAACACAATAAATTCAGGAGATACAGCACAATGAAAAAGAAAGAATTCGACGTGATCGTGTTCGGGGCAAGCAGCTTTGTCGGTCAAATTTTGGTGCAGTACCTGTGGAAGCGCCATGGCTTGAATGGCGAGATCAAATGGGCAATTGCAGGGCGCGATGCCGACAAACTGGCAGTGTTGAAAAACCGCTTGGGTGAGCAGGCCCGAGAGCTTCCTACCATTTTGGCCAACGCCGGTAAAGAAACTGATCTGCGAAATCTGTGTGCAAAAACCAAGGTTGTGGTTTCAACAGTGGGCCCTTACGCTTTGTATGGTTCCGGTTTGGTGAAAGTGTGTGCTGAAACCGGCACCGACTACTGTGACCTCACCGGTGAAGTGCAATGGATCGCACGGATGATTGAAGCCCATGAAGACACCGCCAAACAAAGCGGTGCACGCATTGTGCATTGCTGCGGTTTTGATTCAATCCCCTCTGATTTGGGCGTGCTGTTTTTACAGAAGGCCGCCAGCGTTCAATATGGTGAACCTTGCCAACAAATACGCATGCGGGTCAGGAAACTAAAGGGTGAATTTTCAGGTGGCACCGTGGCCAGCATGATCAACGTTACTCGCGAAGTTGCGGCTGACCGTTCACTGGCGAAGAAACTGGCCAACCCCTACTTGATCTCCCCTGCCCGCCTGGCTGCACGCCAGCCCAACGTAAGCTTCGCAGAATTTGACCCCGTGGCAAAAAGCTGGCTGGCACCTTTTGTTATGGCGGGTATTAATACGCGCGTGGTTCATCGAAGCAATGCGCTGCAGAATTATGGATATGGCAAAGAATTCAAATACGACGAAGCGATGATGACCGGAAATGGATTCAAAGGCCGAATGACTGCGATGGGACTGGCCAGCGGCATGGCTGGGTTTTTGATTGGTGCAGCACTGCCGCCAACCCGTTGGGTACTTGAAAAATTCGTGGTTCCCAAACCTGGCGAAGGCCCCAGTGAAACTTCGCAGCAACGCGGCTCTTATGACTTGCGCTTTTATGGCACCACCAGCAAGGGCAATACTTTGACAGCCAAAGTAACAGGCGATATGGACCCGGGTTATGGCTCAACCGGAAAAATGCTGGGCGAGGCTGCCGTGTGCCTGGCCCTGGACATTCAAAACCACGCAGGCGGGTTCTGGACACCCGCCTCACTGATGGGCGAACAGCTGATAGGTCGCTTGCAACAGCATGCGGGCCTTACTTTCGAGCTGTTGCAGAATTAAATAACTAACGCACTTCAAACCTGGCCAGCAAACGCCCAAGCTGGTCATACAACTCCATACGCTGACCCAGAATATTCCAGCTT
Organism: Limnobacter sp. UBA7229; assembly: GCF_002473065.1. Lineage (NCBI taxonomy): Bacteria > Pseudomonadati > Pseudomonadota > Betaproteobacteria > Burkholderiales > Burkholderiaceae > Limnobacter > Limnobacter sp. UBA7229. Next base: position 102,472 of record NZ_DKTN01000023.1, on the reverse strand, counting down.
CTGACCTGGGTCAGCGTGTCAATCAGTTCACTATCCACATTACCCTTGCTTAAGCAGGCCATGCGTGTGGCAGCAAGCAGGTTCAATTAGTTGCAAATAAGCATTCTCAAGTTTTGCATTGTCACCCATGGTAACCACGGGCAAGTTAAGGCCACTTGCACATTCAATAAAACGGCCAGCATCGGCAAAATAGCGATAAAGCCCCGTGAGCGGAAACAACTTCAAGTCCGGTACATCCCCAGTTGCGGTGCGATTCAAGCTGTAATTCAAGGTCGACAAAATGTTTCCGTAATGCGACATGCCAGCAATACACCCGCCCAGACTTTCTCGAGCACGGGGATTTGCTCCTGCGATGTTGTTGATTCTTGATTATTACATCCAAACATTTGCACTCAAAGTACAAGCTTCATCTCATGGGGAATTTGATACATGCAATCTGGAACACGTCTTTGTTGGTCGCTCCTTGTTTTTCTGCCGTTTGTGGTTGCATGCACGGGCGAAGAGCCCACTGCCCTGCCAACAACTCGCAACAATGCATCATCACTGGAACAAAACAGCCCTTGCTTTAACAATGCTTGTGCCAGTTTGCAGGAATTGCTGACCGTTCCGGATGCAGAGAACATGATTTTCTCGGCTGAAGGCAGGCTGTTTGTGTCCGGCGGGCAATCCGTGATTGAGGTGGTTAAAGTTGCCGATGAATTCGCGGCTCAAACCGTTTCCAGCGGGGTGTGCAACTTCACGGGTTTGGCGATTGCCAGGAATACCCTTTACGCCAATTGTGGCGACGGCACTTTGTGGGCAGGCAGCTTGAACAAATCCCCAATGACGATTTCACCGGTATTTGACTATGACAGCATGGGGTTGGCCAATGGACTAACCAGCAGTGCAGACGGCCAAACACTGTATGCAGTGGATGGACCGATTGCTACCAATGCCCTGCCCACTCCAAAAATTGTGAAACTGAAAGTTGCTGCCAACAACCCGCTGCAAGTGGAGAATCAAACAACATGGCTAGACCTGGCAGGTCGTTTTCCAAATGGCATTCAACGCCGGGGAAATCTGCTGTACTTTACTGATTCTGAAATACCAAACCTGGGCCGCTTGAATGTAGTGCCAATTCAACAGGATGGATCTGCCGGAATGCCATTGGTGCTGGCCACGCTGGAAAGCCTGCCGGACGACTTTTCAATTCTTCCCGATGGTTTCGCCGTTACCTACTTTTTAACGGGACAGGTCATTAAACTCAACTTTCTCGGCGAGCAAGTGGATGCCTTCAACCCACTGACCTTTTCAACCGGCACTTCGCAGGTCATGCAAGGCCGGCCACCACTGTTCTCCGGCACTGACTTGCTGGTGACTGAAAAAGGAATTCTGGGCGAACAAAGTAGCCCAGTAGGTAATAAATTGACTGTGGTGCGCAAGACAAGTACCAACTAAACACCGAGCAAGCCTAGAACTGCAAAAAGCACTTGTATTGATAATGATTATCATTTACGATGAATTCTCATTTGTATCAATCGGGAGTTCTTCATGCAGCAGGAAAACTGTACAGCTCAACTGGGTCAATGGTTAGCGGGCAGCGAAAACGGTTCAGTCTATTACTGTCAGGAAACCGGGGTGGTATCCCTCTGTCTTCACTACATGACCATGCGCTTTGAAGCCACCGCCTTTCGGGATTTGCTGGGCATGATGGGCTTTGCACAAGCCGAAATTCAACGAATCAAACAAGCTTTGGAGCAACCCACCCTGCAAGGCCACAACCGGCAGCATGCAGGTGGCGCGCTTCACTGATTCATGAAGGAATTGCCCCATGAAAGCCGCAGTGTGCATGAATAAATCGATGGATACCCTGCTGATTGAAAACGACGCCTTGTGCAGGCAACTGGCCAAACTGCAAGCACGCGCCAGTGAATTGATTCAAAAGCGATCGGCCGAAGTGGAGCAATTGACCACAGTGGTGGAGTACTTGAGTGCAGAACTTCACGACCGTGAAGCGATGATTTTGTTTTTGCGGGCCAAGCTTCAGGAGTTCAGGAAAATCGCTGAACTCCAGTAAGCAGCCCCTGATTAATTGGTTTGGAGGTAACCAAAATCAAATTTGTGCATGTCGTCATCCACACGTACCGTCACTGTGATGTCTTGCGCACTGCTGGCCGATAACTTTCGGGCCACAATAATTTCACCTTGTGTTTGCTCACCCGGGCGCACCACCTTCGGTTTCAAACTGTACTTTTGAATTCGGTCAAAGTCGGCAAAGGCTTGCTGCACATCAAGTCTGTCATTGAAATCGGTTTGAAACAGAAAACCGCTTCCGTGAAAACCCCTGTGAAAAGGTGAGTGATAAAACGGGCTGTAAAAAATTGGGGCCCTGAAACCGTAGAAAGAAAGTCGGTTTTGCACATCCTGAATTTGTGCCTCGTAACTGACCACAGTGGCCGGCTCGCCATTGAAAGTCACCGTGACGTTTTCCGTCGAAAACTCAACTGGAAACTTGCCGTTGTTCACGAAAGTTACGTTAAAACGAGGGTTATCAAATTGACGCATCGAGTTGTACACCGAGCCCACCTGCACCATGTGTTTTTTGCTCGAACTCAAAGACTCAAAACCCTGGTTTTGAACTGGCACCTGGTTCTCGGCCACCACTGGCCGAACGCTGTACATGGAGGCACATGCGCTCAAGAGCAATGCAGACCCCACCACCACACCTGTTGACACGCTGAACATACGCATTTGAATCACCTTTCTGCTACTTAAGTTGCTGCTAAAAACTGACGGCCCACTCGATGTTATTTTATCCATATTGCATAGACCTTGACAGGTTTTCTTGGTTCACGGTTTGTTCGCTGGCACAGTTTCTGCATTGCAACATTCATACACACAGTTTTCGCCTCCAAAGCTGGAAATCGAGACTGTCTGGGAGAGTTAAGCGCACCTTTTAGGTGCAACTGACTTTCATATGCAGCAAAAACGGGCAAAGGCGCTCACTCACCAAGTCAATCCACAGATTGATTCGATGGGTGGGCGCTTTTTATTTTGAATTCCAAAAAGAGCCATTCGTCATGAACGACCACGCCAAACTGAATCTGTTCTCTTTTGCCGGGAAAATGAAAATCCTGCACATGAGCTGGATTGCATTTTTCATCACTTTTTTCGTGTGGTTCAACCACGCACCCATGCTCGGCGCCATTGCTGAATCGCTGAGCTTGAGCAAAGAACAGGTTAAAACACTGTTGATTTTGAATGTGGCACTGACCATTCCCGCACGCATATTGATTGGCATGCTGACCGACAAATTTGGCCCCCGCCTGGTTTACGCGGTGCTTCTGTTTGTGTCGTCCATTCCCTGCTTCATGTTTGCGCTTTCAACTGACTTTGCACAGGCCGCCATTTCCCGATTTCTATTGGGCTTTATCGGTGCCGGGTTCGTGATCGGTATTCGCATGGTCAGTGAATGGTTTCCAGCCCACCAGCTGGGTACGGCCGAAGGTATTTATGGCGGTTGGGGTAACTTTGGGTCGGCAGGTGCAGCCATGGTGCTGCCCACACTGGCCTTGTTGCTGGGCGGGCCTGACGGCTGGCGCTATGCAATTGCAATTACTGGTGTAATTTGCCTCTTGTTCAGCTTTGTGTGGTATTCCAATGTGAGCGACACGCCCAAGGGCTCCACTTATTTCAAACCCAAGAAAAGCGGTGGCATGGAAGTAACCAGTGTGGGCGACTTTTACTTCATGCTGTTGATGAAGTTGCCCATGTACGCTGCACTGGCCTTGTTAACCTGGAAATTGTCGCCCGAAGGTGTCAGCATGCTGAGCAGCGCAGTGGCCAACGGCATTTACGGCGTGTTGATCTTGATCTTGGTGTACGACTGCTACAGCGCTTACAAGGTAAACAGCGAAATTTTCAAGGCTCCAGTGCCCGAACTGCACCGCTACAAGTTCAAGCAGGTGGCGGTGTTGAATGTGTTGTACTTTGCAACCTTTGGTTCTGAACTGGCCGTGGTGTCGATGCTTCCCCTGTTTTATTCCGAGACCTTCAACCTGAGCCCGGTTACCGCTGGCCTGGTTGCCTCCATGTACGCATTCATGAACCTGATGTCGCGACCCGGCGGTGGCTGGATCAGCGACAAATTTGGCCGCAAGCGCACCCTGCTGATTCTGACGGCAGGGTTGGCTGTGGGCTATGCCCTGATGGGATTGACTGAATCCAGCTGGCCGCTATGGCTCGCTGTGATCACCACCATGGCCTGCTCATTCTTCGTGCAGGCTGGTGAAGGCGCCGTATTTGCGGCAGTGCCCTTGATCAAACGCCGCCTGACCGGCCAAATCGCTGGCATGACAGGGGCCTACGGCAACGTGGGCGCGGTGGTCTACCTCACTGTGTTGTCGTTTGTCAGTTATCAGGCCTTCTTCTTCGTGATTGCATTAACAGCCGTGGTGGGTTTCATTACACTGCTGTTCATGGAAGAACCGCAAGGACACATGGCCGAGGTGAAAGAAGACGGTACAGTTGAACTGATTCGCGTGGGATAAATAGACAAAGACAAGCAAAGGCACCATGAGCAGCACACTGCAAGTCCGGTTTGGTGGTTATTCCATCGCAGGCCCAAAGCCTGTGAATCAGGATGCATTTGCTGCCTGGTGTGGGCAAGCTGAATCGAACTTGCTCAAAGGTGCTGCGGCGGCCATTGCCGATGGCGTGAGCAGTTGCGCCGATTCCCATGTGGCCAGCCAAACAGCTGTGACCAGTTTTCTGGATGACTATTCTTCCACGCCTTACACCTGGAGTGTTCACAAATCGGCACGGCAAATCATTTCTGGCCTGAACGCCTGGATTTACCAACAAAACACCAACCGCGCCAGCCACAATGACAGCCTGTTGACCACTTTCAGCGCCGTGGTGTTGAAATCCAATACCCTGCACTGTTTTCATGTGGGCGATTCACGGGTATATCACGTGCGCGGCGATGCCATTGAACGCCTGACCCAAGACCACGTGCGCACAGAACGCGGGCAGGAATATTTGTCGCGTGCACTGGGCGCCGACCGCCACCTGGAACTGGACTACAGCACGCATGAATTGCAGGTGGGTGACCTGGTATTGCTGAGCACCGACGGCGTTCACGGCGTTTTGAAGCGCCCTGAGCTGCTGGCCCTGATTGCACAGCACGGCACAGGCCACCTGGAGCAACTCGCCAGGCACATGGTACAGGCCGCGCTAAATGCAGGCAGCGATGACAACCTGACCGTGTTGCTGATGGCGGTCGATGCCCTGCCCCATGAAACGCTGGATGAGGTGCACCGCAAGTTGACACAATTGCCCATACCGCCTGTGCTTCAGGTGGGCAACAAAATAGATGGCTATGAAGTACTTGAAATTATTTTCAGCGGAACCCGCAGCCACATGTACCGCGTGCGCGACATGGAAACCGGTGAACAATTCACATTGAAAACACCCTCACTGAATTTCGCGGAAGACGCGATGTATTTAAGTGGCTTTGTTCGCGAAGAATGGGTGGGGCAAAGCATCCAACATGTGAATGTGATGCGCACCCATGTGCCCAAACGCCCGAAGCAGTTTTTGTATTATCTGGGTGAATACATTGAAGGCATCAACCTGCGGGAATGGATGTATGACAACCCCAAACCCGGCATGGATGCGGTGCGACGCATTGTGAAGCAGGTGGTGGCCGGGCTGCGTGCGTTTCAGCGTGCCGACATGGTGCACCAGGACATCAAACCCGAGAACATCATGATCGACTCGAACGGCTGCGTGAAAATTCTCGACTTCGGCACCGTACTGATCGCAGGTGCCGATGAACTGATTTCACCACTGGACAAATCGGTACCGCAAGGCAGCGTGAATTATGTGGCCCCAGAGTACTTGATGGGTGAAGTAGGTACTTTCAAATCCGATTTGTTTTCACTGGCCGTGGTGGTGTATGAAATGCTGACAGGTAGCTTGCCGTTTGCAGAAAAAGCGGTGAAGCAGGTTGAACTGAAAAGCTACAGCGATTTGCGCTACATTCCAGCCAACCACCCGTGCCGTGATTTGCCGCTGTGGGTAGAGGCCTGCTTGCGCAAAGCGCTTCAACCCAACCCACGGTATCGCTACGATGCGCTCAGTGAATTTTTGCAAGACCTGACCGTGCCTAACACCAAGCTGGAAGCCAGTGTGGCCAAGCAACCCCTGATTGAAAAAAACCCGGTGTTGCTGTGGCAAGTGCTGGCGGCAATTTTGCTGGTGATGAATTTGATACAGCTGTTGATCAACTAATTGGCCAACTCATTCGCCAACCAAGTCGTCAACTAATTTGCCAACTAATTTGCCAACTAACGCGCTAATACCTGGGCGGGCATGGGTGCCAAAGGCGCTGCCCGTGAACTGCTGCTGGGTTGAACAGGCATGCCGTGCAAGGTGACCGAATCAACCTGATTTTTGAATCGCGGCGTGGGTAAGCGTGCGGGCTCATCATTTGCAAAACTCACCATTTGCACACCCAGCACATCGGGTGCGTTGTCTTGCAACTTGTTCTGCCACCAGCATTCAAACACTGCCTTGTCTTGTTCCAGTTGCACAATGCCGTATCCGTGCTCCACCCATTCCATGAATTGCACATGCTTGTTGCCCAGCATGGTGGCAGTTTCAATGGCACGGCTTGCTGCCACATGCACGGCAAACGGACTTCCCGGCAAGGCATTGGCCACCAACTCATCGGCTCCACCCCTTCCCATTGAAGAAGGTGCAAACTCTACCGCAGCTGACGCTGCGCGCAAATTCACACCCGGCAAATTGGCTGTGGCTGCCCGCTGAAAGCCTGCTGAAATATTTTCTGGAGATGTACCCTGCCTCAAAGTGGGCACAGGTGGTGCCACCTGATACTGGTTCAACAACGCGGTTTGCTCGTCTTCCACCACATCAGAAATCCAGTTGCCATGCATGTCACCGGAAACAAAAACTGTACCATTCACAGAAGGAATATCACCTGCGCCGCGCAATTGCGAAATCAACAAATTTCGCTCGGTGTTGTAATCGCTCCAGCGAACAGGCAATGGCAGCACCGGAGAGCCCACCACATTGGGTACAACCCAGGGCGCAATCCAGGTTTGGTTGTTCAACACTTTCCACACCACGCCCTCCGTTTCATCTTTGCGAAGTTGTGAAAGTAGCCAGTCAAATTGTGTTTTTCCAAACAAGGTGGGCGTACCTTCCGGCAAATGCGAGGCATCCGCTTGTAAGCCGTAGCCGGGTAAATAACTTTGTGTGTCCAGCGCTCGAATGCTGGCCAGCGGGCCATAGTTCAAGCTGCGATACACCAGCAAGGGATCGACGGGCTCAGGGTATTCAGTATCGGGATAAAAAATGAATTCACCGCTGCCATCGGCTTTCACAGGGCGCGAAGGAGTCCATTCCCAAAAAGCGCGTGTGGTGTCAAGTAAGGTACAAGTGGACTCGACACCCTCGGGCAAAGTGGTGGGCAATTCATTGCCAAACCCAGGGTCGATGTCGTGGTTGTCCCAGGTAATGAACCAGGGGTGTTGCTGGTGCGCTGCCATCAAGTTGGGGTCTGAACGAAACAGTGCATAGCGCCTTCTGCACTCGTCAATGTTCAGCCAGTCGCGATAATCCACGTAGGCGGTGTCCTCGATGTTTTTTCGAGCCCGAACCTGTTCGTCTTCATCGACAAAATCGTAAATGTAATCGCCACAGTGAATCACCAAATCCAGGTCCTCACGTTGCGCAATGGCACCATATCCGCTCCAAGTACTGGACCAGTAACTGGAACATGACACCACTGCCAGGCGGATGGCTGAAACCATGTCAGCCGGCGCAGTGCGCGTGCGCCCCACAATGCTGCTGTGCGGACCGGTTTTAAACTGATAGTAATAAGTGGTGGCGGGCTGCAATCCCTGAGCGTCTACTTTCAATGTGTAATCGTGTTCTGCCACCACACGCTGTGTGCCACGGCGCACTACATTTTGCATATCGGCTGTGGTGCTCACCAGCCAGCGCACCTGCACACCTTGTGCCGGGTATTCGGGCAAGGTAATTCGGGTCCACAAAATAACGCGGTCCGCCAAAGGGTCGCCACTGGCCACACCATGTGCAAATGGCATGGCCAGCACCATGGGAAAGTCAAAACTTGCGGGTTCAAACCCCGGTTGTGGCAAGGCTTCTTCGAATTCATTGCTTGAAACTGGCGAATCAGTGCCTGGATCAGAGGGCCCAACAGGCCCGGCAGGATTGGTACCCACCAATAAATCATCACCACCTCCGCAACCCACCAATGTACTGGCCGCCATCACTTTCAACACATCACGCCGCTTCATCCCGTCACCTTCACTTTGTTCTTGTAGCTTGTACTGCCCAAAGCTTGGAAAGGATTGAAAACACAAAAGAGCAGGCTTACTAGATGACCCGTCTTGATTTTGAAATATGTCAAAGACATGGCTGTTCACACTGAGTACTTTACCCAAACCATGAGCCCGATTGCGCAGTATCAAAATTAGCCGTTCATGACATTCCTACAGGTTTCACCATGCATCATCCAGCCATTCCCTCATTCAAACGCCGCGCCTTGTTGCGAGCCATGTTTCTAGGCGCAGGGGCCAGTGCCTTACCCCTGCTCAGCGCATGTGGTTCTGATTCAGAAGCATCCACATCCAATGCCACCCCCACAGGCCCCAATGAAAATGTAAACCCACCCATGGTTAACCCACCCAGTCTTGGGCCTTTGGCCATGGAGCTGCCCTTGCAAGCCGGGCCACTTGCTGGCATTGGCGAACTGGTGGCCACGGGTGTCGACAATATTTTTGCGCCAGCTGGTTTTACCGTCCGCCCTGTTGCAAGGCACTTGAGCAACCCGGTGCTGGGTATTCCCGATTTACTGGGCTTGACCGGTTACAACTGGCATATGTTTCCCGATGGTGGCGCAGTCTTCCCGACCGAAGATGGCGGTTGGGTGTATGTCTCGAACAGCGAAACCGAGGCACCACAGGGTGGCGTGGGTGCGCTGAGGTTCAATGCGCAAGGTGAGGTTCAATCGGCCTATCGAATTTTGACCGGAACGGCCCGCAATTGCGCAGGCGGGGCCACACCTTGGGGAACCTGGCTTAGCTGCGAAGAAACCCAAACCGGTGTGACCTGGGAATGTGACCCACTGGGCAGCACTGCAACTGCGCGTGCGTTACCAGCGCTGGGTGTATTCAATCATGAAGCAGTTGCGGTGGACATGACCACCAAAACCTTGTTCCTGACTGAGGACGCGGGTGACGGCCGTTTGTATCGGTTCGTATCCGAAGGCGATTTGCGCCCAGCAGTCAACGGGCAAATGGGCTTGAACATGGAGCAAGGCAAGTTGCAGGTTCTGGAAATTGTGGGTTTCGAGGCCGGTGCCTATCAAGAAGACATCGCCGTGGCACAACGCGTTCACCGCGTGAAATGGGCCGATGTTCTCGAGCCTGAAAACCCACAGGCCGAGGTACGCACACGCACCGCCGCAGCAGGTCTTCCGGTTCCGGGCACCGTGTTCAGGGGTGGCGAAGGCATCTGGATCCAAGAATTCCCGCAGGGTCAAGCGCCTGCGGTTAGTGGTGTCGCCAAGCCCATGCGCGCGGTGGCGTTCTTCGCCTGCAAAGGTGACAACCGAGTATACGCGCTGGACATTGACAACGATTTGATTGAGGTGGTGTTCGACAACAGCCAACTGGCTGAGGGCACCGGCTTTGACGATGTGGATAATCTGGTAATCAGCCCGGCTGGCGATGTCATCGTGGCGGAAGATGGCGATGCGATGCGTTTGATGGTGATGATTCCCAACCAGCCCGCAAAAATTTTGCTCCAAATTACAGGGGGTGGAAGTGAACTGGCGGGACCCGCCTTCTCCCCGGATGGTTCACGGCTTTATTTCAGCAACCAGCGTGGCCCTAACTTGCCTGCCTTGCCCGGCTTGCCCAACTTACCGGGTACCGGTGCCACCTATGAACTGTTGATACCGGAAGAATTCCGCACTGTGGTGAATTCCACTGTGTCGCCCATCTGACACAAGCGCAAGGAACACTCAAAAATATCGGGCTGGCTTGCAAGGACAGTGTAAGCCAAGCCCCGAATGATGCAAAAAATACTGCGTACAAAGATTATCCGGTTTTGTGTTGTAGAAATATCTTTGTAATTATTCGAAGTATGCTTTGCTAATCATGTATCAATACTAAAAATAGAAGGTCCATTTTGGCCAAACCTGTCCGCAAGTCCAAAGGCAAAGAAGTCTCTCCAATTAGCGAAGGCGCAAAACTGGTAGATCAGTACTTCGATCACGTGGGCGAAGCATTTCTTCGCCACGCCCCCGAGATAGACCCAGAAAAACTGAAAGACTGGCGTCCCAAGCTGTTTAGCTTTACCCGGCTGAACCCGTGGTACGGCGGATTGGTGGGTGTTCATCGCAAGCGGATTGGCGTGGGAAAAGACAAACTGGTTTGGCTGGAAATAGGCCACGAAAACAGCCCGGCTTTGTTGCTGATGCACGGCTTTGCCGCTGCGAAAGAACACTGGCTGCCCTTGCTCCCTTTTTTCGCAGGCCAATTTCGAATTTTGATCCCTGATCTTCCCGGTTGGGGTGAAAGCGGCTTCAACCCGGATCGCAACTATGGTCTTGAAGACCAAACTGAACGCCTTCACGACTGGCTGATAGAAATTGGCGTTCACAAGGTGAACGTGGTGGGCAATTCCATGGGGGGCGCCTTGGCTGGCCTTTTGGCGGCCCGCTTTCCGGAAATGGTCACCAGCCTGGTATTGATGGATGCGCTGGGCCTTCCTGGTACCGAGGAAACCGACTTTATTCGTGAGGTTCTTCGCGGCAAAAACCGCCTGGTTCCACGCGCCCCCATGGATGTAATCAAGTTGACCGACCTGGTGTTTCACAACCGGGCACTGGCTGCGTCTGCTGCGTTTTTCTCCGCAACAGAATTGATTCACCGCCGCGACGTGAATAGCTTCCTGTTTCAAGAAATGTTGAGCCGCCGCCCCGACTACACCAAGGCAACTTTTGAAGACATTTCAGCGCCCACGCTCGTGATGTGGGGCAAACAAGATGATGTTCTGCACATCAGTTGCGCTTACGAGTTCGAACGCCTGATCAAGCGGGCCGAAATGTGCCTGTTCGACGGAGTGGGTCACTTGCCGATGATCGAGACGCCCTACCCCTGCGCACAAGCCATCAAGGAATTTGTGCTCAGAAACCTTTGATTGGATATTTCCCTTTGAATGGCCAACTGTAAATTGCCTTGATTGTAGCAAAATGCTACAATCAAGCCGTAACACAGGAAATCAATCAATCAAGGAAACACGCCATGGCCAAAGCCTCTTCACCCATACGAATTCAGTCTGACTTGATGAGCAATGCCACCGTGTTGGGCAAGCTCCACCACCGCAGCGCGGCTGAACAAATCGAATATTGGGCCAGCATTGGGCAAAAAGTTGAAAGCCTGCTAGACCCAGAGAGTTTGCTACAAATCAAAGCAGGGCTGCTGCGTGTAAAACTAGAACAAGTGAATGCACCGCCTGTCAGTGCCGACTGGGTATTTGGTAACCTGGACATGAGACGCACCACCGGTGAGTTGAAAGAAGAGGTAAGCCAGAACAAAGTACGCTACCAGGCCAGTACTACCCACCCTGGCCTGCTTGAACAAATTGGCCCAAAAGGTGCAGTCAAAATTGGTCAATTTGAAAATGGCCAATTCAAGCCTGTCAAACTGGCATGAAGCAGCTGTGGCTGCTGGTGGGTGGCAACGGGGCTGGCAAATCGACTTTCTACCGCACACAGTTAAAACCATTGGGCATGCCGTTCGTAAATGCCGACGACATTGCCCGAGATGTATTTCCCCAAGCACCCGAGGAACACAGCTACGAAGCTGCAAAAATTGCAGAGAACCTGCGCAACAGTCTGCTTGAACAAGGCAAGAACTTTTGCTTTGAAACCGTGTTTTCACATCCCTCCAAAATTGATTTTGTCGCGAAAGCCAAAGCACTGGGCTACCAGGTGGTGATGGTGTTTGTCCATCTTGAACAAAGCAGTTTGAACAAAGCCCGCGTGCACCAACGAATTGAAACTGGCGGGCATGCGGTACCTGAAGAAAAAATCGAAACGCGAATTCCCAGAACTATTGACAATGTATTGAACGCCCTGCCCCTGTGCGACGATGTGTGGGTGCTCGACAACTCCAGCGTACAAGAACCTTATAAGAAAGTACTTCGAATTCAGGGTGGGAACATGCAGGCATTCATTCACCCATTGCCCGATTGGGCCAGCCGCTTCAAAACCCAATGAACGAATGGCAATTCAATGGGTCCTACACCAACAAGTTCAACTTTTTTGGGTGGCAAGAACTCGTGATAAAACCTGCAATTCGAACCAGAACCTGTTTACTTCTGACCTGCCTTACTTTGTTGGCCGCATGCAGCGCGATCAAGCTGGGTTACAACAACTCGGCAAGTTTTGCGCACACGTATCTCACCAGCAAAGTCGATTTTGATTCCGAACAATCTGCATTTCTGAAAACAAGTCTGAATGAGATTGTGGAGTGGCATCGCAACACCGAACTCCCCGTGCTAGCCAGCGAACTGCAAACCGCCCGACAAGCCCTCGCTGCGCGCAATGACGTGGTAATGCCTGTGAGTGCAAACCAGGTGCAAGCACTGAACCTTGCCATTCGGGCATCACTTCGACGCACAGCCAATCAAGCAGCACCTGTAATTGCGAAAAACATGCTGGGCCTGTGGCCCAATCAAGCTCCGGATATTCAAAAAGCGCTCGACAAATCCAACAAGGAATACCGCGAAGAACGCTTGATGCAAAGCGCTGATGAGCGCGTGCGCGAATCAGCTGAACGGATGACCGAGCGGTTCGAGCGCTGGCTGGGCACATTGAACGCGGTTCAGCTTAAGCAAATTGACACATGGGCAAGGAGCGAAATTCGCTGGTCCGAGTCACGCTATGAAAAACGGCTTGAGCGGCAGCGACAATTCATGGCTTTGGTGAACAAAGCCTCCAACCGTCAAATTGACCAAGCCACATTAAGCCAGGAAATTGCTCGCCTGCTCAACGCCTGGCAAAGCCCAAGCAGTGCCGCTGAAAAACAGGAAAGCGAACAACGACAAAAGGCAACCATTGCGCTGATTGTAGATATTCTCAATTCAGCCACTGCAGAGCAACGCAACAACGCTGCTGATCGTGCAGCGGGTTGGGCTAAGGATTTTCAGATTTTGGCCAGCAACAATTAACCCCCGCTTGAATCCATCAGTACTTTACTGAAGTAAAAGTTCTTTAGACCCAATTCACTTTTGGACTTTTACTGTGCCCTGTACATCCCGAAAAACACTGATCGCTTTAAGCTTTAGCGCGCTTCTGATTGCTTGCAGCAACGAAGACTCCGCACTTTCCGATAACCCAGGCACTGGCACACCAGTCAACCCGCAAGAAACAGCGCAGTGCAACGAGCAATCCTGGTTTGCAGGCGTTACCGAAATTTGCAACGGGGTGTTGGTTTACCGTGACTATGTGTACGACGATTACGGCGCGGACACAGGACTCATTTCCCCCAGTCCTGCCCTTTTAAACCTCGCCAGTCGCGCTGGCCAATTGGGCAACCCCTTGGCCAACACGCCCGGATTGCTATCGCCCACGGCGGGCGATTCACGCTATCCGGCAGGCGCAGAAAGTACTGCCGACCTGGTTGAGCTCCGCCTGAGCAAACAAGGCAACACCTACACAGCCACATTCGAACTCAATGCCCTTTACGACGCGGGACAAACCATCGCAGCCATTGCGATTGACACAGACAACAACCCAGACACGGGTTCAGAGACGCTGTTGGGCTTGACGGTACAAGGCGCCGATACAGTGGTTCAATTCAACAACGGCAATGTCGACACAAACATCATTTCCGGCACATTCTCCTCACCCACCAGCAACACATTCAAAATATGGGCGGTGACCGCTCAAAGCAGTGGCGAAGTCATGAATGTGGCCTTCCGTGGCCCCAATGAAGAAGCAGGTGCAGAAGGTACTGTTCCCTCGCAAGCACTACCTGGCAAGGGCAACTGGTGGGAAGACAAACAAGCTGCAGCGCTGGGTGCGGGCGATATCAGCCAGTTCTTCGCAATCGTTGACATCCGGAAGATGAATTCCGGCACCACGGAAACTGCAAAGGTTGATGCTGGTTTCAAACAACGGGTTTACACCTCGAAATACACTGCCCCCAACTCGACTGGTGAAGGCATGGTACTTCAGGCCGAAGCGAGCAGCCCTGAAAACGACAGCATGTTTTGCGGCCAGTACTTCCACTTTGTGGGCAAGTATCAACCCTATGGCGTTTACATTCCAGAAAATGGTAATTTTGACGACCAACGCAGCTTGCAAATGATACTGCATGGTTGTGAAGCCAACCACGCAAGTCAGATCAACCAGCCAGGCATGCAGGCCCAGTTTGGCGATGCACTCGACCGCGTGTTGATCTCACCATTGGGACGCGGTCCTTATGGTTTCTACTCTGGTTTGTCTGAACGCGATGTGCTCGATGTACTGGACGACGCGCTAAACACCTTCAACATCGACGAAGAGCGTGTTTTGGTGGGCGGTTATTCCATGGGTGGCTACGGTTCTACACGTTTGGCCATTCTGTATCCAGACCGCTTTGCAGGCCTAAGCAACTGGGTGGGTTTCACAGGGAGTATTTTCAACACGCCACTGATTGGCGATGTGTTGATTCAAGGTGAACAGGCCGTGACTGGTGCCCTGCCCTTCGAGTTTCCACTGGGCAGCACAATAGGCGGCAAAGGCAACATCAGCAAGTACCTTGGAAATCTTCGACACATTCCCGGCACACACTCTTACGGTGCACTGGATGAATTGGTTCAAGTGAACACCGGACTCGATTGGGCTCTTAAATTGAGTGAAGCCGACGGTGTATTGTACGAGTTCTATATGCACGCCCCGGCCGAACACCTGACACTGATCGCCCTGGACAATTGGGAGAAAGAAGCGGCGTATTCCAGCGAGCTGAAACGTGTGAAGAACCCAGGTCGAATCACGTACAAAACCAATGAGGCCTTTGCATTTCCCGAGTATGCAATCAAACATGACAAGGCGTATTGGCTAAGTAACATCAAAGGCCGTGAAGAAGGTGACATCGATATTGATATCGAAAGTTTTGCTTGCGCGCGCTCCCAGAAGACCTTCGAAACCGGTCAAACCGCGGGTGTGGGCCCCGTGCCGTTCATTCAAACCTTTCGCAGGCTGATGGGTGAACCTGTTCAGGCCGCCAGCGAGAACCGTTTCACTGCAACGCTGAGCAATGTGGAATCGATGCGTCTTGACACCACTGCGAGCTGCCTAAGAAACGGTGCCGCTTACACCGTGGTGTCAGACGGCCCCGTGGTGCTGAACTTCACCAATGGCAAGGTATTGAACCTGCCGGCAGGAACAAGCACGGGAAACCTTTGAACAATCATTCTGCAAGAAGGTCTTGCACCTTCTTGCTGCTGTAGAAACGTTGAAGGTTGCGGCGCAGGAAACTTTCTGCAAGCCCTTCCTTGATCAACAGGGCAGCCAGGTCAGGAATGTAATTGTCCAGTTCATCAGTAATCATCTCGTGGCTGATACCGATGTCATCCAGCAGGTCTTGCAGAGACTGTTCACCGTACTTTTCAAAGAAAAAGTCCACACCCAAATCAATGCATGATTTCAAATACTCGGTGTTGCGGAATTCAAGCCAGAATTCATAACCCAATACCATGAATTCTTGCAGGTCTTGCTCAGTGAGGTAATCGCGATAGGCTGTCAGCGGCCATTCGCGCACCACATCCCAAAAGGCCAAGGCACTGTTCATGGCAGTTTCGCGATATTGCTCGTTATCCAGCGTTTCATCCACCATCTCAAGCGATCCCTTCACTCCACTTTCCATCAGGTTGCGCACCCGCTCTTCGAGCCCCTCAGACAAATCGGGGGCCTTGGTACTCAACCACTCACGCACCTTGCGCGTGCTGCTGGCCACAGTAGAAAATTTCATCAGGTTGTTTTGCTCAAACACATAGCCTTTGAGCACGGTAAAAATTACATCCGACAAAAAATGTCGAAACGGTGTGCTGTTTCGAATATTGGTTACTGCGTGGTCTAGCACACCATTTTGCTCAAAAATTTTCTCAATGAATTCTGTCGCGATTGAATCGGATACCACCTCACCAATTTTCGTGGTTCGGCTGGCTGGAAACTCAAAAATGCGATTGGCAATTTCACCAAACAGCTCAGGAATGGCGCCACCAATTTCCATTTCCACCGCATAACGCCGGGCAGTGGCCTTTACTTTGCTTTCATCCACCGCATCGCGCAGGCGAATATGCTCAAGCCTGGCAAGCACATGGTTCAACTCATCAGCCAGCAAAGCTTGAAACTTTTTGCCTTTCAGGTTTTGCAACCAGAAGCCCACCTCGGCCTCTAGCAATTGCGACGCCAAATCTTTGGGCTGGTCAGCGTTGGTTTTCGCCATGTTCGTTCCGATGTGTAGTAGTGTTGAGTGATTCTAACCTGCTGTATCGAGGTTCCCGTGTTAAAGAAACTGATTGTTTTGCTGTTTGTTAGTGCAAGTGCTCCAGCCATGGCCCACCTCACCTGGATTGACGTTGGTGAACAAAGCCTCGGTTTGTCGACTGGGCACAATTTCCCGGCCAAGGAAATTACAGTCAAGGGTGAATATGTGGACTCTGTAAGATGTGTTGGTGGCGACGGCGAGGTGTTCGGCTTGCCATTCAATGACAACAGTATTCGCTACACGTACAAAGAGCGCCCCGCCAACTGCCTCGCCATTCTGAAAACCAGCCAGATCGAGCTTTCGCCGCGGCAGGGCGCACAACATTTTGATGAGAACAAGGTCGACAAAGCCTTGGTGAACAAGGTGTTGAAAAGCGACAAATTCAACGAAGAATATTTTAAAGCGGCACAAATCAAACCCATTGAAAAAGACAGTAATTTGTACAACCCGGAACTTGCCCAATTCATCACGCTGCCAGGCGACGCTTCCACAATTTATGTTTACAAAAACGGCAAGCCCTTGGCGCAGCTTCCCGTCGGCCTGGAGTATCCCGAAACGCCAGTAACCCTGTGGTCGAGAACCGATGCAAGCGGCAAAGTCACCTTGCTGTTACAACCCAAGAGCAAAGCGCTGCTTCGAGCGTTGATCACCGAAGAAAAAGGCAGTGCTTACAAAAGCCAGTTTTTATCGGTCATTCTTGAACCTCGTTGAAACGAAAAGCACTCAGAACTGTAAATTGGCTGTTAACCGAACATGCCGTGGCAGGGATGGATGAAAAGTTTTTCCAAAAGCCGGGCTCCCTGCTAGAAAATAATCCTGCGCATACTGGATATCGCTATTGTCCCGGTCGAACAAATTGAATATGGACAAATTCAAACTGAGATCTTTGTTCACTTTCAAGTTGAAGAACAGATCTGAATTGATCACTGAGTCCGATTCAATGCTCCGATCTTCCACCAAAGGCGCGCTGCCCACATATTTCAACTTGTAACCTACTTTCAAATTACCCCAGGTTTGACCCAACGACACGGCCGCAGACTCCTCTATCGCGTTGGGAATGCCATTGTCTTGCACGCCGACAAAACGAGCATCCACAAGAGTCACGAAGCCATCAATTTCAAAGCCGGTTTTGTTGAAATAACTTGCAATCAATTCAAGCCCGTTCCGCTTGGTAGCACCCTTGGGCTCGGTCGTACCCGCATCACCGACAAAAACGAGTTCAGAGTCACTCTCTAACTGAAACAAGGTCGCTGAAGCACTCAAATTTCTTGAGGTATTGGTAGTTTTCAAACCCACCTCTGAGCCACGGGTATTCACGATATAGTCCACTGGGTTTGCTGTGAATAAACCTCGGGGATCATTGCTGTGAAAACCCCGACCAATGGACAAAAACAATTCAGTGTCATGTTCAAATGGAGTAATGCTTGCGCTGAACTTTGGGCTGAATTGCTGATCATTTCGAGAACCACTTCGCATCACATTGGGTGTTGTCAGGTCTTCATCGTCATCAAACTGACCATTCAAATCAACATCGAACTGGTCATATCGCAAGCCGCCAGTCAGTTTGAGCCAAGACGCTGGAAGCAGTTGCTGCGATATAAAAATACCCAAATTGCTTTGCTCAAAAGAATCTTCGCTTCGAGTGGCCAATCGCTCTCGGGCAATTGTGTCGTAGAGCCCCGCTGGGTTTACATCATCTACCCGATAGTCAAACCCGACCGCCAATTGCGAACGCATGAACGACAAATTTTCAAATAGCGTATGTGTCACACCACCGCCAAAAGTTACCCTGCTGTCGACCTGGTTAAACTGGTCAGAAATCACCCCGGGGCGGCCAAGCGCCGTATTGTCCCTGAGCCCATAAGTGAAATCGCTGAAAAGATTCAGTTTGTAATCCGCCAGGTAAGCCCGTAGCTGCGTGATCGATTGATCCCAAGCCAGGGTGAAGTTGCCTGAAACAGCATGTCGTTGCGTAAATCCACCTGCAGTTGGGTCAAGGCTTCCAAATCGACCCACCAAACCCTGATTAACCGCATCAGCTGGAATGTGATCGGTCGACGTCCATTGTGATTCATAGCCTGAATATTGCAGCTCGAAGCGTTTGCTTGAATCAATTCGATGACTCAATTTCAACAGCGCATTGTATTTGTATTGATTCTCTGCGATCTCCCAGGGACCATCGTTATCAGTCAACTCAATGGCATACAGTAGTTTGGTTTGATCTTCATTGAAAGACACTGAATTGGCCAACAAACCACGCCGATAACCAAACTCACCCACCGACAATGAAGCCAATCCTCTTGTTAACTCGCTGACATAATCGATGTTCAAAGATCCCGCAGAGCTGAAGTCACCATCTTGCGCAAAATAAGGGCCCTTGCGGTACTCCACGCGAGACAACAACTCGGGAATGATCATGTTTGAATCTGCGTACCCCTGCCCGTGTGCGTGACCCGGCAGGTTCAAGGGCGCACCCAAAAAGTTAATCGACAAGTCTGTGCCGTGATCAAGACTGAAGCCACGCAAAAAGTATTGATTGGCTTTGCCACCACCAGAATGCTGGGTCACATTCAAACCGGGTACAGCCTCCAGCACATCCGAGGATCTTGCCGGATTCTGGTTGGCCAATCGCCGTGCACCGAGTATGCCCTGGGAACTGGTGATTCCGCCCAAAGTGTGAATGGCTTCGATACTTTCAGTCACCGACACTTCATCAAGCTCTTGGGAATCAAAATGAATGCCGTGGGCACTGGAAATATGCGGCATCAGGGCCAAACCACACACCCCAAAGACAATCAATTTCATGTAGAAATCCATCCAAAAAAAATCCCGCAGCTACACTTGCTACGGGATTCTGAAAATACTGTATCAAATTTTTGCTGTGTAATTAGTCTGGAAGATCAAAGGGCTCTGCTGTTTCAGAGGTTGCCAACATCAGGTTACTAGCGTTTTCAGGTTCACCGGTTTCAGAAGTGCTGCGTACCAAGGCACCCGCCTCAGATGCATTGATATTCCCGTCACCTGCTGCGCTACCCAGGTTAAAAGGTGAGCCATCACCTCCACAGGCCCCCAAAGTGAGCAGCAACGCTGCGCCTGTGGCCAATCCAAGTTTGCTTTTCAGTTTCATTTAAAGCTCCTTGATATGAAATTAATTCCGTGCACCTGGAATTGGCGTGTTCAAGAATGGGAAACGACTCAAAAAAGTAACCTGTTCCTGAGCCACCGCATCATGAAGCGTTAGGGACGTTGAGCCCAAAGGCACGCTGTCAGGGTTACAGGCTGAAGTCAGGCTAGTGCCAGGTACTGTATTCAAACCCAGACCGTTACCCGTACCATTTGCCACACACAAACCACCCATCACTGCCACCAGCGAAATGTCGACCACGTCATCAATTGGTCTGCGGCCATTTGGATAACCCGCATTGTCGCCACCAACAACCCCCAGCGTGTTCTGGTTCGCGATCGGGGTAGGTGCAATCGTCGTATTCAAGCGCATCATTTCCGACAAGGTTACATTTGCCGGGCGGTTCACGCCTTGAATACCCGCCAAAAATACATTGAGCAGGTCGGTACGTGGAAAGTTGGTTGGAGCTGTATTTTGCAGCCCCGGCACCACCATGCTGATCAGCTGAGGCAAAGTGGGGTTAGACACATAGGTCAGGAACTGACCATCGCCGCTGGGCTTTGAAGCATTGAAACGGTCCTTGTCTTTCAAGCCAATCACCACCTCATTCACCAAGGGCATGCCAAGGCGGGAAACCTGCACCCATGCACCCCCCACCTTCTCGGCAGTTTGATGCCCTTGGGCAGGCACACCGTCGCCAATTTGCACTTGACGCAAGCTGGCCGTAGTCCATCCACCAATTACCTTTTCAGTGCTGGGGGCCAAACAATCCTTGTGAATTTCCAGCGCAATGCTGGTGATGTTTTTGTCTTGAATTGAATTGACGGCGGCCGCATTTGCGTTTGCGCTGCTGCGATTCGAAATGGCACTGGCCGGGGCATTCACCAAATCAAAAATTGTACCCAAATTCACTGCAAAACCTTCCTGCCGCTGGCCTACAAACACGCGTGCCTGGTTGGTACCCGCTGCACAGCCAGGGATGGTCACATTGTGAATGTGCGCATCGGCATAGCTTTGATAAGCCGCTGCATTGCCCAGGGTTTTTTCACCAATGTAATCCACCGGCTTTTCCAACGTGGTGCTGCCCCCACTGGTTTTGGCCGCCAAAGTACGGTTACCGTTGCGTCGCCCATCGCGCACTACTGTCATGGTGTAGGTTTCATTCAGATTCAAATTGGGATCTGACAATGTAGACACAGTGCCCGCTTGAATCAATGGGATGCTGACTGAGGGCCTGTTAGTCCCGCTTCCAATCGGCAGCGCAATATCCTTGAGATTATTTCTGAAATTAAACTGAAATGTAATTTCTTCCTGCGCATCGCCATCGTTGTCAATGTGAATTTCATACAGCGCGTTGGGATCCATTGAAAAATAATTTGGACCACCGTAGCCGTCTTGAAGGGGCTGATAATTGGCAATCAAGGTGATGAAGTCTGACCGATTGGTCTCATAGCTGCGGAACATGTAAAAATCAGTTCCGTCTGCTTTCGGAGTGGTCGTGATTGAAGGCGCTTCACGGTGGCTAGAAGCCAAAGCCGCAACGCTGACGACAGCCAAAAGACTGCCCGCTAAAATATTGAACTTAAACTTGTTGTTCTTGGTTGTGTTTGTCTTCCTCTGTACTTTCATAATAACTCCCTGACTTCCAATTGGTGCTTCCAAAAACTACACTTACAAAACCTCTCATTCGAGTATAGGTTTCAATAATTGTTAACACAATGACAATTACTGCAACAATTACTACTTAATCAACCTAATATTCCCTTTACTAACCAATTAACTGGGTTTTGGATGCGTCAATACAAATATTATGAATTCGTCCTGGTTGCCTTTGTGGCCGTGCTGTTGTGTTCCAACCTGATCGGCCCCGCGAAAATTGCCGAACTGAATTTGCCATTGCTTGGTACTGTTACCTTTGCAGCAGGTGTGTTGTTTTTCCCCATTTCTTACATATTCAGCGACATCCTGACCGAGGTGTATGGTTACGGCCGCGACCGCAGGGCCGTGTGGGCAGGTTTTGGGGCTTTGGCCTTTGCATCGTTCATGGCATTCACCGTGGTGAATCTTCCCGCAGCATCCTTCTGGGTCGACAAACAGGCTGCAGTTGAAAGTGTGTTTGGCAACACCTGGCGCATAGTGCTGGCCTCGCTAATTGCCTTTTGGAGTGGCAGCTTTATCAACAGCTTTGTGCTGGCCAAAATGAAAATATGGACCCAGGGCAAATGGTTGTGGACCCGAACCATTGGCTCCACTGTGGTGGGTGAGTTCGTGGACTCTGGCTTGTTTTACACCATCGCGTTTTGGGGGATTATGACCACCGATCAAATCATCACCGTGGCATTGACGCAGTACGTGCTTAAGACCAGCTGGGAAATACTGGCCACGCCGCTCACCTACTGGGTAGTAGCGCGTTTGAAACGCGCAGAAAGCGAAGATTATTACGACAGAGACACCAACTTCACGCCATTCAGTTTGAAGGTGTAATGCCCGCCAAACCCACGCGGCGGGCCGTAATGAAGTGACGTTGCCAGTAAGGGCTGAGCAACTTGGCAATTTCAACGCCCGCCCGCGTAGATACGTGCATGAACTGATTGTTACCCACATACACACCTACATGGCGACGTGTGGGGCCTGTGCGAAAAAACAGAAGGTCACCAGAACGCAAATCAGAGAGATCAACCCGCTCGCCCATGGTCATTTGCTCTCGTGAACTGCGTGGTAAGCGCAGCTGGAATTTGTCTTGAAACAAGGTTTGAATAAAACTGGAACAGTCCACGCCGTTGGTACCGGTGCCGCCCAGTTTGTGGCGCGTTCCCGCCCAATTTGAATAATGAGCCAACAACGCGTTTTGAATTTCATTGCTGTACGACTGCTCGGCCGCGGGCGGATTCAGTAGGGAATCAAGGGAGGAATCACTGAATGCGATGCCAGGCCAGAATGCAACGATCAACACGAGAAAACTGCTTTTCACTTTGTTGAAACGTCTCACATCGGTCATGCGTATATTCCTGGAAGCATATTGAGGAAAAGCGTCTGCTTGTTGTAAGGGGACCGTATCATAGCGGCAAAGTGCAGAACAATCAGTAAAACTTGGTGAGAAACTCGAAACTGGTTCAAGTCTGGCCGGCAAACCGCTGAGATTGCGGCTTGCCGATGCGAAGAAAAAATTATTTGTTGGCGAAATACTCGTTAGTGAGCTTCACGATAACTGGTGAAAGCAATAGCAGCGAAACCAGGTTGGGCAAGGCCATGAAGGCATTCAATGTGTCGGCCACCAGCCACACGAAGTCAAGCTGAGTAACAGCACCCACCATGACGAAACCTGTCCACAACACACGGTAAGGCATGGTGATGGCAGTGCCTGCAATAAACTCCCAGCACTTTTCACCGAAATACGACCAACCCAGAATGGTAGTGAAAGCGAAAAAGGCCAGCGACAATGCCAACACATATTCACCCACACCTGGTAAACCTGTTGCATAAGCACTGGAACTGAGAGCGGCGCCGTTCAAGCCACTGCTCCAAACACCAGTCACCACAATCACCAAACCGGTCATAGAGCACACAATAATGGTGTCGATGAAGGTACCCATCATGCCCACCAAGCCTGATTCCACAGGGTTGCTACTTTGGCCGGCAGCTTGCGCAATACCGGCCGTGCCCAAGCCAGCCTCATTGGAAAAGATACCGCGCGCGACACCATACCGAATAGCCAGCATGATTGCCGCACCTGCAAAACCACCAGTGGCGGCAACCGGGTTGAAAGCACTCTCGATGATCAAGGCAAACGCAGCGGGTACTTGGTCGATGTACATTCCCAGAATAATGACCGAGGCAACGATGTAAGCCACACACATGAACGGAACCACTTTTTGTGCCACTGCACCAATTCGCTTCACGCCGCCGATCAACACAAAACCCACCAGCACCGTCATTACAATGCCGGAAATCCATTTGTCGATACCAAAGGTCACATTCAGCACATCGGCAACACTGTTTGCCTGAACCATGTTCCCAATACCAAAACCCGCCAAGCCACCGAACAGTGCGAATGCAATACCTAACCATTTCCAGTTTTGACCCAAGCCATTTTTAATGGCATACATTGGCCCCCCCACATGCTGACCACGTGCATCGGTTTCTCGATAATGCACAGCCAACAACACCTCGGCATACTTGGTGGCCATACCCACCAGCGCAGTCATCCACATCCAGAACAAGGCGCCGGGACCGCCCAAAGCAATGGCTGTAGCCACACCAGCAATATTGCCGGTACCCACCGTTGCGGCCAGTGCTGTCATCAGTGCAGCGTAAGGGGTAATGTCGCCTTTCGCTCCGGCTTGGGGACTTCGACTTTTCCAAATCCACTTGAAGCCCATGCCAATTTTAAATATTGGCATCAACTTCAAACGCAGCTGCAAAAACAGACCCGTACCCAGAATGGCAACAAGCATGGGTGGCCCCCACACAATTCCATTGATTGAATTAACAAACTGAGTAAGTGCTTCCATGCATTGTTCTCCTTCTTGTGAAAAGCGATGCGCCGAATTGGTGCTGCAATGGCGAGTGGTCAGTTTAGTATGCAAGCAATGTGCCTGAGAAACACTTTTTAACAAATCGCGAAACTTATTGACATAAAAAAACCCCGAACCAGGTCGGGGTTTTTCAGAAAAAGTATCGCAACTTACTGTTTCTTTTCAGGCTGCTTCTCGCCGGCTTTGGGTTGATCACCCAGAATCGACTTGGCAGGACAAATTTTAAATGCAGGACATTTTTGACAACCAACAGCAATCGCAATCGGGCAAACAGTCATGGCGGTCCTCGTTTGTGGTTATGGGGAAGCTCCCGCAGGCAGTATTGCAGATTAATGCAGCGTTCCGCTAGGAGATTTATTCAGTTGATGATTCACAAAATTCTGGGCAGCCTTGCGTGCGAAATTTTCCTCCTCGGCAGACACATCATCAAGCAACAGTTGAAGTTGGTCTGGTATGTCGGTTTCTGGAAAAAGCACCTGGTAAATGTAAAGCCAACTTAAAGCCACACCGCGATCTTTCTGCACCTCCACCCCATCGAGATACAACAAAGACAAGCTCAACATGGACAAAGGCGAACCGAGCTTGGCCGCCTCGGTCAGATAAGCCATGGCCAGCGCCGCATTCTTTGCAACGCCTTTGCCATGCAAATAATACACACCCACATTGTGCATGGCCTGCGACAGGCCGCCTTGAGCGGCCTTGTCAAAATATTTGAAGGCTTGCGTAAAATCGGGCCTGGTCGCACGCTCAAGTTCAAGCGCCAGGTGGTAAGCGGAATTGGGGTCGCCCAGGTCAGCGGCTTGCCGCAAGTATTGCAAGGTTAGTTGCGCATTAGCATCCAGATGCCCTTCAACCCCACCCTTGTAAATTTGCACCAAAGTCAGCACGGCCATCAACACTTTGGCCTGCGCTGCTTGTTGCAGCAGGTCCATGCCACGAGAAAAATCCTGACTACCCAGTTCACCTGACACCAGCAAACGCCCAAGAATCACCTTGGCGTCCACTTCTCCGGCCATCACACCTTTTTGAAGCCATTCCAAAGCCAGCGTGCAATCATCGGCGCTGCGATTTTCAGCGTACAAGTAAGTAAAGGCGATCAGGTTGCAGTGTCCATCCCATTGATTGCTCAATGTATCCAGCAAACGCTGGCGGGCCTGCGCCAACTTCTTTTCAACAAAAAGGGATTTGATTTCGTCGGTGAATTCAACTGGGGGCTGGGATTGCATGGCGTGTTAAACGTAAACTGTGTGAATCGAGATCTTACTGAAGAAACATGAACAAGCCTTACATTGCCGTTCAAATCAAAGAAGATGTTTATATACAGATGAAGGCACTACACGAGCGAGCGTCCAAACCCATCAGCGATGAAGACAAAGCGCTGGGTGCCGACCTACTGGCGCAAACCTATGTGCAACTTCTCGACACCTGCTTCACTCACCTGCTCGATGAATTGAACAAAACCCAACCCGACAAAATGCTGCAAGATGCGTCGAAGGTGATACACAAGGTACAAAGCGAGGCACAACATTACATCGGCTGGCTTATCAAATTTATTGCCAACAAACGCGTGCCGCCCGTGATCCAACATTTTCACGACATGGTTCACATTTTGAACCTGACTGGCCAAGAATATCCCTACATCGTGATTCCGGTCACTACAACATACGCAGAAAAAGCGAGCGATGTAATGAATGCCTTGGCTCAGCGTGACGATACACGCATTGAAGAAGGTGTTGAGCTGCTGATTGAAGCCATAGAGACGGCATTGGTGCCTTTGGTATACACACCTAAAGACCTGATGGGTTTCAATTTTGTGATCAGTAAAACAATCAACGGCGTAATCAATGTGCTACACACCTTGTTCAAGCACACGCTGCGCAAACTTCCGCCACACATCAAAACTGAAAGTCACCCGGCCATTGCTGCCCATTTTGAAACATTTCTGATCAGAAAGTAAGTTTTAAATGGTTTGAATGAATTGGTGCAGCAGCGGGAAAACCTCGGTTTTCGCTGCTTCACCGCGAATCATCTGGCTGTGTGAAAAGTCTTTGCTGAACCCCTTCTGCACGGTGCACTCATGCCAGGTTTTGGGACCACCCAAAGCCTCATAAATTCGTCTGCAACCCTTGGGAGGCGCTACATCGTCTCGCCCGCCCGCAATCACCAATGAAGGTACGCTGACTTGCTTCAATGCCGCCAGGTAATCGAAACCATCTGCCCCTTTCCATTTGCCACTCAGGTTCCATTTGCACCACTGCACCAGTAGCAAAGTGGGCTCCCCCTCTGGCCCAATGGGTACCAGTTTTCTTGGTGTTCGGCCAAACAGGCGGGTCAATGCTCCCAAAGCGGCAACCCGAATTTTTTCTTTCAAATTGGGTGCAGCATCTGTCACCTGCGCACCAATCAGGCTCAGGCTTTTAATTTGTGAAGTGCGTTCGGGTTGCCGGGCAAGCAACATCAAGGCCAGCAAACCTCCACCACTGTGAGAAGTCCAATGCAACTGCGAGTGGCCTGTGTGTTGAACAACAAAGTCAATCGCGACCGGTAGATCATTCAAAGCCGGGTATTCAAAGTTTTGCTGGCGGTACGCAGGCCTGGCTTGCCCGTGCCCGCCCCACTCCAACAGCCAGGTATCAAACCCTTGCTCCGCGAAAAACACACCCAAATGTTCCACAGCAAGCTGGTTGGACAAAGTGCCGTGGGCCACCACAACAGGCGAGCCCACCGGGTTTGAAGGCTTGTAACGATGCAAGGCCACATGGCCGCCACCGTGCATCGGAACCAGGTGTGTTTCCTGCATCATCACTGAGAAACCCCGAATGCCATTCAAGCCACAGGCTTGGAGATTAATTTAACCACTTTGGTCGCCCAGCTACGTGGCGTGAAGCGGATGCTTTGTGCCATGGTCCAGTTCAGTGCACCGTGAATGTAAACACGCTGGTTTCGCTTCATTGCGGCGTAACCTTTGACGGCAACATCTTCTGAGCTTGGCATGCGCTTGCCTTGCACCAAGGCGGATTTCTGCATGTTCGCTTCGGCCTGAAATCCCGATGCAGTGGGGCCGGGGCACAAGGTACACACAGCAACGCCACTGTCGACCAGCTCCTCGGCAAGCGCTTCACTAAAGCTGAGCACATAGGCCTTGGTCGCATAGTAGGCCGCCATGTACGGGCCGGGTTGAAATGCTGCCGTAGAAGCCACATTGAGGATCTTTCCTCGTGTCTTCAGCAAATCGGGCATAAAGCCACTGCAAAGCACAGTGAGTGCTTCCATATTCAGGCGCAGCATACTGGTGGTGTCCTCGACTGGCGTGTCCTTGAACAAACCGTAAGTGCCCACGCCTGCGTTGTTAACCAGATAACTGAGCTCAATGCTGTGCGCCTTGACTTTGGCTACAAGCTCGCTGGCCGCGTTGGGCTTGGACAGGTCCGATCCAATCACAATGACGTCCACTTTGTATTTGCCCATGTAGTCAGCGGCCAGCT
This sequence comes from Limnobacter sp. UBA7229, assembly GCF_002473065.1. Lineage (NCBI taxonomy): Bacteria > Pseudomonadati > Pseudomonadota > Betaproteobacteria > Burkholderiales > Burkholderiaceae > Limnobacter > Limnobacter sp. UBA7229. Next base: position 74,751 of record NZ_DKTN01000023.1, on the reverse strand, counting down.
CAGTGAGCTTGGCTTCATTGCGTGCGCTGAGCACCAGGGAAACTCCATCCTTCGCAAAACACTCTGCCAAATGCAAACCAATGCCAGACGATGCGCCTGTTACCAATGCCCATTGCTTCATTCCTGTTCCCCTCTTCGTACAAAATCGGCGATTGCCCACAAGGCCTTGTCGGCTTTTTCAACAAAGGCATTGAACATTTGAAAGTTGTGCCACATACCCTCGTGCACTGTGCAGCTTACTTGCACACCTGCAGCCTTGGCGCGTTGTTCGAGCAACAAGGCATCGTCCAGCAAAATTTCATCACTGCCCACCTGAATGAACAAGGGTGGCAAATCCTCAAGGTCAGCAAATACAGGCGACACTTTGGGGTCCGCAGGCAGCACGTCGCCGCAATAAGCAGTGACCCCGCGCTGTAATGGCACCACACTCAACATGGGATCGGCCTTGGCCTTGGCTTGAATGGAGGCGGCTGTCAATGTCATGTCGACAAAAGGAGAAATCATCACCAAACCTGCAGGCAGGGGAAGACCTTCGTTGCGCGCATAAATGGCCATGGACAAGATGTGAGCTGCGCCAGCAGAGTCTCCAACCAAAGTGATGTTTTTTGGATTGACATCGAGATCCAGTAAGGCCTGATAGGCAGCCATGCCATCTTCAAGCGCCGCCGGATAAGGATCCTGCGGTGCCAACCGGTAATCAACCAGGAACACCCGGGCATTGCAACGCACAGCAAGTTCACTGGCCAGGGGTAAATGCGTTTCAAGCGAACCGGCAAAAAACGCTCCGCCATGCATGTGCAATAACACCTGGTCGGTGTGCGAATCAGCTGGGCGAACGAGCGCACACATGCAGGTGCCCAATTCAAGATACTCGACCCTGGCATCGGGTCGAACCTTGAACAGTGGTGCCCCAGCGTTCATGGTAGCCGCCAGCCAACTGAGCGGAATTGGAAGTTTACCGGGCGCTTTGAAAGTGCTGCGCAGCGTTGCACGAACAGCTTTCTCGGCCACAAACTGAATCGGGTTCATGGTTGCAGGGTCTCCGAATGTTACAGCGCAATGCAATTTACGCTGTTTTTGTTATTTTCTTCAATATATCGAATTTGCAGCAGGCAGCAGGGTGACCCCACCACCCCGCCCTGCAACAAGTTAGACTATTACCTCCAATTTATTAAAAACTCCCGTGAAAACAAACGCTTCCCCAAAACAATTAATTCTCGGCCTGATGTTGGCTGGCAAGGGTCGCCAAGTGAAGGCCGCTCACATTGTGCTGGCTTGCAGCATGTTTGGCGTCTCCGAAAACAGTGCAAGGGTGGCAATGGCCCGCTTGGTTGCTGAAGGGCAATTGAAATCGGCAGGCCGGGGCGTTTACACCCTGGGTAGGCAGGCGGCCTTCACGGGTCAAGACATTCAAGGGTGGAGTAACAGGCTTACAGCGACCTGCGACTGGAATGGAAATTTTTACGCGGTATTTACAGCCCATCTTGGTCGCAGCAATCGCAAACAGTTGCAACTTCGCGAGAAGGCACTTGCACTGCAGGGCTTTCGGGAGTTTGAGCAAGGCCTTTTCTTGCGGCCGGCGAACCTGAATCTGGGCCTTGCTGGCCTGCAGGAAAAACTGCTGGCTCAGGGAGTCGAGAAAAACATTCTTGCTTTTGAAATGAAACCCGCCACCCCTTCTCAAATCGTCTCGATTCAAAAATTATGGGACATCCGAAAGCTCGAAAAACTGTATTTAAGTCACACCAAAAAGTTGAATGACTGGATGCAGGGCTATTCCCGCATGAAACTGGAGAAAGCGGCTCGAGACGCCTACCTGGTGGGTAGTCAAGCCATTTATGAAGTACGCCGCGATCCACTGTTACCCGCCGAGTGGATCAATGCTGCTGCACGGCAACAATTCTTTGAAAGCGTGCTGCGCTTTGACGAGACTGGCACGCGGGTGTGGCGTGAATTGCAACTGCGAATTTTGAAAGACGAAGAAGTGATCTAGAAAACTACTTCATTACATCGCTTTACTTTTAATTCCACATCTGTAATATTACATCAGCTACTGTCAACGTCATTGATGGTAATGATGTAAATGAGTCTGTGGAGGCTGTCATGCGCACACCCGTTTCAATTCACCAGAAAGGTTCCAGCTTTCCGGTTCGTCGAATGGATTTTGATTTTTCGAATATCAATCGCCATTTTGTCAACAATGACCCTGCCAGCAGCCACGTCTGGACGGCTTTTCAGGCCTACTTTCCCGAAGGCGAACAATTTTTTGTAGATTCTGTGCGAGATGCAAAAAAATGGGTGAAAGATGAAGCCCTATTGCGGGAAATCAGCGCATTTATCGGGCAGGAAGCCATGCATGGCAAAGAGCATCTTCAAGCCAATGCAGAATTGAAACACCAGGGCATCAACGTGAATGTTTGGGATGCACGCACTCGCTGGGCGCGCAGGAAGCTGAACAAACTGCTGTCCGTCAAGGCACGCCTGGCGGGTACCGCAGCGGTTGAGCATTACACGGCCGTGATCGCTGAACACATCATGAAAAGTGAAGAATTTCACAACATGATTATCGACCCAACCATCAAGAATTTGATTTATTGGCATGCCATGGAAGAAAGCGAGCACAGAGCGGTGGCTTTCGATACGCATTTGGCCATTGGCGGCTCGTACTCACAACGCGCAATTGCAATGACGATCGTATCGATTGGCATTGGCCCGGTGGTGCTGGCCGCCATGTTGAGTTGCATGAAACAGGACGGTGAGCTGTACAACCTTAAATCATGGATGAAATTCACCGACCTGTATTTCGGCCGCAAAGGCGTATTCCGCAAGATGATTCCGGACTTGTTGAAATTTTACAAACCAGGCTTTCATCCCATGCAAACCAATATGGATGCGCCTATGAGGTTGTGGAAAGAACGGCTCTCGCTGGTTTGATAAAAAAAAATTTGAACGATTGATTGAATCTGGGTTACATTTCCGTCAGTATCAATGTTAATCGTTGTAAACATAGGGTGTTTCCTGAGGTACTATTTCTCGGAAATACCCCGTTAAAAATTTTAAAAACAACCAGCAAAAAACTCACGACTTTCTTAAAAGCCGGGCGCACTGCGACCCTGCACGTCGGAGCCAGGAGACAGACCAATGGTGTTTTTGCAGCAAAGCTCCCTTCGGAGAGCCTGTGCCGTCGCGTTTTCAGTCACGGCCTTTTCACTTAGCCAGCAGGCTTTTGCTGGTGGTACTGCCAACGACAATCAAAGCACCATGGGCATTGCCACGGCGGGTGCCGGTCAAGCCGCTGAGGCTTCGGATGCGTCGGTAATTTTCTTTAACCCTGCCGCTTTGACCCGATTCAAGCGGATTGAGGTGTTGAACGTGGCCAGCATTGCCACCTTCGACAACGATTACACCTCCACTCAAGACAACGATGGCCCCCCAACCGACGATGGACGCCAAGGCTCAAACGGTGAGTTCTTTTCCAGAAAAGACGGCTATGACTCAGCCCTGTTTATTCCGGGCTTGTTCGTGGCTATTCCGGTCAGTCCCAAGTTGGTGGTGGGTTTCAGCGCATCGGGTTCTCATGGTTTGTTGACCCGTTATCGCGAAGATTTCCCAGGCCGTGGTTCTGGTCGCGAGAGTGATTTGAAGATAACGCGCTTGAACCTGGGCTTTGGCTATAAACTGACACCAACCCTATCCATTGGTGCCAATGGTTCTTATGAGCGCTACTTTCAATCCATCAAACTGCGTTTGAATTTCCGCGATGCAGTAAGTAAACTAGGCCCCCCAGGCACTACTGCTCTTTTGGATAGCTTGAGTGCCCTAGGACAGGCTCCTCCCATTCCTGGTGAAACAGATGCCAAATTGCGAATTTTAGGATGGGCCTTAAATGCGCAAGCCGGCCTGCTGTGGGAGCCGACGGATCGCACTCGGATTGGTGCGTCGTACCGCCCCAAAACCCGCTTCAACGGCAATCAGGGCGAATTAACAGTTAACGAAAACGCTGACACTGCAGCTTTCCGTGAGTTTCTCAACGGTGGTTTGATTGCAATTGGTGGCCCTTTGCTGGGGGTGAATGGCCCACAAGCCGCCGCCGATCTAGCACCGCAACAGCAAGCACGCCAGAGGGTGATTTTCCCGGATGAGTTTAGAATTTCATTGTTTCACCATTACAGCCCAAAGCTGGACCTAATGGCCACTTACACCTATCAAGACTATACCGAAACATTTTTGCGTTATGAACGGGTTAGTAATGGCCGTGTCATTGAGGACCTACCGCAAGATTTCAAAGTGGCGCATGCTTACAGGATTGGTCTGAATTACAAAGCATATAAGCGTCTGACCTTGCATGCCGGCTACGGCATGGAGAACGGTGTAGTGGGTGACGACTTAAGAGTTCCCATTTTACCTGATAATGACCGCCGTTTCTATGGCCTGGGGGCTAGTTTCACGCCTAGTCGGGATACAACCATCTCTCTGGCGTTTGGCATTATTGACATTGATGCGGGTCAAGTTGGGAATAACAATAAGGTGACTCCAGTAGAAGTGTCCGGTGGCGAATTTAAGGGCATTGCAGACTTGGATGCAGAGTTTTTCTCTCTGGGTCTTACACAACGTTTTTAGGTGTTGATAAAAACACCATTGTGGCAGTAACTTGAAATGGTCGCTTTATGCGACCTTTTTTTTCTCTGGATAAACGCAATGAAACGGAATGAAACGGATGTGAGAGTTGCTGCTGGCCAGTACCTTTTTCGCCTAGGCGGAATTCGACCGCCTCAAAAAGAAATGAGGCGCTTCATCGACGAACATCACCAAACCTTAGGGGTTGAGTCAATCTGCAAGACCTTCCAGACTGCCCCTTCTGGTTATTGGAAACACCTAGCCTGCCAACGCCACCTTGGCTTTGAACTCGGCTTTGAACACGCACCGGCATTGAACCATCAGTGGGCAGCAAGAGCGACAGCCATGACAATGCACTTGCATAGACCATCAATGATTTTTATAAAGCCGAAGTCATTCACCGCAGAAGCAACGATTAATTATTATCAACAAATCGGTCAGCAGGCCAAACAAACCTGCACTTGAGCAAATTGGCCTCTACAAAAACCGGGGCGGTTCAGTTCAGGGAAATTGGAATCACTTCCAATACACAGTGGCGCGTCTGATACTGATGACGGTAAAGAGAATGGCGTTGCAAGGGGCTTCCTGATGTATGTTGGGGTAAAATCAAACTGCTAAAAATAACAATCAGGGGGAGCTTGTGAGGAAAAAGCGTCAGTCTACACCGGTAGCCCAAGCTGACAGACAATTTGTTTTGGCCTCCGCGGCGCGCCTTTTTCGCGAACAGGGTTATGACCGTACCACGGTCAAGGAAATTGCCGAGGCCTGTAACATGCTCCCCGGAAGCCTGCATTATCGCTACCAAACCAAGGAGGACATTCTGGTTGATCTCATGCGTCTGGGCTTGGAGCAAGTATCTAACGATGTCAGCAATGCTGTTGCGGGAGTATCCGAACCCGCTGAACAACTGCGCCGTGGTATCAACGCACACTTACAGTTATTGGTCAGTGGCTCAGATATGGTTTATGTGCTGTTGTTCGAGTGGCGATCCTTACGTGGCAATGCTCGAAAGGAGATGATCAGCCTACGCGATAGCTATGAAGCATTGTGGGCAGCGATGCTGAAGTCACTGGCCGACCAAGGTGTTATTCGCAAGGATGTTGATCTAGACTTGCTGCGATTGATTGGACTGGGCGCTCTAAACTGGGTGGCTACCTGGTTTCGTGACGGTGGTCGCTATTCTCTCGAGGAAATCGGTACTTTCGTTTGGACGATGATAAGCGGTGCCGTGTTAGAAGAGCGTCGAGATTGATTATCGAGTCAGATCGGGACCACTACAAATCACTTTCCAGGAAGAGATAAAGCCCCTGAAGCGACTTCAACGATGTCGGGGCTCTACACCCCTTGTTAATACCTGCCAGGAAAGCATCAATCACCTCTATAGTGTATTTCTCAGTCCGATATGAAAAACCCAGTCCTGCAAAATTCAAATGCGTTGCATCGTCAATGACAGCCAACCATTTGCACCCGGCGGACATATTCTTGAAAGGCTGTGTCCTGTGTTTCCACGAATTACCGCTCAATTCATCATCCCTTGTCCCTGTTATTGATAGCAAAGGCTTTTGTATTGGACTCCATGATTTCGCATTAAAAATTGCACCCTCTCCTTGAGGTGAGAGTGCAATATAAGCATCGAATCGATCCTCACCGCTTAAGTCCATCAAGTTTTTAGCGCCAGCCTCCAACATCACAGTGGCTGCTCCCATCGAATGCCCCAACAGTACCGAAAACCCCGAATCACATTTTTTCTCTGCCCACGATTTGGCAATACCAATGTCGACGAGTCGCTCTTTATAGGCCTTTGAATTGGTAGTCAATTGAATCAAACCATCCTCAAGCCCATGGTCTTTTCGCAAACGGGTCAATGCCGATTTGTCGCTCAGACGATGGGTTGGAATCACGGTTAAAAAAGAGCTTGATGCAAAAAACTCACCGAGATAGGAATACCCTCGCTCATTGCCACCTGCGCCATGCGAAACCACGACAACACCTTTACAAGTTTTTGATGAGGGAGGATAAACATGGGCATTAAGCTGCGCATCGTTGGGTGCAGGGATAGACACAGATAGAACTGATTCGCCCAAAGCCAAAGCATGAAAAACCAACAAAAGGGAGGCAACAATTAGACGCCTTGCAGTCATCCCCAACCTCCCTCTGTCAGTTCAGTAATTAGTGTACGAAAGATGGCTCATTGGCTCAATGCACTTGTTGGTACAACAGGCAACACAATCTTTGAACGATGCTCGTCGCTATTCAATATATTGATTGCACCCAATAAACCACCGAGCAACTGCGGCACTGGTTGCAAACCTTGCGGCAAATTACTTGAATTGATCGACACCTGAAGTTGATGCCCTTTGGGTATAACTGCTGCGGTCGAGAAAATCTCTACTGGCAACAACATTGGTGCACCAGGCTGTACTGGCAACACGGCCTCTTTAGTAAATGGATGCCACGGCTGAATTCGCAGACCGTTCATAAACCTGGATTTTGTGTCATCCACGGCCCGATGTGATGCCGTTAGCAATCCATTGCTGATTGATTTTGATCGACCGGTTGCTGGATCATAACTAGATAGACGGACCGACAATGCAGCCTCCCGGCCTGTGGTGGTAATCCAAACATCTGCGGCGATCGGTCCATTGATATAAAGATCCTCAGTAAGTACCGGCGTTCTGAAATTGGCCGATGGAATCTGATTGAAGGTGTCCTCCGTGTTGCAAGAAATCGGAAGTAAACCAAGAGCCCCTGCTGTCCACTGGCTGGTCGAAGAGGAACAAAGACCGAAAAGCGGCGCCTGGAGAATCACACTGGATGCCTCCATCGCTTCTGCTGGTTCTGGCTTCAACGATTTGTCGCCACGCAGATAAAACTCGGTGGCCTGGACACCTGGATGAGGCCAATCACTGGCTGTCACATATTTTTCATGCCCCAGCACATACTGTGTCACGTTGGGCAACTTGTCCGCGCCTACATCCATGCCTTTTAAGTACTGATCAAACCACATCAACTGAATTTGTTGCAAAGTAGGAACCCCGTCACGAGGCAACCCATCGCTTGGAATTCCGGCAGATTCAATATGCGTCCAAGGCCCTATCAATAGTTTGGCTGTGGTTTGGCCCTTTAACTGCTCAAACCACATGGGCTCGCTTCGTTGGAAGAGGTCACGAAGGCCGCCCACGATGAAAGTGGGCACCTTGATGTTGTCAGCCTGTTCAAGCGGAGAACGGGTTTTCCAAAACTCACCATCAAATGCTGTTTCATTTTCGCCCAAAAGCGCCTTGAGAATTGTTGGCACCTGAAATTGAACAACCCCATTCAATAGGTGCGACACCAACAACTCAATCCCCCGGGCCGGGTCCGTTTGTAAAGCATCAAACGGCACCACGCCAAGCCCGGTCACCAACCCCATCCATAGCGGTATAAAGGTCGGGTTGACTTGTCCTCCAGTGAACACAATGTCTCGGTAACCATCACCAATCGGCACTATTGGAAACGCAGCTTTAACCGCAGGGTGATTTTTCGCAGCCGTTAAAATCGCGCTGATACCCAAATAAGAGACTCCGTACACACCCACTGTTTGGTTGCTCCACGGTTGAGAAATCACCCAATCTACAACCTCGGAATAATCACCCTGCTCTTTCTCCCCGAACGCATCCCAAACGCCCTGTGAATTACCCGTACCTCTCACATCAACAACGACTGTGGCGTAACCTCGCTTCACCATAAATGGATCAGCTCCCCCGATCGCAGGCACAAATGCACCCGCCGCCTTGTTGTAAGCGGTTTGTATCAAAATGGCGGGATACGTTTCAGCGGGAATGGGTTGAGCAGATTCGTTTGCAGGCAAAGTGACTGTGTAGGCCAGTTCAATGCCATCGCGCATGCGAATAAAGCCTTTGGGCAAAGTTACGGTTGATGGGAAATCTTCGGCGCGCTCATAACTAGTCCATTGACCCTCATTTGCCTCAATCACTTGCACCGGTCTGGACTGACTTGACCGGGTGCCCAACATCAAGACGGTTCTCGTCGACTCACTTGATGCAGTTACACCCCCGGTGCTAGCGGGGTTTTCGCTGTCATTGGAATCGGAGGTGCAGGCGAACAGTAGGAAACAGAAAACAACCGTTAACACTTGTACAATTCGGATTGGGATTCGGCTTACATTCATATGTTGTCTTACTAGTTAACATATTATTTACTGAAATGTTGAACAGTCCCGGTTTTCGTTGAGGCCAATTTGCATAAGTGCAGGTATATTCCGCCTACTAACCGATTCGTTGATCGTACTTAAATCTGCGTCGGGAGAAAAGTCTATCAGAGGCACCATCAGTCGATGGCAATTGAACCAATCTTTGCAGACTTCCCTTGTCATGCGAACTGCTCGCCTGCAAAGCTCAGGGGCGAATTTGAATTCGGGTTTGCTGATGATGGCACCATTGTGTCAAACAACGGAGTCTCACAAATCTCAGAGCGGTTCAAAATTTCGTTAGGTAGCTATTAGGAGCAATGTTAGATCCGCATCCGGATTGCTCAATAGTTCAGTATTCAAAATCATACGTCGCTGAACCAGCTGCTTTCCGACCATAAAAGCGATTGGCAAATTTACCGCGTCTACCGCGATGACGCAGCCGTCGCGCAAGTAGAACACCACAAATCCCTTATCCGCCGGGCTACCATGCATGACACGCTGATCATGGCCTTGTGACAAGCCGACCATCTGCAGACGAATGTCATACTGATTCGACCAGAACCACGGCACGCTATCGTAGGGCTTGTCCTCACCCATCAATACTGCTGCGGCAGTACGCGCCTGATCAACAGCATTCGCTACCGACTCCAGCCGTAGTCTGTCTTCAAAAAAAAGATTGCGATGGCGTGTGCAGTCTCCGATCGCCAGAATGGCGGGGTCATCGGTGCGAGTAAACTCATCGACGAGAATACCGCCATCGCAGGTCAGGCCGGCGGCCTCTGCCAGTGCGGTATCTGGTATGACGCCAATCGAAACAAGCACGATATCCGCCGACACCGTGTCGCCATTGGCCAACCGGACCCCGGCAACAAACCCGTGATCCCCGGTTTCGAACCCGGTCACCCCTGTATCCAGTCGTACATCCACCCCGGCATCACGATGTCTGGCATAAAAAAAAGCGGACATCTCCGGCCCGGTAACCCGCTGCATCAGACGCCCGGCAGCTTCCAGCACCGTAACATGGACACCCTTCTTGACTGCGCTGGCGGCGACCTCAAGGCCGACGAAACCGCCGCCGACTATAACCAGACGTTTGCCCGGAACGAGCACCTCACGCAGGGCATCCGCGTCAGCCATGTCATGCAAATAATAAATGCCCTTCAGCTTGGCCCCCGGCGACGTCAGGCGCCGAACCTGTGAGCCAGTGGCCAGGACAAGGCGGTCGTATTTGATCTTACTGTGATCGGATAATCTGACCGTCTTGCTGTCTCGGTCGATCTGATCGACACGCACACCGAGCCGCAATTGATAACCTGCATTTTCGTATACCGAGCGTGGCTTCAGGTACAGTGATTCCTGCTCAACCTCACCGGCCAGATAATTCTTCGACAGAGGTGGTCGCTGGTACGGTGGATGTGGTTCTTCACCGATCAGCACCACCTCATGCTGGTACCTGCCTCGCAGCAAGGCGGCCAAAAGCGCACCTGCTGCATGCCCACTCCCAACGATGACTGTCACCTCTTGCGATTTATTCGCCATGGCCTCTCTCAGACTGATTTATGGGAAAGTTTTTTCAGGCGCCGGATGTCGCGGCATCCTCAAGCATCATCGCGGCGCCCTTCTCGCCGATCATGGTCGCCGGTTGATTGGTATTGCCACCCACCAAGGTCGGCATGATCGACGCGTCGATCACCCGCAGACACTGCACGCCATGCACTCGCAAACGCGGGTCCACCACTGCCAGCGAATCGACGCCCATTTTGCATGTACCGACCGGGTGATATGCCGATTCAGCGCTGCGCCGCACCCAGTCTGCGAGGTCTTGGTCCGACAACAGCGCCTCTCCGGGGGAAACCTCGACATCATGGTGCGGCGCAAAGGCCGGCTGTACCAGAATCTCGCGCACCATTCGCACCCCGCGAACAAGTCGCTCAACATCCGCGGGGTCGGACAAATAGGCGGGATCGATCAGCGGTGCCGCATGGGGATCAGCGCTGTGCAGACCGACTCGGCCCCGTGACAAAGGCCGAAGCCCATAGATCATGACTATGTAGCCATAACCACTCATTGCGGTCTTAATGTCCCGTCCGTGATTAGCGTACAGCATGGGCCCGAAGTGTAGCTGCAGATCGGGAATCGGCTCTTGCGGCCGGGAGCGGATAAACCCGCCAGCCTCGGCGCCGTTGCTGGACAGCACCCCGCGCCGACCAGCCAGATACTGCAGCACGGCCCATAATCCCTTGAGCCAGTAGCTTGGATGCATCGAAATACCCAGACGGGTGCGTGCCCGGGCACGAACAAACACGTCGATATGGTCCTGAAGATTCTGCCCCACCCCTTCCAACGCGTGACGCACCTGAATGCCGTGCCTGTCAAGTTCCTCACGCGGACCGATTCCGGATAACATCAGCAGATGCGGCGAATTGAACGCGCCACCGCAGAGTACGACCTCGCGCGCTGCTCGAATCTGTACTAGGCCCGTCCCGCTCCGATACTCCACACCGACAGCACGTGTCCCTTCGAGCAGTACTCGGGTGACATGTGAACCACTTCGTACAGTCAGGTTCGGGCGTCCTGACGCCGGCTCAAGATAGGCGCGTGCATTGCTGCATCGCGCACCATTTTTCTGATAGGCGTAGTAGAAACCTACACCCTCCTGATGATGGCCATTAAAGTCGCTGTTGTGGCGGTGTCCAGCCTGCTTTGCAGACTCAACAAACACCAGACTAAGGGGATTGGTATAGCGGCGTTCAGCAACATTGAGTGGACCTCCCCGACCATGGAACGGCACATCAAGCGGATTCAATGGCGGCTCGAAATTCTCCGACTTCGTGAAATAAGGCAGCACCTCTTGGTATGACCATCCCTGACAACCCAGTTTCTCCCATTCATCATAATCTTGAGCATGACCACGGATGTAAACCTGAGCGTTGATGCCGCTCGACCCACCAAGCATCTTACCCCGAGGCTGGAACAACGAACGACCATACATATGCCGCTGCGGCTCAGTCTTGAACTGCCAGTTGTAACGACGGCTGAACATGAGTTGCAAGAATCCCAGAGGTATATTCACGAAGGGGTTATGACGACTCTCTGGTCCGGCCTCGAGCAAAAGTACGGAATAAAGACCACTCTCGGACAGCCGGTTAGCGACCGCACAACCTGCCGAGCCAGCCCCAACCACCACGTAGTCAAACTGCTCTGACGCTCGCCCGCCCTGATGGCTCATCTACTCTTCTCCGTCAACTTCACCATCAGCTTTGAATAGCCGCGTACAAAGTTTGATTGAACAAGCTCCGGCTCGCCAACGACTTCGATGTCATCGAAACGCTTCAGCAACTCCTCCCAAAGAATGCGCAGTTGAAGTTCAGCAAGGCGATTACCCATACAACGATGAACGCCATAGCCAAACGACATATGATTTCTTGCATCATGACGGTCGATGATGAATTGATCGGGATTTTCAAATTTTCGTTCGTCACGATTTCCTGATGCATACCACATCACAACACGGTCACCCTTCTTGATGGTCTGACCATGCAGCTCGACATCCTGTGTAGCAACGCGACGCATATGCGCAAGCGGGGTTTGCCAACGGATGATTTCCGAAACCATATTAGGAATCAGCCCCGGATTTGCCTTAAGCTTAACGAATTCTTCGGGAAACCGATTTAGGGCGAGCACGCCACCACTCATAGAATTTCGTGTGGTGTCATTGCCACCGACGATGAGTAGCGCTAGGTTACCAATAAACTCCATCGGACGATTAATCAGGTCTTTGGTGTCCTCGTTACTCTGCATCATGCTAATCAGGTCGAAGCCAACCTTTTCGCCGGCTGCTCGATCAGCTTCTTTGTTGCGCCAAAGGGTTGAGAAGGACCACGCCATATCCGCTGCATCGTCAAACATGACATCTTCATTGGTAGATTCACCACCTGTTGCCGATGACGCACCCGATAATCGATCTGACCAGCCCACAAGCTTATGGCGTTCTTCGTAGGGAAAATCTAGTAAGGTTGCGAGCATCCTAGCGGTTAGTTCTTTCGATACCTTGGGCACCCAGTTGAAAGGCTCATTCAGCGGAAGGCTGTCAAGCACCTCGCCGGTACGGCTACGAATCAGCCCCTCTATTTCTCTCAGATTTTGAGGCGCCACGACGCCTTGAACTGCCCGTCGCTGCTTATCATGCCGAGGCGGATCCATGGCAATAAACATTTCGACGGACAAACCATCCGGGGGATCTCCCAGAACGATTTGAGGCTCCGAGGAAAACAACTGATGATTCTTATCCACATATAAAATATCATCGAAGCGTGTTATCGACCAGTATGGCCCGAACGGGCTATTTTTCTGGTAATGAACTGGAGCCTCGTCGCGCAGCCGCTTGAAATAGGCTGAGCACTTGCCTTGTCGGTAAAGAAACGGATTGCTGGCGTCAATCTCCTCAATGGAAAGCGTAGTAACGTCAGGCAATGGGGATTCGACAAAATGGAGCATAGGGGTTTTAGGCCCAATAGTTTTTCTCTTTGCCTTCATCAATACTTTTAGCGCCCTAATCTGCAAGTTCATGGGCACGATTTTGGCCGTAGCATTAATTACCTTTGTCTGAATCGTGCCACTCATGCTTGATTTCGTTGTCATAAATCGCTCCACTTTTTTCACATCTGGAATTCTGGCAAGTAAACAATCATGCCATCCATTTCTTCAGTAACCTTGACCTGGCAACCAAGACGCGAAGTGTCAGTCCGCTCCGGTGTCATGGATAGCATTTGCTCTTCGACATCCGCGATCTCACCGGTTCTATTGAACCATTGACCGTCAACAACAATGTGGCAGGTGCCGCACGCGCACTCTCCGCCGCAATCCCCGTCAATGCCTGGCACAGCATTGGTGACGGCAATTTGCATCAAAGTAGAGCCCACATCAAGCTTGGCGACATGCTCGGTGCTGTTATGCTCAACAAAAATAATCTTCCCCAACGCTTTTCTCCTTTATCTCTACGAGTGATCATATTATTGATGCATCCTCATGTAGAGGAGGTCATTTCTTGACAAAATAGAGGTCATTTGGAGACAATTTAATTTTACAAGAGCCCTCTCAATGACACATCACACCAAAACAAGTGTCGACTCGGTGAAGAATATTCCGTCCAATTACTCACGGCTTATAGCGCGTGAGCTCGGGCTAACAGCTAGGCAATTGCCGGAATTACTACAAGGTACCGGTCTTAGGGCCGCTCAGCTGTTGAGTGATAACGGTCTGATCACGTCGGCTCAGCAGATACAGATTCTACGCAACGCACTGGCGTTGTCGGGCCGACCGGGATTCGGACTGCGGCTGGGCAGACGCTTGACACCGGCAACTCATGGCACGATGGGCTTTGCTGCCTCCAGCAGCCCGAACCTGCTCAGTGCATTTCAGGCCATACACACTTTCCTGCCCACTCGTGTTGGTGTTATCGAACTGCGTTTGTATGAGACTGAGGATAATCTTGAATGTAGGGTGACCTTCAAGATACAACTGGACAACGATCTGCTTCGTTGCGTGGCAGAGTTGATTGTCACTGTGCTACTTAATTTCGGTGAATTTATTTTAGGCCGTGCTTTGGAAGAGGCAGAGATTGGATTTACCCATGTAGCGCCTGAATACCAAGCGATCTATGCAGAGTATCTTTCCGGACGAATTGATTTCTGCCGCGAACAGTTAACACTCAGATTGCCGATGGCGTTGTGTCTTGAGCCGAATGCTTCAGCCAATCATGAAAGCTATCAACTTGCTTTGCAGCATTGTGAGGTCTTGCTAGAGCAACTTCAAGCGCAGACATCGAGCTATCAGAACCGCCTTAAGAAAATGATGTTATCCCGTCCGCCCGGCACACTAAGTGAGGAAGAAGCCGCCGCTACTCTTTTAATGAGCAAACGCACCCTTGCGAGGAAGCTGAAGAAAGAGCAATCCAGTTTTCGAAAAATTCGTGAGGAAATTCTCTCCAATCAAGCGGCTAGTTATTTGGGTGAAACTACTCTATCGATCGAAGAAATTGCCGTGCTGCTGAACTACCACGACAGCGCCAACTTCAGGCGTGCATTCAAGCGCTGGTTTGGCCAACCCCCCGATGATTACAGGCGTATTGCCAACTCACTTTGATAACGCTGAGGCCCAAGATCACCGCCTCAGACTACTCAGCCGCAAACCACACAGAAGCTGCGGATTGGGGAGCAATTCAACACGGTCGATAGAATTTTCTCTTCAGGGCCGAGCTATCGGGTATAAATAAATCGGCCCATCGCCACCAATGTCTGATTTTGATAGATTTCTACTGATGTGATGATGAATCGTTTGCCTGATCGGATGACTTGAGGCACCGCACATATGGTTCCGGCGAATGCCGGGCGCAAGTAGTCGAAGGTCATACTTTGGCACTGAGGCTCGCTATTAAGATCAAGAATCCCTATAACATGCAAAGCAGCGCTGATCTCACCAAAACTGGCCAAGATTCCACCATGGAAGGTACGCAATAAAGGGTTGCCCATATGCTGATCGCGGAATGAAAGCTGATAACTTACGTCATCAGCCGAATTAACCAGCTTCATTCCTAAAAACCCTACAAATGGATTGTCTTCCAGCAGTTTTGCTTGTGCAGGATTTAACAATGCAACTTTGTCTTCTCTGTCATTACCGACACGCTTTGTACCTACATCAGCCATTAATGCCCGCCTTTTATTGCATAGAAGAATCAAAGCCTGGACCAAGTGTACCCACAGCAAATGACCCAGACACCGTCGCCAAAAGCCGATCATCTCGATTATTTATTGCTCGGCCACGAACATAAGCAATATCATTCTTGATCGCATAGCACTCCACCTCACTGCTTACTGAGTCTCCCGACACAGCCTCTGCGATGAAGTCGACTCGCAGATCTATTGTAGCAATCGCCCTCATATCACCGAGTTTGGAGAATATTGCCAAACCACAATTTGTATCAAGCAGAGTCACGATGACGCCACGATGCATACTACCGTTGCGACCTGTCAAAAACTTCTGGTGACAGATGGTCATCACAGCCTTACCCCCGCAAATTTCCTCTACTTCCACACCAAGTGTATTGAACAGTGGGTGTGAAGCACCGAAAAAACTCTTTGCCATTTCAAGATATCGATCAATCATTCAGCGTTACCTCCAAGATACCTACTCTTGTTCAGGCCATTGAGCAAAGCCGGCCACATTACTTGGTCAAGATTCTGGAAAAATGGAGAGCGCGCTCTCTACGTAGCAATGCTCATTAATGAGAACATGATTTATCGCAGCTTCAATTTTCTCATGGGGAAATACAGAAGCCTCGGAACCCGCTTTAAGCACTGCTGCCAAATCTGACCACGCTGCTGCCGAAGCACGCATTTTCCGAACCAACCCGCCACGCTCCACCTGAGGTAAATGAATCTGCGCCTCCTCCAGGAACTCCGAGTAAATAGTGCGAAAGCCTGAACCACCCGTGCCTCTCTTCTCGATCACCTGATAAGCAAATCTCAGGTTCCAACGCCAGTTCGGATCAGCCGCCCAGCGCGCCAACTCTGCAATCCAAGTATTCAGAGCCGCCAGCCCGCTATGGCGATTACCCCGCATCAGGCTGGAAGCATTGTCAAAGATAGCCCGTCGAATGCTCAAAGGGGATACTTCTGCGTCAATACGCAACGGAGCATACATGTTGCCATAATGTACAAAGGGTTCCGAAGTGGAGAAGCGGGAGTCAGCAAGCTTTTCTAGAGGCACTGGTATTAGACCAGGTCGCTCGGTGTCACTGACGAAAACCTGACTACGCAGCGGATCAATTTGCCAGGCAACGATAGCATGCCCCGGAAAGTGGGTTTTACTGTTGAAATAAGGGAGGTGAAAGATGTCCGTGAGTAACAATGCTGGACGCCCGCTCAGCAAAGCTACATTGAGGGCGTCGCTCGCCCGCGTTTTGTCCTCGAAAACATCCCAGGCAAATGGCACGCCCAAAGTCGAGAATACCTTCTCCTCGAATCCCATGGAGCGAACATGAACGATAAATGGCGTTGACGACCCTGGCACCTCAACATACGTAATGCCAAGCCCAGCGCCAAGACCAAAGCAACAGGCCTCAGTCATAGTCAGACCATGAAACTCCAGCAAATCCCGAATCGCAGAACTACCACAATGCCGCCCAGGTGTATGGCTATGAAACTCTGAGGATGACTTTGCAGTACCCGAGGACGGCTTGATCATGCTCATTCACACGACCTCCTTGACAGCGAGGTCACCGTAGACTGCTGCGGACGCGCGCATTGGATCACCATGTTCACCATATTCTTCCAGCCAAGCGGCCACCTTCTCTGGCATACCGGTTTCCCAAGGATGAAACCCGGGTCGAAACCACGCAAGAAATTCTGGCATCATACAAGTGACAACTCCTCTACGCCCGTACAACCGATTTAGTCCACGCGCTACCACGCCGGGTTTTGTCAAGACACCATCCAGACGCAGCATATTGATAAAGACAGGCGCCACCACCACATGCATTATCAACATTGCTGTCACTAGCGCAGAGACGCGCATCATGTATCCACCTCCAGCTACGGTCTGATAAAGATCATAGGCCACTGCCTTGTGTTCAACCTCCTCCACACCATGCCAGAGAAACATCGCCCGCATAACCGGATCGGCCTCGCGAAGCATGTCAGTGTCTTCCCGTAGCATGGCCTCACCCAGCGTGGCGGTGAAATGCTCGAATGCAGCGGTCATCGCCAACTGATATTTTTTCGGAAGGTACTTTTGAGAAGTTCGAATAAAACGCCGCAGATTTGTGGTGACCCGCTCGACATCTATCCCTTGCCCGGCCATTACATCGTTAAAGCGATCGTGAATGATGCCATGTTGCCCTTCCTGACGAATAAAGTGACGAATATCCTCTCGAAGACGAGATTCGTTCACCTGATCCTGAAAGTGGCGCACTGATTGGATAAAAAAGCGCTCGCCCTCGGGAAAATGCACCGACAAAGCATCGAAAAACCTAGTTAGCACTGGATCACCACCATTCCAGTGACGCTGCACTGCCGAAACGTCAAAGGAAACCTTGCGAGGTCGGATAGGTACGGCTTTCATGCTGAACTCCTTAGGCTGCTTATACTATTTGATCGGAACATCATTTGATAATGATTGGAATTATATTGGTTGACCAACCAAATGTCCATAATTTGATATGCAAGTATTAAAACGGGCTTGAAAGTAGAACGGAGCAGGTCTTGTTTAGTCGGACAGTTTTCGTGGATTTATAATAAAGATCCAGTCCTGCGGGTTAAGCGACCAATGCCGCACTTTGTTGATGAAATACACCTCGCCTGAGGTTTTGTACTCCAAAGCCTGGTGGCCTCGACCGGTATTGTAAAACGCACTGTACTCGTGCAAATATTTTCTTGCCTCCGAGGTTGTTTCGTAGGCCCGAAGGTAAACCTCCTCGTATTTCACTGTGCGCCAGAATCGCTCAATCACCACGTTGTCGCGCCAACAACCTTTGCCATCCATGCTGATTTGAATATCGTGGCCCTTTAGCATTTCAGTGAACTCCAAACTGGTGAATTGAGTGCCCTGATCGGGTTTGACGATCTCGTGCTTGCAGTATTTGGTGATCGCTTCTCGAACCGCTTCGACACAGAAATCAAGATGCATGGTGTTCGACAGCCTCCAACTGAGCACTTTCCTGCTGCACCAATAGATGACTAGGCACAGCAGTTACAGAAAGCCGCGTTTCATCGGAAGGTAGGTGATATGCACAGCACTCAGATCGGGCGATGCGAAGAATCTTGGCCTGTTCGCTCATCGAAAATTCGTAGTTTGTATCAATCATCGCTTTGAGCTCAGCAAACCCACCTTGATGAGCGCACTTTCTAAAAAATCATTCTCCGATGTCAGCTCGCCAATTCTTGCATGCAAAACTTTCACAACGACTGTGGATTCGGCGGGTTTAGTGGCACCAAATGCTGTGGAAGCAGCTTGCAGCAATTCAGCTTTCCACTGGGCAATTTAGGTGGCGTGGTCATCGTATTTCTGGGCAAGCTCGGCAAGTGGTTGTTCGCCTAGAACTGCCTCTAGCGCCACCTCGGCTTTAAACTCAGGCCAGTGGTTTCTGCGTGGTCTGCGACTCATGATTTTTCCTTTCCTGACCAACATTATTGACCCAAAAAGCAGAGCTCTCATCTTTTATCCACCTGTCCAAATTCGCCGAACCTGCTCCTGAAAAAGATTCCCAGCTTACTTGGGTGATGCGTCGTAAACGCAACGAAAACCAATGTGAGAGGTGCTGCTGGCCCCTGCAACTCCGATGCGCGCAGCTGGCCGGTAACGCAAGCAATATTCCGCAGCGCACAGGTGCGAGCCGCCTTTCAGGGCAAACAGAGTGTTTGAATCTTGCTGTGGGCTGCATGAACAACAGGTGGCGGGCTCGATGAATCCTGATTGGGTCCATTCCCACACATTGCCTATCATGTCGTGCAAGCCGTGGCCATTGGCAGGGAATTGCCCAACCCGAACCGTGCCGGGTTTACCACCGGGGGCGTAATACCATGGAAATGCGCCTTGCCACACCTGTGCCATGCGCTGGCCATCTGGTGCAAATTCATCGCCCCAGGCAAATTGGGCATTGCGCAAACCGCCGCGCGCCGCAAACTCCCATTCAGCTTCTGTGGGCAAGCGCCCACCCGCCCACGCAGCAAAGGCCTTTGCATCGTCAAGGGCCACATGCACCACAGGGTGCTCGTTGAAATCGCCAGGCAATTCAGTGCCAGGGCTTGGGTCGTGCCAACACGCACCCGGCACCGCTTTCCACCACAGGTCAGAATTGTTCAAAGGCACAGGGCCCTCGGTCATTTGAAACACGTGGGAATGCCCCCGGCGTTCGGCCAGGGTGAGGTACCGTGTGGCCTCCACAAATTCTGCAAAATCTGAATTGCGCACAGGAAAAACATCAATTGCAAATTCACACACCCGAGCTGCGCGCTCGGGGCGTTCCTCGGGATAGTGGCGATTCGAGCCCATTCGAAACTCGCCACCCGAGAGCATTTTGCAGTGCCTAGACATTCAATCCCATTTGGCTTAAGAAGCGCAACATTTCGACCGGATTGACTTTACTGGTGTCCACATCAATTGTCACCTTGCCCAACTTGCCTTGAAAAGGATTGGGGCCTTTGTAGCGGGTTGATACCTGGTTGCCCAGATCAGAACCCACAGTAAAACCATCGTAACTGGTCGAAAACAGCACGCGCTTGAAGGTATGCTTGGCCACCTGTTGACCGTTGACAAACAAAGCGCCCTCGCCATCAAATGGGCGGCCAGTCATGCGCTGCTGATACCTGATTTTCAACTTGCCCTCAGGCAAAACCGAACTGGATTCTATTCGTTCCACGTACGGCACCAGGCTTTGTTCATAACACAGCTTGCCATCTTGAATGTAAAGCACCCAACCTGCATATTTGGCCCCTTGGGCCAGCAGCACGCCATCGCCCGCAACATTGCTGCGTTCACATTCAAGCTCAATGGTGTGCGACAGGCCACACACGATTGGCGCTACATCCCGCGCCAAACGCTCAACAGGCGGGTAAAAATCCCAACGCGCTCGCAATCCTTTTTCTTGCCTGTCTTGCACCAGACGAAGTACCAAATTGCGGTCATCGAGTGGCAACACATTGTACTGTTGCGCCGCTTGTAACCATTTGTTTTTCAGGCGTTCTACGACCTCTGGAAACTGGTTCGCCAGGTCTGTGCCCTCAGCGGGGTCTTTGCTTAAATCGTACAGTTCCCACACATCGTCTTCGAAAGGTTTTCCACGCGTGTGGCGTGCCACAGCGCGCCAATTGTTCTCCATGTAAGCACGGTGGCCACCCAACTCAAAATACTGCTCGCTGCGGGTTGGGCTTTCAGGTTTGCTGAATGTTGGCAATACACTTTGGCCTTCAATGGGTTTTTGAGCTTGCCCTTTGTACACGGTCGGGCGTTCAACCCCAGTGGCCTCCAGCAAGGTGGGGAACAAATCCACCACATGTACAAAGTTGTCGCGCAATTCGCCTTGCGCAGCAATACCTTTGGGCCAACTCACAATCAGGGGGTCGGCCACACCACCCAGGTGCGCATACTGCTTGTACATTTTGAAGGGAGTATTTGATGCACTGGCCCAGCCCATTGGGTAGTGAGGATAGGTGCCCTCCTCGCCCAGCACGTCATACAGCTGCGCAGCTTCCTCCACAGGGATTGGACGCCCGAATGCAGGCGCAAACACATTCGGCGTGCCGGTCGGTGTTCCTTCCGGAGAGCCGCCATTGTCAGAGAACAGCACCACAATTGTGTTTTCACGAACACCCAGTTCTTCGAGGCTGTTCATCAAACGCGCAATATTGTTGTCCATATTGCTCATCAGGCCGGCATACACCTCCATGTAGCGGGCTGTAATTTTTTTGTGCGCCTCTGGCAACTTGTCCCAGCTGTCCGAACCAAACGAAAGTGGCGGCAGTTCAACCGTATCCGGCATGACTCCCAAGGCTTTCTGGCGCGCGAGTCGTTCGGCGCGAATCACATCCCAGCCTTTGTCATACTGGCCTTGGTAGGCATCCCTTTCACGGGCCCGCGCCTGCAAAGGCGAATGGGGCCCTGGATAAGCCAAATGCAGGTAGAAAGGCCGCCCTGGCTCAAGTGCCTGCTGGGTACGAATGTAGGTAATGGCACGGTCGGTGAGGTCATCACATACAAAGTAATCAGGCGTGTCGGGCGGTTCAACCGGCGCGATGCCGTCGAACAATTCCGAGGGTTTGAAATAATCGGTGGAATGCCCCTGAAACCAATAAGCCCGGTCAAAACCGCGTTGCGTGGGCCAATTGTCGTAAGGCCCGTTTGCACCTGTGGTGTGCGCATTGTTCAAATGCCACTTTCCACTCAGAAAAGTGGACCACCCTGCCGCTTGCAACACCTCAGCCAAAGTGGCCGCCTCGTGCGTTAAATCACCTCGATAACCCGGGTAACCAGCATCAATGTCGGCCAACCAACCCATGCCCGCGGAATGATGATTCAGGCCTGTGAGGAAGGAGGCCCGCGTGGGCGAACACATGGAGCAGGTGCGAAAGTTGGTGTACTGCAAACCGGTTTTTGCCAAGGTATCGATGGAGGGTGTTTTTATTTCACTGCCATAGCACCCCAGGTCGGAAAAACCACAGTCGTCCAGCAAAATGACGACCACATTGGGCGCACCCTCTTTCGCCTTTACTTTGCTGGCAGTGGCGGGCCGGGAATCCTGAAAGGACAGAGCCACCTGTGCAGCCTCGCCTTCAGGCAGGGCTTTGGGTGTCATCAATGCACGTGCTTTGGTGTTGGCCACATGCGCACCAGTGGCAGCCACGCCCACAGTGGCTGCACCCACAGCAAGGCCCGACAGGAATGCGCGCCGTTTCAAACGTTTGGGGGACAAGCCTTCTGAATTGCTGCCATCGTTTTGATCATCATTTTGCTGCGTCATGCTTGTCCCCTATTTGAATTGAATGTGTCTTTTGTTCTAGCTCTTAACTAGTGACACTATTTGTGTCACTATATACAAAAGAAATTCGAATCTCAAGGAGTCGAACACATGGCAATGCCAAAAGTTTTGAAAGTTCATGGTCTGGATCTTTCTTATTTCACGGGAAAGCTTGAAGCGTACTTGCGCGGCAAACAAATTCCTTACGAACTGATTGAAATGGACACTGGCGATTTCAAACGTTGTGGCAAAGCCACCGGGGTGGCGCAAATGCCCCAGGTGGAATGGCTCGATGGTCAATGGCTGAGCGACACCACATTGATCATTGAATTTCTGGAAGCCTTGAAACCAGAAACATCCGTATTGCCGGAACACCCCACGCTTTGCTTTATTGCGCAACTGCTGGAAGATTTCGGTGACGAATGGCTTTGGCGCCCAGCATTGTATTACCGCTGGGCCCACGCGCAAGACGCAAGGCTGATGAGCCACCGCCTTGCAGATGGCATGATGCGTGACGTACCGCTGCCCTTTTTCATGCGACGCTGGGCCATTTTAAATCGACAGCGGCTGCACTTTTTGTGGCTTGATGGCGTGCGGAAAAGCACTGCGAAACGCGTTGAAGCACATTACCTGGAAACACTGGATGCTCTTGAGACAGTGCTTGAAAAACAACCATTCGTTCTCGGCCAACGCCCAACATTGGCTGACTATGGGCTGTATGGCAGCATGTTCCGGCATTTTTTCTGCGACCCCACACCAGCGAGAATCATGCGGACTCGCGCCCCGGCCGTGCATGAGTGGGTTGCGCGTCTGTGGAATACAACACTGGCTGACTACAACAGCACGCCATTTGCGGGGCAGTTGCCCGGAGAACTAACGCCCTTGCTGAACATCGTTTGTGCAGAATTTTTACCCTATATGCAAGCCAATGAATTGGCCATTGAACAAGGCGCTCGCCAATTCAAATTCAGCAGCCAAGGTGCACAGTTCAAAATACCCACACAACGTTACCGTGCCTGGCGTTACCAGCGCTTGAGAAATCGATATCAGGCACTGGAGCTCTCAATCCAGCAAGAAATAAACGCGTGTTTTCCCGAACTGGGCACAGCCTTGAGCAAACCTGTAACATGCCCGATAGAGGCAAGAATCAAGGGCTTGCCCATAAGCACACCCACAACAATGACAAGTAGAACATGGTGAAAGTAGACGGTCGCACTACACGCGGACAAGCCAATAGAAAACAGATTGTTCAGGCACTGATTGAACTGATTAGAGAGGGCCATCCAGCGCCCACAGCGGAAATGGTTTCAGCACGAGCCGGGGTAGGCCTGCGAACAGTGTTCAGGCATTTCAAAGACATGGAAACCCTGTACAGGGAAATGACCAATGAGGTGGATGCAATTGTTGCCCCTGTGTTGGTCACACCGGTCATGGGCAGCAATCTGCACGAAAAACTGATGCATGCGATTGAGCGACGCGCCGACATGTTTGAAAAGCTGGCTCCGCTACAAGCTGCGAGCCTGGTGCACTTGCATGAATCCAAATACCTGCGGGACAGGCAAGCCAGCACTGTTGAGCTACAACGCCACCTGCTCAAGGCGTTTTTACCTGGCGAGATAGTTAAAGACAAAGCCCTGTTTGAGGCATTTGATTTGGTAATGAGTATTGAAACCTGGTTGCGACTTCGTCGAGATCAAAAGCTCAGCGTGAACGCAGCCAAGAAAGTTCTTCAGCGCAGCGTTGAGCAACTGTTGAAATAAGTGCTCTGTTACAAAACGAGCGATTAAATCAGGCGGTCAAGGAGGGCATCAAACTGCGCAATGCCTTGGTCTTGAGACACCACGCCATCGCGAATCAACTGGCGAATTCCCCAAAAGGAGAGAATAACCATCCAGACGAGGCCAGTGGCCGCTGCCTGATCCAGACCTTTGGCTTTGCGCATGGTTGGAACCCACAACTTCAAAATGACGCCTCGAATTCCCAAACGAATGGTTTCAAGCTCAGGCGAATTCAAACCTGAACCGGCAATCAATTGCCACAGCGCATCGCCCTTGCCCACTGGCATGTCCAGAGAAACAAACACCGCAGCACGTATGGCCAGCTTGATGTCATCGGGATTGCTGGTAATTGCAAGCGCGGTACCTTGCATCGTATCTGTGAAAATAGCCCACGCAGTCGCACCCAGCAAACTTTCCAGATTCGGAAAGTGTTGATACACCAACTGCCGGCTTACGCCAGCCCGCTCAGCCAGCGCACTCATGTTCAACACACCCCACCCCGCCTCTTCCACCAGCTCTGCAGCAGCATTCAGCAGCGACTTTCTGCGATCGTCTTTGCCAAGGTAAGGCCTCTTTTCCTGGGTTACGCGTGTGTTCATTCCAATGTGCAGCAAGGTCTCAATGCCTGACAGTGTGCCACACATTCAAAGAAATTGACATAGTGTAAATATTAATGTTCTAATTAATTATTCGAAACCCGCAAACAAGGGTCACATGAGACAAACCTACACTTTGTATGGCTGGCATTTGTCCTATTTCACGGGCAAGGCGCTATGCTATTTGCGCTACAAACAAGTTGATCATGTGCTCAATGCGGTCAACCTGTTCACGCTGACCCGAACCATCAAGAAAAAGACCGGTGCTGCGGTCATGCCCGTTCTAAAAACACCATCCGGTGAGTGGATACAAGACACGAGCGAGATCATTGACTACATTGAGTCGCTGCACCACAACAACCCGGTGACACCCAATACCCCGGTGCAAGAATTTGCCTCCATGTTGCTGGAGGCTTGGGGCGATGAATGGTGGGTGCCAATCGCGATGCACACGCGCTGGAATTACCCGGAGAATTTCGCCTTGTTTGAACATGATGCGGGTAAAGCCTTGTTGCCATGGGCTCCTCGTTTTTTACAAAACAAAGCGGCGCAACGCCCGGCAAAAATGCTGCGTGGCATGTTGCCATTCGTTGGGATAGTGCCCGAGCAATACGACACCATGAATGAATGGACTGTGCACATGCTCGACGCATTGAACCGGCATTTCGAGCAGTTTCCATTTTTATTGGGCGAGCGCCCAAGCTTGGGCGACTTCGGTTTGGTGGGCACCATGTACGGTCACCTTGGCCGTGACCCCTGGCCCAAACGCGAATTGATTGAACCCAGAATGCATTTGAATGCCTGGCTGGAACGCATGAAAAACCCAGCGGTGCATGCCGACAAACCCCTGTTGGGCCACGATGAAGTTCCAGTCACTTTGAACCCGATTTTCAAATCGATCTTTGATGAATTCATACCCATGGTGGCACAGATTGGCGAAATGGCCACCCAGTACGCCCGGCAAAACGGCTTGAATCAACGCCTGCCACGACGCATCGGCGAAGTGACGACCACCATGGGTGGCAAACCCTTCAAGCGCGGTGCACTTCCCTACATGATCTGGATGATGCAACGTGCGCTGGATTGCTACACCCACATGGCCGACAGCGACAAACACGATGTTCGCACCTGGCTTAAGCAACACAACGCCGAACACATCCTGAACCTTAACCTTCCCCGCGTGGAACGCCGGGCATTGACCGTGGCGGTGACTGCATTGCCACCTCAAACCATGGAGAAAGCAGCTTGAATAAAACGGTCGTTATTACAGGTGCCTCATCGGGTATTGGAAAAGCCCTGGCAATCGAGTTTGCGCAGCGTGGTTATCACCTTGGCCTGGCCGCACGTCGGCTGGACAAGCTTGAAGCGCTGCGTGCCGAGATCGCTTTGATGCCCGGCTGCCAGAATTTACAGGTCGAAATCATTGAACTTGACGTCAACAACACCAGCGCTGTTGGACCCGCTCTTCACACGGTATTCAGTCACTTGAACCAAGTGGACATCGTCGTTGTTAATGCGGGTGTGAACAAGTTGACTGGCGTGGGCAAGAACCAGTTAAGTGATGAATTGGGATTAATGCAAACCAATTTGCTGGGTGCGATTGCCACTGTGAATGCTGCAGTAGAGTGGTTTAAAAAAGCTGGAGGCGGTCATGTGGTGGGTATTTCTTCGCTGGCCTCCCTGACACCCATTCCAAAGCAAGCGGCCTATTGTGCAACCAAAGCCGGGTTCTCGATGTACCTGGATGCCGCAGCGATTGAACTGAAAAAATACAAAATCGATTTCACCAAAATTCTTCCTGGCTTTGTAAAGACTGAAATTGTCGATGACATGGACAAGTTTCCATTTTTGGTCTCAGCTGAACAGGCAGCCCGGGAAATGGCCAATCACATTGAGAAACGCCGCAGCGTGGGCGTGGTGCCAGGCTATCCCTGGAAGCTTTTGAAACCCCTCCTGGCCAATATGCCCACGGGTGTATGGCGTTATATGAAATAAACAAACAATGAAACCCTCCTATTCCGTCCTGGGATTCATCGCAGTGGCCATTCTGATCGGCGTTTTGGAATGGCGCAGCGATGAACAGGCAGCCAGCAATGAACTGGTGGTGACCGAGGCACAGCGTGCTTTCGTACGCGAGCAGGTCCTGCAAAGCGGCGCTCAGGCCATGGGTACTGCAAGCTACGAACAAGCCATGGCCACCTACATTGATGAAGAAATTCTGTATCGGGAAGGTGTGAAGCTGGGCCTGGAAAAAGACGACTTGATTGTGAAGCGACGCGTGGTGCAAAAAATGCGCTTCCTGCTGGAGGACATGACTCCGATTGCGCCGCCCACGCAGGCGCAGCTTCAAACCTGGCTGGATCAAAACGCACAACGCTATCAAACTGAACAAACCATCCTGCTTGATCACCATTTTTTTAGCCGCGGCAAGCGAGGTGACGAAGCGATCTATCAGGCTGGCCTTGCTCGGAACGAGTTGCTTGCGGGCCAGCAAATCGTCTCTGACCCCTTTCCCCTGCTAACAGGTTCCGGGTTACTGAGCCGGGAACGGATCACCAAAGAATTTGGGTTGGCGACCGGCAACGCCATTTTCGACTTACCCCTTGGCGAGTGGTCACAACCTGTGCAATCGCCACTTGGGGTCCACCTTTTCAAGGTGAATGAAAAAAAAGCGGGACGTACCATGACGCTTGAAGAAGCAGGTACTCAGCTTCGGTCTGACCTGATCGCAGCGCAACGGGAGGCTGTGAATGAAGCCGGTTTGGCGGCACTGCGGGCCACCTACACCATCAAGGAAGCTCCATGAACAGGCTTCTTTTTGCATGGGCGCTCTGCATCGGTTTACTGGGTTCAGGGGAAAATGGCCACGCACATGAGATGGGTACTTCTGCATTGATTGTGCATGAAGGCACCCCAAGTACAGGTCAATTTGTTTTCAAACGCACAGTGGGATCGGACGACAAGATCCCACCAATTGATTTCAAGTTTGAACCGGCCTGTGAATTGCGTGACGTCAGTACAGAGTGGGAAGGCAATACCGAATTGATCCAGCGAGGCAATTTTTTCTGCAGCAAATCACTTGCCGAGCATGAAATTCTGGCAAATGGATTTACCCGACTCGCACCCGACCTGATTGTACTTGCCACCCCTCAGCAAAGCGACAGAATCCATGCGGTGCTCACGCCAAAAAAGGCCAGTGTCGCATTGGGAAACGATGCTCATAAAACTCCGCCGCTGGAGTACTTGAGTGTCGGGATTGAACACATTGTGTTTGGGCTGGACCACGTCCTTTTTGTGACCGGGCTTTACCTGTTGTGGAAAAAACGAAAGCAGAGCGTGAGGCAATTGATAGGGCAATTCACGCTGTTTACTTTAGGACACAGCCTGACCCTGGCGATGCTGGTGTTGGGATGGATTGCAGTACCCACCCGCGCGATTGAGGCCTGGATTGCATTGAGCGTGTTGTGGCTTGCCTGGGAACTGGTACGTTCCGAGCCAGCACGATCATCGAATTGGTCTCACCTGCTGTTGATTGTGGCTTTTGGTTTGTTGCACGGCTCGGGTTTCGCCCTGTCCATGGAAGAACGCGGGTTTCCCCAAGATGCACTGCTGAGCACCTTGCTGCTTTTCAACTTGGGCATTGAAATTGGTCAGTTGTGGATTGTCACGGTGCTTGCGACCGCTTTCACATTGCTTGAGAAAACTCATCTACCCAATTACACGCGCTTGGCCCAATACTCCCTGACCCTTTGCATCGGCGGCGCAGCCCTGTACTGGACGATTGAAAGGATTCACAGCTATGTATGAATATTGCACAGTTGTGCGCAAATTATTGCCAGCGCACTTGTTGATGCCCGCCCTTCTCGCACTCAGCTTGTCAGGCTGTCTGAATTCAAATGACAACACAGTGGCACAAACCACTGCTCCCACTACAGTAGCCCCGGCAGAACGTCCGGACGATGTGGAATGCCTTGGCAGCAGTGTGCGTAAGCAGGCCTTCTTCGGTGATTTACACATTCACACCAAACTGTCGTTTGACGCTTATTTTTTCAATTCAATCAATGGTCCACGAGAGGCATACCAATTCGCCAAAGGTGAAAACGCCTTTCTGCCGTCCGGGGAGGATCCGGATACACCCATGCGACAAATCAACATTGGTCGGCCACTTGATTTCGCTGCGGTAACCGAACATGCCGAACAACTGGGTACCTTTTCCAATATCTGCGAACTGCAGGGGAACGTTCCGGCAGGTACCAACCCCGCCTGCAGCGTGCTGGGCCAGGTGATTCGTGACAACGTCTCTGTCTTCATCACCGGAAATGTGCCTTTGTACCTGCAACTGGTGACCAGTGCAGGTAGCCGGGTGCCCAGCACCCGAACCTGGGAAGAAATACAGGCTGTGGCCAACGCGGAAAACCAACCTTGCAAATTCACGACCTTCAACGGCTATGAGTTCTCCTCCAACAAGGGCGGTCAGGTGTTGCATCGAAACGTAATTTTCGAGGGCACCACGGTGCCCAGCGATGTAATCAGCTCCATCCCGCCCATTCCCACCACCGACAACACCAACGACGAGTGGAATCTGTTCGATCGACTGAAAACGGAGTGCCTGGATGTGGAAGGCTGCGATGTGGTCACGATTCCTCACAGCACCAACCAAAGCGACGGTCGATTTGCACGTCCGCGTCAGGCAGACACAGGCCTGCCCTTGGCGCGCAACAACATGACCTTGACCGCGGCGGATGCGACCCTGCGAAACACCCTCGACCGTTTGTTCGAAATTGTTCAGCACAAGGGTGCTAGCGAATGCATCACCGGGTTTAACAAAGGACTGACTGGCGGTGAGGAATCGGGTTGCGGATTCGAAGAATGGAAAACCCTGTGCAAAGGCAATTCAGACGACCCCGCAGAATGCGCCAAAGTATGCAAGGGCACTGCCAACGACCCGCTGTTTTGCCAGGTAAACCGCTTGCAAGGCACAGGAAAGAGCATTCACGCAGCGAGCCAATGCACAGGCAGCGACATCGGTGGATCAACGCCCGCCGATTGTACCGCCCCACTGGATTACGCCCGTAATGTGTTGCCGGAAGGCAGTGCAATTGCACGCAAGCTGGGGGTGAACCCTTATCAATATGGTTTTATTGGCTCAAGCGATACGCACAACGGCATCGCAGGCAACACCGACAAAACCAAATTTTCGAAAAACTCGGGCCATGGCGGTGTGCTGGACGATGAACCCCATGAAGCCTTGGGCAACTGGGAGTGCAAACAACGGCCCCTTCCTACCGACTCCATCACCGGGTTCAAACTGCCATTCAGCACCGAATCGGCCGCAGACCCGAACAACTGTGAAGAGCGCGTATTCAACCCTGTGGCTTCGAACTTCACCCCTGGCGGGCTGGCAGGTGTTTGGGCGCGAGAAAACACACGCAAGGAAATTTTTGCAGCGCTCAAACGCAGAGAAACATTCGCCACCTCGGGCTCGCGTATGCGGATACGCACACTGGCTTCGAGCAAGCCTTTCCCCGGCAATATCTGCGAACAATTGGCAGCTGGTGTCAGTCCAATCGAGGAAGGTTTGGTACAAGGCGTACTCATGGGCGGCACGCTGGAAGTCAAAAACGGCGGCCCTTACATTGTGGCCTACGCCATTCAAGACCCAGGCGGTGAGGAAGCCGGTGTACCTCTGCAGCGGCTCGAACTGATCAAGACTTGGGCTGATTCAAGCGGTGATTTGAAGCAACGGGTATTAACACTCGCTGAGAATACCAAAGCGCCACAGCCCAACTCAGATTGCAGCATTCAGCAACAGGGCCCCGAACAAATGTGTGCGGTGTTCCATGACACCCAGTACAACGCAAGCACAGGCGCCAGCTACTACGCTCGGGCACTTGAAAACAACTCATGCCGCTGGACCACCAAAATGTGCACAGCCAAAGGTGTGCAATGCGAGGCGCTGCAACCCGGCAACGGTTTGTTTTCGGCACAAAGTGGTTTTGCCGGGTATGAAGGTTGTTGCCGCATTGAAGGTGAGCCAGGCAATTTCCGCGGAGACTTCCGGTTCATCACCCAACAGGAACGTGCCTGGAGCTCTCCGATTTGGGTTGAGAGTCGCAAGCCATAACAAGGAAAAACCATGCGCAAAAAACTCTTGATTGCTGCTGTCGCTTTGATCCTCGCTGGTGGCACAGTGGCTTACATTCAGCGTCATGAAATTACCCTGGCCATGGTCGAAAAAGTGGCCAGCGAACGAATGCAAAACCCAATGACCGGGCTCGATGACGGCTTGCATGTTGGCTTGTGCGGCACGGGCTCACCCTTCCCCGACCCGGATCGTGCTGCCCCCTGCACCTTGGTGATTGCAGGCAAGGACATGTTCTTATTCGATGCCGGCAGTGCAGCCGCCAAACAAATTGCGACGATGGGTTTCTCCACAGGTCAACTCAAGGGCGTGTTTATTACGCATTTTCATTCGGATCACATCGATGGTCTGGGGGAAGTACTGATGACGCGCTGGGCACAACACACCCAGGGGCAAAAACTGACAGTGCATGGCCCCAGCGGAATTGCAGAAGTCATGAATGGGTTTGAGACTGCATACCGGCAAGACACGGGTTACCGAACAGCACACCACGGCGTTGCGACCATGCCGCCAGAGCTGGCAGGTGCGGATGTGAACCAGTTTGCTGTGCAAAAAGGTAGTTACACCACCGTGGTACAACAGCCTGATTTGCTGATCGAAGCATTTGCCGTGAATCATCAGCCCATCAACCCGGCAGTGGGTTATCGAATAAATTACAAAGGCCGAACCGTCGTTCTGAGCGGCGACACCACCAGTGACGTGCAGGTGAAAGACGCAGCCCGCAATGCCGATCTGCTGGTGCATGAAGCCCTGAGTCCGGAATTGGTGGCTCGCCTCCAGGAAACCGCGATCAACAACAACCGGAGCAAACTGGCCAAAATCTTCTCGGATATTCCCAACTACCACGCCACCCCACTGGATGTGGCTGTATTGGCTCAAGAAGCCGAGGTGGGCCATGTGGTGCTGAGCCACATTGTGCCGCCCTTGCCACTGCCACCCTTACGGGAAATATTCCTGGGCAAGGCACCCGATGTGTTCAAAGGGCCCTTCCGCATCGGGGAAGATGGTGATTTCATCAGCCTGCCCACGGGCAGCAAGGAGGTGATTTACGACCGGAGATAAAAGTTTTTTCCAATTCGACAAGATTTCTTGTTACATTTGAAAAAAATGAGAATTGGAGACAGACATGACAGCTTCGACCTTCGACGTGGTCATCACGGGTGGACGATATTTTGACGGCACAGGCGGCCCTTCTGCCCTGCGCGACATTGGCATTAAAGACGGGCGCATCGCCGCAGTCAGTGAAACGCCTTTGCAATATCAAGGCACGCCCAAAGTGATTGATGCCTACGGTCACTGGATCACACCCGGCTTTCTGGATACCCACACCCACTACGACGCCGAAATGATCGTCGCACCAAGCTTGTCCGAATCAGTTCGTCACGGCGTCACCACCGTGCTGGTGGGCAGTTGTTCACTCAGCATGATTTGCAGCGAAGCCGAAGACGCATCCGACATATTTACACGTGTAGAAACCGTACCCCGTGAAAAGGTACTGCCAATTCTTCAAGAGAGAAAAACATGGAGCACGCCACGTCAATGGGTTGAGTTTGTGCAAAAGCAGCCCCTTGGCCCCAATCTGATCTCATTTTTGGGCCACAGCGATTTGCGCGTGGGCACCATGGGTTTGTTGGATTCGACTGACCGCAAAATAAAGCCCTCTGAGGCACAAATGCAGCGAATGGAAGCCACGCTGACCGAGGCCATGGAGGCCGGGTTTTTGGGCCTTTCAACCATGTGCCTGAAGTGGGACAAAATTGATGGCGATCGCGCTTGGTCGAAAAGCCTGCCCAGCACCTATGCCCGCTGGAGCGAGCTTCGCCGCCTGAATAAAATTTTGCGCAAATACCGCCGCGTGCATCAAGGAGCACCCAATGCAGCCAACCCACTGCAAATTTTTGAATACTTGATTGAAACCCTGGGCTGGATTCGCAAACCACTGAAAACCACGCTGATTGCGCTCATCGATTTAAAAGGCAACAAAACCGTTCGACCCATGGCACAAATTTCAAGTCGCGTGGTGAACTGGCTTGGCGGGGCCTTCCGTTGGCAACTATTGCCCACCCCTTTCACCGTATACGCCGATGGCATTGATGTGGTGTTTTTTGAAGAATTTGGTGCCGGGGAAATGGCACTGGACCTGCGAACCCAGGTAGAGCGCAACAGCCTGCTGCAAAACGAAGATTACCGCCGCCAGTTCCGCAAGTTTTACGGGCAAAAACTAAGCCCGCGCGTGTGGCAGCGTGATTTCGGGGATGCCATTATTCTTGAATGCCCAGACGCGAATTTGGTGGGCAAAAACTTTGATGAAGTGGCCCGCGCCCGCAAAGTGCATGTGGTCGATTTGTTCCTCGATTTGGTAGTGCAGTTTGGTCGCCAGTTGCGCTGGTACACCACAGTGGGTAACCACAAGCGCGAAGTTATCCGCGAACTGGTGCAGGACAAACACACCTTGATCACCTTCAGTGATGCGGGTGCGCACATTCGCAACATGGCCTTTTATAACCTGCCCCTGCGCTTCCTGAAACTGGTCAAGGAAACCATTGAAGAAGGCAAACCCATCATGAGCATGGAACATGCGGTGTGGCGATTGACTGGTGAACAAGCCGATTGGCTAGGCATTGAAGCCGGAAAAATTCGGGTGGGTGACCGCGCAGATTTGGTGGTGTTAAACCCGGAAGCGTTGAACCAGAACCTTGAACAGGTGACCTGGGGCGACATGGAAAATTTCGGCTTGCAACGTTTGGTGAACCGCAACCCGGGTGTCGTAAAACATGTGTTAATTAATGGCAAGATAGCAGTCGAGAACGAGGCCGTTGTGCCCGAGCTCGGCAAAGAAATGGGTTACGGGCAATTCCTGCCCGCCAATACTTGAAACCAGCGAATCCACGGAGAAGTACGATGATTGGATACATTACCTTGGGCACCAACGATCTGCCCCAAAGCGGCGAATATTTTGACAAGCTGTTTGCGCCCCTGGGTGCCAAACGTATTCTGGAATTGCCGCATGGTATTTTCTGGGGCACCAGCATGGCCAACCCCTTCATTGGTCTGCTAAAGCCGGCAAACGGCCAGCCTTCCACAGTGGGCAATGGCACCATGGTGGCACTGACCGCCAAGGACCGAGCCCAAGTTGACGCATTTTATGAACATGCAAAAACACTGGGCTGTACCTGTGAAGGCGCACCGGGTGAACGCATGCCCGGCTTTTATGCCGCTTACTTTCGCACGCCTGACGGGCACAAGATGAATATTTTCAAGATGGGCTAAAGCTTGACTTCAATTGACTCAACCATTGACGAGTTTGCAGGTCTTGAAGAAGTGCCTGCACCTTGGACACTCACCGGTAAAGGCCTGATTGTGGTCATGCGCAGCAAAGCTGAAAAGCTGATGGCTGATGCGCGTATCCCACTGGACATTCGCGACTCCTTAAAGTGCCCGGTCAGCGTGTTGATGTATGTGGACTACACGCACTCCAATGCAGGCCCTTACAAAGAGCTGCTGTACATTCCTGGCACGGCGCAATTCAGCGAGAAGCTGGGGAGCAAACGCCTGTTGACCATCAGCAACATTGTGGTGAGCAGCGCGAGCAGTGTGAAAAATGGTCGAATCAATTGGGGCATTCCGAAAAACCTGTGCAACTTCGATGTTGCACAGGGCCCGGAAAGTCTGCAGGAAATCAGTCTGCATCAAGATGGCGTGCCTCAATTTGACCTGGCGTATCGGGGCAAGGGCTTTTCTTTTCCGATCAACACGGGTTTGGTGCCAGGTTTCATGAAAACCCTGGGTCAACGATGGCAAGGTCAGGAATTTTTATACAGCCCAAGTGCGAAGGGCAAAGCCCGTTTTGCAAACGTGCATGTGTTGCAAAACCTGGGCAATGCCTTTCCTGATATAGACATTGGCGATGTGGTCACAGCACTGGAAATCACCCAGTTTCAGATGACATTTCCAGTGGCTCACATCGCCTGAACGGATTGGTACAACTTATCGGTCAAACAAGGGCTGCAAGTCAGCCTTTTTGTTAATGCCCGATTGCATCGCCAGCATCAGCAAAATACGTGCTTTTTGAGGCGACAAGTCGTCGGCCATAATTGCACCCGCGTCAAATGTGGTTTTGCCACCGCCCACAAAACCGTAGTTCGCCATCACGCGGCCTTGGTGAACTCGGGTAGAGATCACCACGGGTACATTCTTCGACAAGGCATATTGAACGGCTTCAAACATGGGCACGTTCATATTGCCCATACCCAACGCCTGAACCACAATGCCCTTCACACCACGATCAACCGCATTGCGCAAAGCCGCACCCGTGGCACCGCCATACATGGCGACAATTTCTACTTCAGGCATGGGACCATCGACCAGCTGAAATGTTTGGCGACGCAGCGGTGTGGTGGCGTACATGACACGGTCTGGATAAACCTCACCAATCAAACCAAACGCACCGCTTTGGAAGGTTTCAACATTCTGAGTGTGGGTTTTGGTCACGTAACGCGCAGCGTTGATCTGATTATTCATGGCCAGCATTACGCCCTTGTTTTTGGACTGTGCATCCACGGCGATGCGCACTGCATTCAGCAAATTGCGAGGACCGTCAAAATCAGACGACGAGGCATTTCGCTGTGCACCGATCAACACCACCGGTTTCTCTGAACGCACGGTGAGGTCCAACCAAAATGCTGTTTCTTCAAGCGTATCGGTGCCATGAGAAACAATCACACCAGCAACTTCAGGACGAACCAAGGCTGCATTCACTTCCTTGGTCAATTGCACCCAACGTGGCGGGTCCATGTAGTCAGAAGGCACATTGGACAAGCTTTTGACCTGAATGTTGGCGTATTTGCCCACATCCGGCACTGTAGCCAACAGGTCTTCACCTGAAATGGCTGGCACGGGGGCGTTTTTCACCGGGTCAATTTTCATTGCAATGGTGCCGCCTGTGGCAATGAACTGCACCACAGGTTTGTCTTGTGCGTGCACA
The DNA here is from genome assembly GCF_002473065.1 of Limnobacter sp. UBA7229. Classification (NCBI taxonomy): domain Bacteria; kingdom Pseudomonadati; phylum Pseudomonadota; class Betaproteobacteria; order Burkholderiales; family Burkholderiaceae; genus Limnobacter; species Limnobacter sp. UBA7229. The sequence continues at coordinate 38,932 of NZ_DKTN01000023.1, read as the reverse complement.
GCAAAAGTAGTGGTCAGCAAGGCTGACGCGAGCAAGGCTTTTAGTTTCATCCCATTCTCCTGTTTTTATGAAATTGGCCTCAACACTTGGTTTTTCGAGGCAGGTTAACTCTAACAGGGTAAGTAAATTACCCACGGGTCACTTAGTCGGAGTAGCCACAGGACTTGCCACACTTGTTAACAATCGCAGAATTTGCTAAGCATCGCGATGTAACCTTTCGGTGAAATCCGGCGAATACCTTCCTGAACAAAACGCGGCAGGCGGAGGGTTGTATGACAAATTGCTTGAACTTCATGGCAGGCACTGGTGCCTTGGCTCTTCTCGGGCTTGGCTCTGCGCCTGTTTGGGGCCAGCAAGGCACTTGCAAATGGACAAGTCCCGCTGAGCGCATGATTGTCGCCGAGCTTTACACCTCCGAAGGCTGTAGCAGTTGCCCGCCTGCCGACCGTTGGCTAAGCAGCCAACTCACTACCCCGGAACGATCAAGCAGTATTTTGGCGCTTTCATTCCATGTGGATTACTGGAATTACATTGGCTGGGAAGACCCCTACTCCAAAAAGCAATTCACCGAGCGGCAATACGCCCACAAACGGGCTGGAAATGTAAGTCAAATTTACACACCGCAGTATGTATTCTCGAACCGGGAAGTTCGCCGCTGGGGCCAGGCAGGGCTTATACCTCAGAGATTGTCGGCGATGCAACAAGACAAAGCCCCCGTGGGCCTGCAAGTTTCGCTTGAACGAAAGGCTGCCAATCAGGTCGAAATCCAGGTAAAAACCGAATGGCTTGATGAGCGTTATTCCGGTGGGCGCGTGTTTGTTGCCTTTTACGAAGACAATTTAAGCCAACAAGTGAAAGCAGGAGAAAATCGGGGAGAGTTATTGAAGCATGATCGGGTGGTTCGACACTTGAGCGATGCGAAAAAGGTATCCCCCGGATCCAGAATACAGGTGTTCAGGCACACACTGCCAGCCGACTGGAACCAGAGTAATGTAGGACTGGGCGTTATTGTTGAGAACAATGAATCCAATACCGTTCTTCAAGCATTGAATGCACCAAAAGCCTTGAGCCAGTGCAGCTGAATATTGATTGAGTAATTGATAAACAAGGAAACACCACCATGCAACGTCGTACAGTTATCGCAGGTTTGGCCGCAATTGGCGCAGGTCTGTTTTTCACAAAACCCATGAGCTCGGTTGCAAGTATGAACAAGCTGAATAAGTCGGAAGCCGAATGGCTGAAAATCATCAAGAAAGACCAGTACAACGTGCTGTTCAAAGAGGCCACTGAACGCCCATTCTCCAGCCCCTTGAACGACGAGAAACGCAAAGGCACGTATGTGTGCGCGGCCTGCAACCTGCCGCTGTTTCCTTCCCAATTCAAATACGACAGTGGCACTGGTTGGCCCAGTTTTTATGATGCCAACAAAGGCGCATTGAATACCAAAACCGATTACAAACTGATTTTGCCGCGCACCGAATACCACTGCAGCAATTGTGGCGGCCACCAGGGCCATGTGTTTGACGACGGCCCTGCCCCGACCGGCAAGCGATACTGCAACAACGGCTTGGCATTGGCGTTCGTTCCCGAAGGCCAAACATTACCCACAGTGCGCAAGGCGTAAAAAAATGACATATATGAAACTCAAAACAACCTTGACCGTAGCCTTGGGCTTGCTTGCTGCGACAGGCGCACAGGCTGAAACAAAAACCGCGGTGTTTGGAGGCGGCTGCTTTTGGTGCACCGAGGCTGACTTTGACAAAGTGCCTGGCGTGTTGAAAACAATTTCAGGCTACGCCGGTGGGCAATACAAAGACCCGGATTACAAGGTAGTAAGTGCCGGCCGCACGGACCACACCGAAGTGGTTGAAGTGACTTACGACGACACCAAAGTAAGCTACAGCCAATTGGTCGAGTACTTCTGGAAAACCATCGACCCCACCGTGAAAAACCGCCAGTTTTGCGATGGTGGCACCCAATACCGAAGCGGGTTTTATTACCTGAATGAGGAACAGAAAAAAGTTGCTGAAGCCAGCAAAGCCAAACTGCAGGCCACTGGCAAATTCAAAACCATTTACACGGAAGTTGCGCCGGTGGTGAAATTTTATCCCGCTGAGGAATACCACCAGGACTACTACATTAAAAACCCTATTCGCTACGGCTATTACCGCAACGGCTGTGGACGGGACAAACGCCTTGAGGAATTGTGGGGCCCCAAAGCCAGTCGCTAATTGCCACCCATTAACGCATTTCTGGCAGAGAGAAATGGAAGGTGCTGCCCACACCCACCTGACTCTCTAGCCACACTTCGCCACGCATCAACTCCACCAATCTTCGGGTAATGGTCAGCCCAAGGCCCGTGCCTCCAAAATTTCGAGTTATCGACGAGTCGGCCTGCTCAAAAGGCTTGAAAATTGCACTGACCTTTTCAAACGGTACGCCAATGCCGGTGTCGCGAATTGAGCATTTCAGCAATTGAGCCCCGTGCATATCTTTGCCTGCCTGCACTTGAATGTATACGCCACCGCGCTCTGTGAATTTGATCGCATTGCCCACCATATTGTTGATGATTTGCAAAAGGCGTACCGGGTCGCCAGCAAATTCTTTTGGGAAACCCTCTGAGAAAGTGCACTGCAACTCCAGGCATTTTGATTTGGCCCGTGGAATCATGGGGCCCAATGCCTGTTCAAATATTCGCTTTGGATCGAACACCACCGTGTCAATGGTCATCATGCCTGCTTCAATTTTCGAGAAGTCCAGTATTTCATTCACGATCAACAACAAGGTGTTGGCCGAGTCGTTGGCCACCTGCAAAAACTCTCGTTGAACCTTGGTCAGTTTGGTTTCCAGCGCCAGTTCGGTCATGCCGATAATGCCATTGAGCGGAGTTCGAATTTCATGACTCATATTGGCGAGAAATTCGCTTTTGGCGCGGTTGGCACTTTCTGCAACTTCTTTGGCTTTGGACTCACCGTCCAAGTGTTCTGTGGTTCGCTTCAACTTCTCGAAGGCAGGTCGAAACTCGGTGGGCAAATTCTCAATCAACAATTCTGAGTCATCGCCAATGTCACTGGACGGCACGACGTCAAAGGTTTCAACGCGTTCAAGTGCACCCAACCAACGTTTCAAGGGAAACCAAATAATCAACATGCCACCAATCAAACCACCAACAGCACTGAGCATGGCCACACGAATCAAGCCCCAAAAACCTTCAGCAATCGCATCGACGGCAAAGGTAAAGCGCAGCACGCCGTAGTCATAACCACCAGCGTTAATGGCCCGGTTCACGTCGTAAAGTTGCTCGGCCACTTTGTCCCGCAACCAAGCGGGGGCAGTGCTTTTTAGAATGGCAGAATTTTCACTTCGAATAATGCCCCCCGTCAAATCAATAAACTTGGCAGATGCAAACCGGGAGCCTGCAATTGCCTTGTTCAATGTGCGCTGAATGGTGTCGTAATCGCCGATTACCGCGCTGTCTGACACGGTTTGAGCAACAACTTCGATCATCATGTTGGCCGAGTCTTGAGCCTCTTCCAGCGTACTGTGGTATTGAAAACGAGAGAACGCTACAAAACTGATGGTAACGAACAAAAGCAAAGCCACGGTGTATAACAAAAACACGCGACCAATCAGCGATGATGGCAATAGACGAATTCGCTTCATCGCAAGGTCACACTGGCATTAACGCACCGCCATGGGTGCAGTGGCATAAAAACGGCGATAACTTTCATAATCCTTGTCATAGGCAGGCAGGAAGTGGCTGTTCGGATCCATACCCACCGACGCGGAGGCCTGCTCGAGAATCAATGCACCTGCTTTGCTTTTGTGCATATTGATAAAAGCGTTGGTGACGGCACGTACATCTTTTGTGCTCACCTTGCCAGAAGCCATCAAAGCCAAATCCAGGTAAGACTCCGACGTCCAAAGCACCCGGAATTTGGTGCCCTGCTTTTCTGTGAAACCATCGATCAAAGCCGAATTGCTGCCCACTGCTTTTGCTTTGCCTGCCAACAATTGAGCAAATGCCGCGTTCTGGTTGCCCGCAAATACTGCATTCACCTCGATTCCGCGATTCATCAATTCAGCCTGTGGCACCCGGTAGCCAACGAAAGCCTCCGGGCCAGCAAAAACCATGTCTTGCTTGCTCAGCTCTTCAAGCGTTCGAATTGGAGAATTGTCGAGTACCGCGATCTGACCCTGCAAGGCAGGCCCGGTGCGTCGCCCAAAAACCTTCCAGCCCAACTTGTCACGCTCTGGGCTGAACAGATGATTTGAAAACACAAACTCGACTTCTTGAGCCAATACGTAGGCAGTGGTATCGGCAGAAGTTCTGCCGATTTTGAGTTCAAGCTGAACACCACTTTGCTGGCTGACATATTGAATAATCGGGTTCCAGTAGGCCGCTGTTTTGGGAATGTCCCATTGATTAACTGGCGAGAACCTGTAGACCGGTTGCTGTGCTTGGGCCTGCAGGCTGCTCATCAGCAAACACAGGGAAATTAACAAACGCAACATGCTTGGACTGCCCCATCTTGATTGTTAAAGGGCAAGGATAAAGCAATGATTGAAAAGTTAAACCATTAAATGATGAAAATTTCACAATTTAACTTTCCTTATACATTCTGTCGCACTTACACAAATCGCAAGCCTTTGAATTTCTCTCGCAACTCCGACTTTTGCACCTTGCCTGTTGCGCCAATCGGCATGGCGTCTACAAACTCAACATCGTCGGGAATGTGCATTTTGGTAATACGGCCTTCATAGAAATTCAGAATGTCTTGTTTGCTGACTTCTGCACCAGGCCTTTTCACAACAATCAGCAGGGGGCGCTCGTTCCACTTTTCATGGGGAATGGCGATCACCGCAGACTGAAGCACCGCCGGGTGAGACATGGCAATGTTTTCAAGATCAATTGAACTGATCCACTCCCCGCCCGATTTGATCACGTCTTTGGTGCGATCAGTAATTTGCATCAAGCCGTCCGGCGCCATGCGGGCCACGTCTCCAGTGGCAAACCAGCGTTTCCCCGTGGCATCGTGGCTGAAGGCTTTTGCACCATCACCACCGTAGTACTCGTGCAATACCCAGTGGCCACGCACATGCAACTCGCCGCTTTGCTCAAAATCCCAGGGCAATTCAGTGCCATCTTCAGCCAGCAATTTCATGTCCACGCCAAAAATGGTGCGCCCTTGCTTGGCGACAATCTCGTATTGCTCCTGTTTGGGCAAACTGCGCTCATCACCGCTCAGTTTGGAAACTGTACCCAAGGGCGACATTTCTGTGCTGCCCCAACCCTGCATCAGCTCCACACCCATTTCGTCAAATTCTTTGATCAAACTGACGGGCACGGCCGAGCCACCCACCAGCGAGCGTTTCAAGGTACTGAACGTCAGTCCGTTTTGCTTCATGTGATTGATCAAACCCAGCCAAATGGTCGGTACGCCCGCGGCCACGGTTACCTTCTCGCTTTCCAGCAAACTGTAAATAGAAGGGCCATCCAGTTGCGGACCAGGCATGACCAGTTTGCAGCCTGTCATCAACGCGGCATAGGGCAAGCCCCAAGCATTCACATGAAACATGGGCACAACGGGCAATAAAGTGTCCTTTCGGGTCAACGCAATTGCATCCGCGCAATTGGACATCATGGCGTGCAACATGGTGGACCGGTGCGAATACAGAATGCCTTTTGGATTGCCCGTGGTGCCGGAGGTGTAACACAGGGTGCAAGCTGAATTTTCATCAAATTCAGGCCACACATAGTCATCGTTTTGCGCCTTGAGCAAGGTTTCGTAATTCAACAAACCGGCCACGGGCGGTTCTGCGGGCATTTTGTTTTCATCAATCAACAAAATCCAGTTTTTAACGCTGGGGCAATGCGGAGCGATCGCCTTGATCAGGGGCGCAAAGGTGAGGTCGAAAAAGATGGTGGAGTCTTGTGCGTGGTTGATAATGTAAATCAACTGCTGAGGCGTGTATCTGGGGTTCAAAGTGTGAGTAATCGCCCCCATGCCCGCCACGGCATAATAAACTTCGATGTGGCGATGACTGTTCCACGCAATCGTGGCAATGTTCTCGCCCTGCTGAATGTTCAAGGCATGCAATGCATTGGCAAGTTGCCTGGCACGTGCTGCCATGGCCTTGAAAGTGATTCGGTGCAAGTCACCTTCAACCCTGCGGCTCACTACTTCTTGCCAGCCGTAAAAACGTTCGGCATGCACCAAAATTGAAGAAAGCAGCATCTCCTGCTTCATCATCAGACCTGGCTTCAACATTGTTTTCGTCTCCTCTGCGTTGTATTTTTTTAAAGTGTACCGCAGAGAACTGTAATCGTTATTCTATTTTTGGAAGTGCCTGCTTTGACCGGCCTTCCAGATGACCCAGATCACCAAAGCCTGCAAGGGCAAGCGCAAATACAGAAGAACCACGGGAATATCGGCAAATTGATCCGGGTGCATGGCCATGTGAATATTGGCGGGTAGCACAGCCACACAAAGCGCAATCAACCCATACGCAGCCCACTGGCGGGTGCGTTCAATCAAAATGCCAATGCCGCCCAGAATTTCGAAAACACCGCTGATTTTGACAAGTGCTTCCGGATTGCTGAAATACGGAGGCACGATGCTGGAGAAAAAATCCAGCAGCACAAAATGCAGAATGCCTGCGCCGATAAAGAAAATGGCAACAACGACGACGGGTATTGAGAACATTTGTTTTTTTTAGAGCCTGAATAACAAAAAACCCTCGCCTTTTGAGCGAGGGTTTTTTTAATTTGGTGCGGCTGGCAGGATTCGAACCCACGACCCCTTGGTTCGTAGCCATTACCGCACTTATAAGTCGTTGTTTTTATTAACATTTAAACTGGCCCCGCTACCCAAAAAGGGCCTGTTTTGTACCCTAATTCACTTGAAAGTCACTTGAATTTCACTTGCGTTATTATCGCATCAAAACTACCCATCTTGACCTTGCAAGATTGCCCGACACTGAGCCGTCACTTCATCGGCTGTTCGTGCGAGCTGTCGAAGATCCGCTTCAACTCGTTCTGGAAGTACAACGGTGGGGGCAACTCCTTCAGCAAGGCGGGATTCACCTGGGGAGTTGGTGGGCACGGGGTCTGGATCACAGACTGACCTAGGGAGGCGCAGGCGGTCAGTGCGAGTAAGCTCACGGTACCGGCTGTCAACTTGAGCCAATTCGGCAATGTATCCATCAATCACTTCCTTATCACGTTTGCGTTGGGCCTCGATCTTGGCCTGGTAGTCTTCAAAGGCCTTGGCCAGCTGCTCGGTGTGCTGCTCCTGGAGCTTGAGCTTTTCCTTGGCTGCGGTACCACCCTCCATCTTTACGCCGGCGTAAAAGCCCAGCAGCAAAAGCGCCACGGGTATGACCATGAACACCACAGCCGTAAATGCACTGGGCAGCTTCATGATGTGGCCACCTCAACTGGGATATCGGGCGTGGGCATGGGCTTCAAGCAAAGCGCCCTTTCCGACTCTCGCCGGTTGGCCAACCCCTGAACACGTTTGCCACCGGCATACACCCAGCGGCGAAGCTCATTGCAAGCTCCGGTGTAATCGCCCTGGTTCAGCTTTCGAACCAGTGTGCTGCCACAGTACGCACCCACCCCAACGTTGTAAGTAAACGAAACCAGTGCATCGTATTGGTTTTGGTTGAGCGGCACTTTGGTGCACTTCAGCACGCCTTGGCCATGGTGGGTCAATTCCTGCACCAGCAGCTGGTCGCACTCAGCCTTGGTGTACACCTTGCCAGGCACAATGCCGGGGCCGGTGTATCCCTGGCACACGGTGAGCACCCCAACAATGTCGCGGTAAGGCACATACTCAGTGCCCTCCCACATGGCCACGGTACCAACCAGCGTGGCAGAGGCAGCCAGTACAGCTCCGCCTACTTTTTGCCGAAAGGTAATCATGGGTTACGCTGCCTGCGAAGTGCTTCCAAGCGGGCTTCGCTTTCAGCCTGTTCACGACGATCACGGCGACGTTGGTAATACAGATTTGCAAACAGGCCAAGCAGCGCGATGAACACACCAGCCCAACCAATCCAATTGACTGAGGCCATCCACCCCACTACGCCGGTGATTGCACCGGCCTCGGTTGTTCTGTTTGAGAAAAAAACAGCGGTATCTTCAACTTTCATTGCAGGGTCTCAGGTTGTGTGTAACTGGAACAATGCTAATAAGGTGGAGCGGTTTTAAGCGCACCATGAAAAAGGCCCCACCGATTAATCAGTGAGGCTCATGGTAGGAAATGTGATGGTTGGTATGTGCACCGTTGGAAAAAAACTATTGCTTTATCAATCAAATCATTAAAACTTTACGCAGAAATAGCTCCAAACGTTTTCCATGTTCCAGGAGTTCCCGCTGTTACACAAACCCACCCAATGTTTCCGCTTGCAGCGGGCGCAGTGTTCATACACCGATCACCGACCGCCCAAGTTCCGGCTGTGGGGGCTGAACCACCAAATATAACTTTATTCGGCACCCCTGAAACAAACATGTCTGAATAGTAGGATCGTCCAATTCCCGTGTTAAATGGGCCGTATGCACCAACCGCAGAAGGTAATTGAGCCAAAACGCCACTATAGAAATTATCATTCCCAACAAAGTGCGGCGTATCGTTTGCCGACCCGGCTGCGCTGGGCTTAACCAACGCGACCATCCCAAATGACCATCCGCTTTGAGAGCGGCCATCAGAAAGAAACTTGTTGCCAACAATTTGCCCGCTAGCGGCATGAGTAAAGTAAATCGCTCCATTTTGACCAGATGTTCCCCAGCCTTCAAATTTGTTGTTTTTTACGTTCACCTCACCTGCTGTTGCAAGTGCATAAAGAGCAAATGGTGAAGTTGTCGTGATGTAGTTTCCAACAACATCTACAGAGCCATAGAGCACCTCAACAGGAGTTGCTCCTTTAAATGAGTTCCCAGAAATAAGCGTGTTTTGCCCGAAGTTATAGACCGACCTTTGGGTAGTGCCTTCAAAACTGTTTCCAGTAATCACCGTTTTTGCAGCATAAGGCACGGCAGTTGATGCGCCACCAGTTAAAACACCTACCTTACAATCTACGAAAGCATTACCTTGAATGATGTTCGAATTAGATGCTGGATCACCAACAACAGCCACAGAAACACCTACAGCCGCACAGTTCGCGTCTGCGTTGGTCAAGCCATATATTTTGTTGTTTGAAACAATGCAAGAGTCGCAAGTTGCAAGCTCAATGCCCTGGTAATTCCAAGCGCCGCGAATTTCGTTACCTGTAATTGTTTTGTCGTAGGCCTTGGCGCATGAAATAGCAATATGTGAAAACGTATCAACATCATTGCCAATTAGCACGTTGTCCCGAATCACGCCACCATTTGACCAGTATTCAATGGCAATGTCCGATGCGCCGCCGCCGCCAAGCCCGTTGGTTTTATTGCCAATGATTCGGTGCGCTGTGTAAGCGTAAGGGTCTGTTCGAGAGAACGAATTGTTCTTTGAGCGGATCATGATGTTTGCATAAGCCGCGCGACCGCAATTGTTGAATGTGTTTTTCTTAATCGTCCATTTACTTGTTGGAACGTCGTTCAAGTCTTGCTGAGTTACATCGTCAGTCCATCCAGCAATCACGCCAATACCGATATTAGTCAGCACGTTGTCTCTGACGACAGAACCCACTGAACTTTTGGTGCCTACAACGAACGAAGTCAGTGTGCGGTCGCTGTTGAGTGCCGTGACTTTTAGGCCGGACACTTCAACGTAAGAAGAATTGGTGATGTGAATACCAGCGCCAATGCTACTTACTCCGTCACGGTTGTTGATAACGGCTGAGTCAAAACGAACCTCGCCACCAAAGCCAACTACCTTTGTATAATCTGCACCATCAATAACCAGCCACTTTGCGACTTGAGCTAAGACGACTCCTTGAACCTTAATCACTTGTCCAGGAACTAATCCGGTCAAAGCCTCGGAAACCGTGACCATAACCCCATCTGGAATAGTGACATGCCTTCCGGTGTTAATTGCGTCTTGAAAGCTGGCGTAATCTGAAACACTCACATATTCTCGAAGTTTATCTTGAACACTCCGCTGTATAGCGTATACGCCATTCTGAATAAATCCAACAATCGAAGCCCCAATGCTCGACACAATCCGGTTAATAAACCCCTGCACAGTCGTCCATAAACCCGACTCCGGCAACTGCGTAACAACCACATCAGCGGTATCAAACCCTTGTGGAACTGCCACGGTTCCACGAACTTGAATATTGGGCTCTCCTGGCACGCTGGGCGCAGCAGGTGGGGTTGTAAACTTGATTACAGCGCCGGCCAGCAGCACAAAATCAATCCCGTTGCGCAGTGAAACGCCATCAACCTGCACATCCATGTTGGCCAGCAGCGCTGGGTTTGCGCTTAGTGAAAACTCGGTTTCAACATCGTCGCCTTCGAACTGGTCCACAAAAGCGGTACCAAAAGCCACCGTGGTGGCAATGTCTTGCGGGGATAGATTTACCAGTTGATTGGCTTCGCCGTTCCAGCCCAGCACGTTTCCTGCGGTAGGCTGGGGAAGTTGAGTGCTGATCGATGAACTGGAAGATGCTGGAATGCGCAATGTTCGTTTTGCCATTTCAAGCAGCTGTTGTACCAGAATCGTCACGCGATCCAGCGCGTCTTCAATAGTCTCGGGTTCAAAACCTGATTGGTTTCGAATATCGGTGCCTTGATCATAAATAAGGTCACCAATAATTACAGTATTTGCCCCACCGGAAATTGCGGTGTTCAATGTGACCGAACCGCCTGGTGTGTTGTCTTGATCTGGGTTCAGGGTTACAGAGTATTCGCTGTCCAGTACCAAGATGCTTTCAACACCAGCGGCACTGGTCCAAATAACCTGAATGTCTTCTTTTGAGAAAACTTTGAATTCGAACGGGAGAATGGTGCCGCCGAAAAACGGCCCTGCTTTGCGATCTGTGCTTTGAACTGTCATGTGCGGTACCCCTTGGCGATGCACGAATTTTCACGTGCATCGCCGGGGTTAAGCGCACCCCATCAATCTCGTGAGGGTGGGCCAAGCAGAATTGAAGTGGCCGGTGCTTCACCTTCTTCCCAGGCAACCCAGCCTTTAATTTATTGACGGCTTTCTTTGCTTGGTGTCCCCGTCACAAGGCCGCGCACAGCATCGACCGGGCTGGTAGGCTCTATTTGCCCATCTGCCACTCCAACAAGGTAACTTATTGGTCTAGATGCGGCCATGGCTGGCAAACCAGTAACAATACCCACGGCTGTAGCAACATCTTTCACAGCACGAGCCTTACTTCCATCTTCAACCATGGCTTTATAAACTGTAGAAGGTGCTCCAACTGAAGACTCAAGCAGGCTCACCGCTGGTGAGGCGCCCACCCGATCATCCATCGGGTTACCGTTGAAACGATTGATACCGGCATTGGCTAATTGGCCAACAAATGGAATACCAGCCAGCAAAGTTTTTAAAGTGCCCATGCCAATAGCTTGAGACAACCAGTCATCTAAGTAACCGTCATCATCCTCATCTTCTGGGCCGCCACGAAACGCTATTGCAATTGCCTCTGCAATCCAGGCGGGAGCTAGAACACCAAAAAAAACGATACCCAAGGCTCGGCCAGCCCCCTTAACCAAGCCGACATCGCTCGCCACCTGCTGCAGCCCAGTAACAGTGGTGTTCGCCACCATATTGAAATGGCCAAAAAACTGAGTGGACATCCTGGCATATGCCGGGCCAGTTTCAATTCTGCTCACATCCTCAGCTTGGTTTGACCCTTGAGTTTTTCGAACAACTCCATCTGCAAAACGCACAGCGTCTTGATCGCTCATTTTTTCAGATAGAGCTTGGTTGTATGCCCCAAGCCAAACGATTGGGCTTATCACGTTATCAAACGCCGCTTGAAGAAAATAAGCGTGCTTTTGCGACCAAGCTTGAGCATTTTGATACAGCGTTGGATTCAAAAGAATTTGGCTCATTGAATCATTTATCGCTGCTATTTCGTTTTGCATACGATCACGCATCGCAATTGAGGCTTCAGCCACCAATTCGCTGGTTTTTCGTGGATTCGAAATGTATTGAGCGGTTGCGCGCTTGATGTATGAAGGCTTTATGCCTGCTCCAAAAATACTGACAAAGCCTGTAATTTGTTGAAGCGTGTTCGATATATTTCCAAACATCAGCTGCATACCGGCCCGATTTCTCACGACAGAAAGAACACGAGAAACCCGACCGTCACCAACAATAGGCGTTTCAACCTGTTGCCGTGCTGACCGGTTCAACCAGGGTATCAGCATACCCTCGTAGGCCGCTGGGTCCATCCTGTTTAAGCCGTAGCTTACCTCCTTCCTCATTAAAAGCCGCTGAACATCTCGCACCGGGGCTTCCATGTGGGAAAACAGCAAAACTTTGTCTATGTGCTGGGCAAGTGTTCTAAGGTCTAAAACGAGCGGCCTGTTGTACTCAGTCCGTGACTTGGTAAAACCTTTGGATGTCGATGGAAATGAAAAGGCCATGTTCTCGTTTTCTGCCTCGGCCAGTTTGCGCAAAGCCGCATCAGGAACAATCTCCGGGTCTGCTTGCGCGGGCACATAGCCACCCTTATAAACCCCAAACGGAGTGTCAAAACCATCAGCCGTCACTTCATCAAAATACCGACCATAGACATCGCGATGGGCCTTTTGGGCAAGTGGCTTCATTTCCTCAAGTAAATCCCATACGCCCTGTGCAAAATCGTAATGCTCTTTTTTTAGCAGCCCATCGGCATGCATTCTGTTAATGAAGTTATCCCACCGCGATGTATCAAGAGAGCCGTCAGGGTTTTGTGTTGCCCACTTCCTGCCAAGTAGCAACTTTCGTTTATTTGATTCATTGCCCGTGTGCAATATCGCATGCAGTAATTCCGCCGTGCCAACACCGTTTTTCCCGGCTCCGAAGGTATACCCAAGCTCAGGTGCTTCAATTTTACCTTTCTGGATGTTCGGTGCCACTTCCTTGACCAGTTCCGCATATTGCTTTCTGTATTTCATCCTGTCTGTACGGTACCGGTCTGCCGCTTCTTTAACTGGCTGGAAAATGTAACGCAAGAACGGGCCACCAAACTTGCCGTCTTTTGCTTCCGCCCATTGCTCAACGCGCCTAAGCAGGGCTCCGGCAAACTGCAAACCCTTTCGCGCACGGTCTTGGTCAGTAAGTGCACTTTTTTCACCGGGCACTTCACTTGGAACGCCTATCTCGTTGATTCGATCACCTACAGCTGCGGCAATGTCATCAAGATTAACTTTCTTTCCATCAATTTCTATTTCACGCATGCGCTTGGCAGCGTTCCACATTGAATCGATTTCTTGGTTTAAAACGCGCAGCTCATCAAGGGTCAGCTCATTGAGCGGCTTTGCATCTGCAATCGCTCTTTCCACAGATGGATTTAATGACTCAAACATCCGCGGGTCTTCACGCTTCAGAACCTCCATGTACTCCTGTGCGCTATTCTTGAGTCGAGGAGCCAACCCGTAAGCCGAAAGAATTGCCCTAGCTGCATTTACGATGTCTGGGTTTCGTCCTTTTTCAACCAAAGTTTTATTGTTGCCTTTGGTTACAAAAGTGAAAAACTTCCTGATTTTCGCTATTTCATCCAGTGCCGCCACGGCTTCTTTGGTTACAGCGCCGTTCAATACCTGATTTCGCTTGGCCTGTGCCAGCGCGGCATAATCTCCCGCCTTCTGTGCTGCCATGGCTTCGCGCCCTGCCTTCGACTCGGCATTGGCAAACTGGCTTGGGCGAATATCCTTCAGCTTTTTGCGCCCCACTATATCTCTGGCAAACTGTTTAGCGGCCTTCAAAATCAGGTTTACCGAACCACCGCGCGGGGTTCTCTCGCGCTGGTTATTGATTTGATTCAGTGCCTCAAGCTCTGTGGCCACAAAGCGGGCGCGGGCGTCATTGTGAATTGCTTCTTCCGCTGCACGCTCAATTTGCTCAGCGGTGGCCAGCTCGGAATACTCTTGCAAAAGGCGTTCGTCAGTTAAACGTTCAATTACCTCGGATGGTTTTTCAGCTTTAATCAACATCCGAACCAAATCATCGCCAGAAGAAAAACCAAACATATCAGCAACATAATCAGGATGAATGCCCTCTTTCGCTGAAGTCATTCTTTCTGAGGTTAAGCGCTGCCAATCCAGCAGGGCATATTTATCAAACCCAGAATCGCCCTTGCCGCCATACATTTCAGAAAGCGCTTCCACCGAAAACTTACCAGCCGGGGTATCTGGTCCATCTGATTTTGATTTGAGAAACTGCCAGGCTTGATAAATTGGTCGAGCCATCACTTCAGCCGTAACATCAGCCATCATTTGTTTTCGAATATCTCGCGCTCTGGCTTGAATTTCCTTGATCGCCTTACCCTTGGCATTAGCAAACCACTTCATGTCGGCCAGGCTCTTGCGCTGCAACTGCTCAACAGCGGTGGCGGTCGCGTCTTTGCCTTTCGCCTGGTATGCCTCCCACTGCTCCTGGTTCATGCCTGCTTCTTCAGCGGTTTGGACGGTGGGGAACATCGAGCGGGCAAACTCGGCCTGTTGAATTTGCGCATCAGTGGCCAGCATACGGTCCATCACCTGGCGAATTTCCGGGCTCAGGTTGGTGTCCAATGCGCGGTCAGTATTGCCACGGAACTGAGCCAACAGGTTCTTGTACACATTCTTGATCCAGGCACTGAAGGTGCGGAAAGCGTCGCGCAGTTCAAGGCTGGGTGCCTCGCCTTTGATTAAATAAGCCTCAAACCCACGGGCAAACTTTTCATGCATGGGGCGGCGTTCATCAATGCTCATTGCCCGCCACTGTTGCAAGGGCGTAAGCTCGGGCGAACCTTTTACACCCATCCAGTCCAGAATCGCGGCCATGTCGCTTTGCACTCGAGCTGGTGCATCTGGCCTGCTGGCCAAGTCGGAATACACCTCAAGGAAGAAGTGGCCACTTTCATGGAAAAAGGTGCTGAGGTCTGAACCAGCGGCCAGTGTAAGCACTGAAGGCGTTTGGGTTATGTCGTTGCCAAAGGCGATTGAGCCGCGTTCTCCTTGCTCCAAAATCTCAATATTGACCTCAGACCCATCATCCAATACACTTTGACTCAGGGTGTTCGCACCCTCCGAGGGTTCTGAACCCGGGGCTATTTCCCCGGTAACATCAGAGCCCTTTTTCTTTTGAAGCAGCGCATCTGGATCACGGTTGATGTTGTAAAACAAATTGCCGAACTGATCCTCACCCAGCGTCACACCTACTCGAACGTCGTTGCCGCGAAGTTGTACGGTCTTCTGAATGTGATGAAACGCCACAATGTCATCGCTACGCACCTTATCCAAAGGAAAGCGTCCGATGTATTCACCGGACTGAATAACATCGGGAATAAACTGCAATAAATCTGTTTTTGAGGGATCGGCCTTCACCCCACCCTTAAACTTTTTCCATCCCTTTCCGGTAATTCTTACCTTACCCAGGCCTGGCCTATCAATTTCTTTACCCTGCAAATTGGCTTTGAAATATTCACGCGCCTGCTCAAAGTCCATTACTGGTTCATCAGCTTTTGCCTGATCAAACCGCCCGCCACCTGCCAAATCAGGCAGAAAGTCTGCCCGAATCTGCAATGGGTACCGCTCAAAAGCCTCGGTCGGGGTTACACCCAAGGTATCGGCCAAGGTGGAATAAAACGACTT
This sequence comes from Limnobacter sp. UBA7229, assembly GCF_002473065.1. Taxonomy (NCBI): domain Bacteria; kingdom Pseudomonadati; phylum Pseudomonadota; class Betaproteobacteria; order Burkholderiales; family Burkholderiaceae; genus Limnobacter; species Limnobacter sp. UBA7229. The sequence continues at coordinate 23,214 of NZ_DKTN01000023.1, read as the reverse complement.
GGCAAAGCTGGCTTTCAGTTCGTTTGAACGAGGCTGAAAGCGACCGGCCTTGTTCAGTTGCTCGAGTAACTGCCCCTCTACCTGGTCAGCACTCTCCATAAAAGCGTCGGTCTGCGCTTGTTGGCCAATTACACGCTCAGCTTCCTGCTGGAAAACCTGCGTTTGCTCCTGGTAAAACACCTGAGCCTGTTCCTCGCTCATGGCGCTTACATCGGTGCGCAAGGAAGGAATCAGCGCTTCATCCAGCCCGGTACCCGCCACCCTCGCCATGTATTCCGATACGGGAATCACAATATCGCCGCCGGCAGCCAAGGCCTCGGGCAACTGTGCGGCAACACTTGGGGAGGCCTGGCTCAATTCAGCCACGCTGATACCAGACTGGTTCAACTTGTTCACCAGTGTTTGGGCATCGATGTACAGGTCCTGAACTGGGCCGTCTTCAACAACACGGTCGATGTACTGCTCAAACGCCTTTGGGTCGCGCTCTCGGGCCTTACTGGCGCTGCTGTCCGCTGCCATGTCACGCAGTACTTGGGCATTTTGCTCTGCGCCCTGTGCCTGGTTAACTTGCGCTTGAATCTGTTGTTGCACCTTCTCAGCCGCTGCGATCGTGTCGCGCATTCTGGCTGCACCGCGCGCATCCCGGTAATTGGCTGGCACCTCAATAATGGCCGTTGGAATTTCGGCAAATGCCTCAAGCAGAATTTCGCCGGGATTGAATTCACCAGTCAAACCCTGTGCAGTTGCTTCACCAGCTGCGCCACCAGTCGCCTGAATACCCAATTCACCAGCCGTGCGTGCTGCAACTGATCCGGTTGACGAAGTGGCGCCAGCCAGCAATCGACCCGCCACACCCGCGGTAAGTGCATCAAACAATGCAATTGGAATGCCTCGCTTTAATGCCTTCTCGCGCGCTGCCTCCATCACTTCTGGGTTGGCCATCGCGCGGCCAATTGAAAAGGCATCGGTTGTGCTGCCACCGCTTTCTGTCACCACCTCGTTAATGGTGTTTGCATATTCCACGGCGAAGCTTCCCGTTCCTGCGCCTACAGCACCGCCAACAGGTCCAAATGCTGACCCTAGTGCAAAAGCAGCAATTCCGGGCGAACTAGCACCCAAGGATTCGAGCGTCACTTCCAGCACAGATTGTGGGTTGCGGATAATTGCCCCAGCGGCCTTTGCCGTTTCTCCCAGTCGAGAATACTGAGTAATTTCCGTCAAGCCATCTGCCACATTGGCCGGCATCGGGAAACGTTCAACCTCTCGATTGCGTTGCGCCAGGTTCACTGCAAGTTCTTCCGGGGCCCCATCGTACAGGCCCAGCTCGCTGGCAATAATCGAAATTGAACCACGCGCTCGAGCGAAGCCTCGTTGTACAGGCTCGGTGATGGCACCAAAAAAGCCGCGCTCAATCGGCTTCATCCCACCATACAGCTTGGACTCCATGCGTTTGAGCACGTCCAAATCGTCGCGGGCAATCTTGGCAAATTCGGGGTTCTGCAGTTCGTTGGCCAAGCGTGGGCTTTCGGTCACCAGCCCGTCAAACTGTTGCAGCTGAACTTGTCGCTCAACATCGGGCAGGTTCCGTTCTACGACCGCTGCAGGAATGCCCGACTGCTGGGCAAGCCTTCGTGCTTTGCCAGCAGCATCAGGTTCCACGTCCATGGCACTCACCATGCTCGATCGCAAGGCCTTACGCTTTTCGCTTTGCAAATACTCCGAGTACGGGTTTGCTGTTGGCTGGTTCACCGTTGGTGCTGGCTCAGCTGCCTGCGGGTTTGATTGCAGGTAATCCAGGTATTTGTTGTCCATCAGCGGTTCACTTCTGTGTACAGGTTAAGAATGGCCTGCTCTGTGACTGGTCGACCGTCAGCCCTGAGAGCCTGCTCAATTTGCTGACGCTCTATTGCCGGAATAGATTGAATCAGGGCGGATGTCTTTTTTTCTGGCTCCAAACCACGAACAAAGGCTGCTTCATCCTCTGTGCCCTGCACTTCAAACAAGCGCTTGCTGGCTGAATACCAGGTACCGCCACCCTGAATAAGCAATCGATCGAGCACCTTTTCACGCTCATCAAATGTCAGCTTCTTGCCATTGGCCACCTGCTCGGCAACAATCGCATCGTTTGCCGCACGTTCAAACTGGGCTTTTTGTTTGGTGTCTTTGTTGTCCCAACCAAGATCGCGGTACCGCAAGGTCAATTGCTGGTCGTATGTGCGCAAGTCCTTCAGTTCATCTGGCTGTTGAACCTTGCCCTGCAGCTTGATCATTTCCTGTCGATCCGAAGGGCTCAGCTTGTCGAACACCTGGCGCAAATCACGCTTTGCAAATACGGCCGGATTATTGATCGCTTCCTGATGCAAACTGTAATACACGTTGTCGTCGGTCTTGATCGCCCTTCCCTCGGCCATACTTTGAGCTTCTTTGCGCAAGGCCAGTCGCGTTTTACCGTCCATGCGGTTCAACACACTGGCTGGAATTGATGACAATCTGCCAGTTCTGGAAAACACATCGTAGGCTTCGTCAGCTGCCTGGCGTTGATCGCTTTCCCGTGCCTGGCTCAGTTCACCAAAGCGGGTTTTGATCTCGGCCACAACAAACTCTTCGTCTTGGCCTTGAAACGATTCTCGCGCCTGTCGAATGGCGTCCACCTCAGTCAAACCATCGTTCAAAGCTGCATCGGCAAACGACTGGGCCTTCACCTTCATTTCGCCAGTGCGCACCAATTCCTCAAGGTTCAGTCGTTCAGCACCGGCAATCTCTTCCTTGTTGGCCTCGTAATAAGCCTTGGCGCTGCTGGGGTCGGCATCAATGCGCGCCTGAATGACCTGCTTGTGAAACTTGCTGGTGTAAAGCTGCTTTTTTAGGTTGGTTACGCTTGAATCCTCGCCAGTGTCAGCAGCATAGAATTCCAGGCGGCGCAAACCGTCTTGCTTCATGCTTTGCAGTGCGCTCAGTGGCCCGGGTACCGGTTTACCATCTGGCCCAGTTTGCGTGGTACCAGCAGTTGAAAACTCTTCACTGTTCATCATCTGCGCAGTGGTGGCCGCGCTGTTGATCAGGGTTTCAAGAGTGGCATTGGTGGATTGCTCAAGCGACTTTACCCGTTGCTGATTCTCAAATGATGAGAACCGCTCAATGCTCGGTAACTTCATCTTGGTTGCAGTTTGATTAAATATTGCCCTTTGACGATCGTTGGTAAGGCCTTCGGAATACTTCGCCACGTTGTCCTGAAACCACTTGTCCACATCCTTGGTAATTCCCCAGGCTTTGTTGCCAGTGCGTGTCAGCGCCTCTTGCTCAAAGCCAATCAGGCTTTCACGAAAAGCGGCCTCGGCCTGAAACACCATGTCAGCGTCTTCACGCTGCTGCATGTCGGCTGCAATGTTGCTCAGCCCTGCGCCGGCACGCAACAAGGCGTTGCCAGCCTCTTGTGTCTGGCGGGCACCAGCGCCCAGCAACTCGGGCGAAGCAATGCTTTGTTGTTGAACGCTGGGTAAACCACGCAGCTCGGTTTGCTGCTGATACTTGGGTACGGTGGGCATGTCTTACCTCACTTTGAAACCAAGGCTTGGCTGGGTCGGCAAAGAATAGTTGGGGGTGATTGGGGATTTATTGCGGTACCAAGAATTGGCCACTGCACCAGCACCAGTCAACAAAGTGGGCAGCGCTGCGCCAATAGGGCTTTCCATGCCCGCGCGTGCATCCAGCAGGTTGGCGTTGCCAATCTGGTTCGAGCCTTGTGTGCGCAACGCAGCAGCTTCTCGGTTGCTGTTGTCCCGTACATTCAAGGCATCCAGCTCACCGAAATAGTCGGTGTCCAACAAAATATTCAGCGCGCTGCCTTCGCCAAGGTCAATCCCGTTGGCAGCCAGGCGCGCACGTTGCGACCCTCGAAGCTGTGCAGTGCGGCGGCGAACATCGTTCTCGGCCACTTGGCCACGGCGAATGGCATCACGCGCCTGGCTTTCGCTGTACTCGGCATTGTTTCGTGCAACTGAAGCCTGGTATTCCAGGCTGGCTTTGCTGGCCTTGCTTTGGTTGTAAGCGCCATAGGCACCTGCTACGGTACCGGCGATCATCAAACCTTGTGAGGCAGAGGCCAGAGTTGCCGCGGAGGCTGGTTCACACATAATTACCCCATCGTGAATTTGTGAAACGGCAAGCCTTGGTGGCCAATGGGTTCGGCATCATGAATGGTGAAGCCCAGCCGCTTGAGCCAGCGAATACTTGCCGTGTTTCGCGCATCCACATAATTGATCAATTGTGGATACTGCGAAGTCATGGACTGAATGTAATCGCGGCCATAACGGATAAGCGCACCGCTGAATTCCCGCACCCGGTCTGTGCCCAATAACCACGGGGCCCCCACACCACCGATTAACGAAACCGGCGCCACACCCACCAGGGAAACTGGTGTTCCATCGGCAGCAAGGCCACACACGCACCAGGTTGATCGTTTTACTGCGTTGGCCAACACATAGTGCAGGTCGGCATCCTCGCCTCGCATGGCAAACACCTCTTGCCGGTCAGCCTCGCGCATGTGCTCAGCAATATATTGGATGTGCTCTGGCGTTGGCGCCACAAACTGGCCTTGGTTCATCGCAGCCCCTCAATAATTTTGTGGTGTGTATCAGATACACCCGCACCCACCCAGTTATTCCCAATGTGGTCAGGCTGCTTGGTGTCCCACCGTTGGATAGAAAGGAACATTGCACCCATGGGCAGCGTTTGGCCAGCATGCACATCGCCCTGGTTGATGCGAACGCCCTTGCCTTTGGAAAAACTCAGAAACCTATCATCGTCATAGCCATCGAAGAGTGCCTGTCCATTGATCACGAATCGAACATGGCCACTGATGGGGTATTCGATGGTGTCTGTGCCTGGGTGCACGTGCTCGGGAATCCACACATTGGGCTGCACCACAATCAGTTCAATTTGAAAGTTGTCATCGCGGTGCAGAATCCCGGCCTGAACGCTGCCAAAGTCTTGGCACCAGGTCAGTGGCGCATTCATGGCACACAACGGCAAGGTGTTGATCGCAGCTTCGGCAAACTCATGAAGATCGTCTTTAATGCCAAATAGGCAATGCAGCTTTTTACCCGCCAATGTCCACCTCCGGAACAATTCCAAGCACAGTCAAAGGCAATGGGTCTGCCTGGCGAATACAAATAGGAGTGTCCAGCTTCCACTGGCCGTGAATGACAATCGGTATTTGCGTGGTTTTAAGGCGCGGGGCAGCGCCATACGGCTCATTGGTCCTTGGCTTGTCTTCAGTCAATCGGTCAAACGCTGGGCCAACAAAAATGCCGCGAGAACGGTGCACGCGCACATACAATTTGCTGATGTTTTTCACTGAGCCCTGTCCGAAGGCTTGAATCTCGATGGACAACGGCAAGGTTTGAATGTCGGAGAAGTACCCAAGCCCCACCTGTACCTTGGCGGCTGGCTGATCCAGCGTGATTGATCCACCCGTCACCACCCGCACTGGGCGAACACCACCGTCGCCCAGGATAGAAACCGTTTCACCTTCAAGATGATCAAGCCCGGAAATGGTGGTCACGGTCAGTGCCCATTCATTGGCATCGATCGTGGCCAAGTCGGCTGGGAAAGGCCGATTGATTGTGCAAGTCACATTGCTTGCATCTACAAAGCCGGTGATTGTGGCCTGAGCTGTAAGAAAATCACCGCCTTCGCCTTCACTGTCGACCAGCTGGTACCGGTAGGAAATGCGCCTGCCCACATCGCCAGCAACAAAGACCGCAGCGGAAGCAGAGAACGGCACGCCGGTTGCACCTTGAGTTTGTGCATCGGCATCCAGAGTCAGTACAGCATTTACGCTGCCATCATAGGTAAGGCCAGAGTCAACGAAGAAGCAATCTTCTGGGTCTTGAAAGCGGCGCGAAGCTGAACACTCAATGTATTTCACCCACTGGCCATTGATGTAACGATCAACAGCGGCATACAAAATATCGTCATTGCCTTCGGGTATTGCGCATACCGAACGGAATTTGCCTTTGCGCGTGCTGTGTTGATGCCAGGCCACCACCTGCTGCTCAGGCAAGTAGGTGAGCCCAAGCAATCGCCCATCACTACGCACAAACCAACCAATCTTGTTGGGTGCCTTGGCATAGGTCATGTCGGTGATGGTGTAGTCGTCAAACAAATGCGGGGCCAACACGCTGATGTCGTCCGAGCTGTAGCCGCTTGATTCCCACTCATAGGCCATTTCCCGAACACGACCACCCCGAGCCTGGGCAAACAAAACCTTGCTGCCAGTCAAAATGGGTTGCACGTTGTTTGCACCTTCGTACGACTGGGGCCGGGCTGAAATGGTATTCGGGGTCAGTGCGTCGCTGTTTTGGCTGATCACCCTGAATTCGGCGCCAGAGGTCAGCAGCAGCAAGTCTCCGATCGGCACAACATGTCGAACGGTGTTCAACTCGCGCGCACGCACCCTAAAGGCAATCGCATCATCATCCTGGGTAGGAATGGAATTGCTCAGGTTGTTTTCCGTGGCGCTTTTGGTCATCCAGATGTTCTGGGGCCTGTTTGTGGTTCCACCAAACACGCGGCGCTGCTCGAAGTAACCCACTGCTGCGGGGTAGTTTCCGGTACCCACAAATGGGTTGTTGGGTATCGGTGGTGTTTTGGTGGTGTCAGGCGTGATGTTGTCGTCGATGAACGAAGTTCCCTGCGCCTGGCCAATGTAGCCCCATACCCCGTTGAAGTCTTTGTACACGTTGTAACGAAATGCACCAGGTGCAGCAGTCCAGCGAATGGTGTTCTTTGCATCGGCGGCTGCAAGGTCGTTTTTCACAGCAGCCAAGGTGATGGTTCCGCCACTCACATACGCCGGCAAAGCAGATGTATCAATCGCAACGCCATTGCGGGTTTTCAGAGTTAGTGTGTCAACCGTGGGTGCACTGTTGACCAGGTAGTACTCGTCGTTCAGCGACACTGGCCCCACCAACCCATCCAGGTAAACTGGATCATTCTCAACAAAGCCATGGCCTACCACACCGAAGACGCCCGGGCTTGCAGCAGTCAATGAAGTCACTGCCTTGGCTGTTGCCGGGTTCAATGCCTGGTCCGCCTGGTAGCTTTCTTCAACACCGTCTTCGTTCACAGTGGTCAGCGTGTAGGCATACAGAATCGTGCCGGTACCGTCAGTCACTTCCACAGTCAGGTCGGTGGGCGCCACCACCGTGGGCTCAAACTGAATGGGCGTTAACACCCAATCGGTCGCACCCATTCGCCGCAATTCGCTGGGCGGGTAGCTCGGGTGGGTAATGGTGAACACATCGGCTTCTTGCACAAAATGCAGGTCCATTACATCGGCGCTTAGGTACGGCGTGGGTACCTCGAAAATATCGCCATCGAGCGGGTACCAGAATGTGGCATTGGGCGGTGCATTGCCGGTGGTTTCAGCCTTGCAGTAGTAATTAACTCCACCTTGAACAACCAGGTCGCCCGGTTCATACGGTGTTGCACCGTTGTAAGCGGCCACACCAGACACCAACAGGGTTGCGCCATTGCGGTGAAACCGAATGTATTGGTCGCCCACCTCCATTGAAAACGCCTGGTTGTCGCTGAACACAAAGGGCAACATGCGTACATTTTTGCTCACATCGCTGAAATACTTGGCCTTGCGAACAAATGGAAAGCCCGGCCGGTTCTGCACCGGGCCTTGCGGCAAAACAATCATGTTCAGGCATTTTTCCAGCCCGGTAACCACTTTCACCAGGTCTGTTCTGGCTACCAGTTCAGAAGTGACCTCACCGCCGGCAAATGAACGAATCAATGTCTTCATACTTTGCGGTTCCGTCCAAATGGATCGTAGTAATTGGTGTCATTGCCGCGCGCCTGAATCCACTCTGGCCGGTGGTTCTCGAGCGTTTTCAGGTGGCGTGCATTTGAATCCATGGCAATGGCTTTGTTCAGCTCAGTGATGTGGATTTGGTAGCACGAGGTTTTCAGGTTGGACTTCTTGGTGATCGGCCCGGCAATGTAGCTGGCCAATAGCCAAGACACGGCACTGACAAAAAGCGGGGTGAATTTGGTGGTGTCAGTTACGCGGCGAATGTACTTGATGTGCGCATTGGGCTCGTTGGTGAAAATCGCCTCGCTGCCGTTCTCCAAAGTCTCAATCACATAGTCCATCGTGTCGCCCTCCTGCTCCGAAGTGGCACATTCAGGCAGGATGGAAATCACACGAACGCAATCACTTGGCTTTGCGTAGGCGTATTGCCAGTTGCTGCGATCGTTCGTCACCTCAGAAAGGTTTTGCCGGCGCGTGGCGAAGTTCCACATGTGTTGCTCAAGGCAAATGTCACGCGCCACTGGGTAAAACCGGGCGCAGGTTTCAGCAATTGGGCCACCCTCGGGCGGCCTGATGCTTGAAATGGTGGCCTCCTCACCAATGTGGGAAACACTCAAATTGCAAATATCAACTTCACTGGCCATGGCTACACCTTAGAAAAAAGGGCGCATGAAGCGCCCTGAAATATTGTTGAGGAGACAAGTTCAACAAATCATTTTGGGTCGCTAGCGCCCTCACCTTCTTTCTTGCCAGCGCCTTCGCCGCCAGCATCACCTTCACCAGCAGCCTTCTTGCTTTTGGGTGCTGGCTCTTTTGCTTCCTTGGGTGATTCCACTGGCGTGTACCAGCTGGCCTTGCGGCCATCGGGTACATTGAACTTTTCGCCTGGTTCACGAATGCCGTCGAAGTAGCCACGAACTTTTGCAATTACCAACATGACTCAACCTCCTTTACTGAACCGAGAAGCCAGACTTGTATGGCTTGTTGGCGTTGACGTTGTGTGCCAAGAAAGCGGAGAACTTACCCGCTGTCAGTGGGCCTGTTGCCACGGTGTAACGAATACCCATGTAGCGCTTGTAATCAAACGCTTGGGGCAGCTTTACAGCAACCAGGCGTTGACCAGCTTCGAGTGCTGCCAAGGCCAGCGCACCAGTCGAATAGTGCACAACCGGGTTTGTGCTCAGGGCTTCGTTCTCAGCTGATTCCAGCGTCACTGTCAGGGTTGCAGCACCAGCAGCAGTCGCGGTTTCGTCACACTGCACCACCAGGTAAATGTCGCCATCCACCCCAAGTGCCTGCCCAACGTTGGCCACGCTTTCGCTGTTGTTGTCGTACACGTTCGTGCTGATCGCGGTTGCAGTAACCGCCTGTTCAACCGAAAACTCATTTTGTGAATCGATAATCATGGTTCATGCTCCGTTTGGTTGGTGTAGCCGCTTAGGCCACAACGCGTGCTTCGGTTGTAAGCAGCGCATCGACTGTTCGAATCGGTGTGCCGAGGAACGACAAAGTGCCGTTGTTCACGCTGCCAGGTGCCACGGTACCGAACTGGTTGATTGCAGGCTGAATGGCCAAGACACCGCCAGAAGATTTGTCCAGTGCCGCTACACCAAGCATTTCCTTGACAGTGCGGTGTGCATAGAACGCACACTTACCCATGCCCTGCATTGGAATGCGAGCCATGGCTTTAACCATCAGCTTGATGATCGCAGTTGCCGCTGTAGGTGCCTGAGTTCCGGTTTGCGCCAACAAATCAGAGACATCAATGTTGGCAATACGCACCACATAGCGCCAATCGCGAACTGTAAGACCACACTTCCAGTCCCACAAATCCGCAAATGCGCGGAACCGGTTGCGATCCTCGTCAAATGCGTCGATTTCGCCCAGGTCTTTGTGATTCAGACCAGCAGTGCTGCCCTTTGGGTAAATACCGTGAACGGTGTTCTCGCCCCAGCACACCAAGTAAATCGATGTGTTGTCATCACCGGTGCCACCTGCATCAATCACGTTCTGTGAGGACTGTACGGCTGGGTTCAGTGTTGAATAACGGGGCGCAAAACCGGTAATTCGTTCCTGGTTTAGCGTTTCACTTTCATAGATCACCGCAGTTTGCAATGTCTGGTTCATGGATTCCAGGAACGACATGGCTTCCGACAAACGGAACTGCTGAACATCACCGCCAATGAAAGAATCGACGTCGACCTCAGAACGTGCCTGCAACATGCCGCAAGTATCTACTACCTTGGCGCGCTGTGACTTGGAAGGTGGCGTACCTTTGTAAAGCCTGCGCCATGTAACAGCTGGCAGGCCTACGCGGACGGTTGACTGGTGACCTGTTACCAGGTTGCCTTCAAGCCAAGGCATGTCCAACAGCATTTCGTTGGTCTGAGCCAGCAACTCAATAGTCGCTGCAATTTTGTTGTCGGGCCCCATGGCCTTGGCCATGTCGAGTAGTGTCACTGCACCTGATTGTGATGGAAGAGTAGCCATTTAATTGCTCCGTTAATTTCCGTTTCCGCCGTACAGCGCATTTGCTGCACGTTGCATAAGAGGTTGATTTGCGTTGCTTGGCGCTTTACCGCCATTTACAAATCGATCCTCGCTAATTGCTTTACCCACGTTGTAGAAAGCGTTGATCACCTCGGGGTGATTGCCCAATCCGCTCTTGTCCAGTAGTTGCTTCAGCTCTGGTGTCGCGAACGTATCCAGGGCTTTCTTTGCAATTCCCAAGTTTTCCTGCAATGCATCGCCGCCGAATCGCTTGTCGGTTTTGCTTTGCTCGGCCCACTCGGCCTGCGCTGCTTGAATGGTTTCCACCTGTTTGGCTTCCCACTTGGCAGCCAATTTGGTGCCAAGGTCGGTCAGCTTCTGGGCAGACTCGTTTTCCAAACCAAGTTCTTTGGCAATGCCCTTAAACTCGTCCAGTGCCTCGGCATCCAACTGCATGCCTTCGGGTGCTTTCAGGTCGTACTCAATGGGTTCTTTCTTGTCCCCATCGGGTTTGCCTTCTTCACCTTTTTTGGCTTCACCTGGCTTTTCACCTTCACCGGCTGGCTTCGAATCGGCTTGCTGCTGCCCACCGTTTTCATCTGCTGCTGGTGTCTGTGCCGGTGCTCCGGACTGGTCTTGGGTTTCAGTGCTTAACAACGTGGTGTCGGCTGCTGATGCAGCCTGTTCGCTTGCGGCGTCGGTGGTGGCTTGGCCGTTATCGCTCATTACTCATGTGCTCCTTAAGCATCACAACAAACTGCTCTGCGCAGTGTTTTTGGATGTCGCTAATCAGCATCAGGCCTACGTTTCTTGTGCCTTCGAGGAAGAATGTTTGTGAATTGCCTGTAAAACTGGATTGGTAAACCCGGGTTCTCTCAAGCAAGCGCCACATAATTCGACGACCGCGTTTGTCTGCCATCAGCCAACGAAAGTCGTCTTCCTCAATCTTTTTGATTCGCTGCTTTTGCGCGTCAGTTAAGTCGCGCTCTCGCAGCTCTTCATCGGTCATCAGGAATTCGCTTTCTTTGTCCATGCGCACACATTAAATGCGGCATCAAAAGTTAAGCGCACCGTCTAGGATTGATCGCCGTACAGCACCTGGGCGGCACTTTTGGTCTTTTCTGGCATCAGCTCAAGGGCTGTAATTTGCAGGCCAACAGACAGGTTCTTCTTATCCTTGCCGTCTTCAGCCCGTTCACTCAGGTTCACTGAGGTGACCTTGACCATGGCCATCATCTGAATGCTTGCCCCAATGGTCGGCATGTTCTCCGGGCCAATGCCCAGCTTTTCGAGCGACTCATTGTTCATGTGGATTTCAAGCCCATAGGGGTACTTGGGCATGTCATCGCTGCAAGGCATGCAATCGCTACCCAGCATGGACTCGCTTTTTTTGGGTTCCAGCTTCATGTCGATCATGGTCACGCTCCTTGCATTTGTCCGGCCACTTGCGTCAACGCATTGTTGCCATCTGTGTTGGTTTCACTCATTGTTTTGGCGGTTTTGGCCATTTGCTGGGCTGCTGCCATTTGCTGTGCCTGGGCGGCTGCTTGTGCGCGGTTCTGGCGAATGATGGCCACCTCGTCGTTGGCCACAATCAAATCCGGGTCTACGCCCAACATGTCGCCGTACTTGTCGATCAAGGTGTCGGTATCCACTTTGTCGATCGCGTCCTGCTTCATCTGCATTACGGCACCCACGGTACCCAGCAGACGATCAATCGAGCCAATGCCAGCAGCGCGCATAGCCTGGGCCAACATGCTGACAAACTCAACATTCAAGTCCATGCCCTGCAGCTCTTCGGGTGGTGGCGGCAAAATATTGGCGCGTACCATCTTCGAGAAGGTAATGTCGATCAACGGGGAAAGCATTTCATCGTGCAAGCGCTCCAGCACCGGGCCCAACATCGTCAGCTTTTCTTCGTGGCGCTCTGCAATTTCTCGCGCTGTGATGTTGCTGCGGTTGTCGTTGGCCAGCATCAGGAACAAGTCGCTGTGAAAGCACTGCTTGATCCTTTTGCGAACGTCTTCAATGTCCTGCAGCAAATAATCCAGGCGCAGACTTGATTGGAAAGCAGGGCTAAGCCCCACGCCCTGCCCGGCCTGTTCAAAGTAAGTCACACCACCAGGCAACATGTTGGCTTCATTGCCTTTCATTTGGCCGCTGGCCTGCATCGGTGGTCTGGTTTGGAAGTCAATGCCTTGGCCTTTGCGCATTTGCTCGTGCTGCAATTGCTGCAAGTCGCCCAATGCCTCAGAACCAGGGCCGGAACCCATGATGTCCCCGCCAATCACATCCCAGCGTGGTACCAGGAACGGGAATTCCTCAAAGCCCGATTCACTGAGAAATGGTTTTCCCTGCTCTTCCGTGCCCTCTTCAAAATAGCAACTGGAGAAAGGCATGTTCACTGCATCACGCTTTTTCGGGTTGCGCTCACGGCGTGGTTCAGTGGCGTGAACAATGGTCACCCAGGCGTCGTAATTGAAGTTGTCCCAAAGGTTACGGGTACGCATGCTGCATTTTTCATAGCCAAACTTGCGCACCACCTGGGCAACGGTCATGTCAAATTTGCGGTACAAGGTGTCCACGTACCCAAGATCATCGGTCGAGATTCGGTACTCACCAATCGTCATGGCGTGGTGGTGAATCACGTTGTCGAAGTTGTTGTCCACAAAATCCGCAGCGGTACCGAATGCGCCCAGCTCGCGATACATACCAGGCAACGTGCGGTAAGTGTTTGACCGAGCGAATATGTCTCGCATGATCAGCGTTACATCGTTGAGCCAAATCTTTACCGGCCCGTAGTCCATCAGGTCTTTGTCGGGAATAGCCAGGCGAAACCATGGCCGCGCGGGGGAAGTGGCACCCGACATCATTCCAGCCTGCAGAATGTGCAGCGCATAAGTGCCCGTGGAATCGAGAATGGAATGCTGACGATTGCCGCCCTTGTTACGGTCCGTATGGATAAAGCGGCCACGGCGCGGTGTGAGGTACCGGGCAATGTCGCGATACTCCGTCATCCAGCTTGAAAACTCCGTGTCGAGCTGAGTAAGCCGCGATTGCTTCTGCTGCCTTGGGGTCCACTTCATTTCCATGGGTTACTGGCCCAACAAAGTGGAACGGCCGAGCTGCAACATGCTGGGGTCAACGCCACCAGGGCCAGTCAGCAGCGTGCTTTGAGGTGAAGGCATGCCGCCTTGTTGAGTGGTGCCAGCACGTGGGCCGGTGCGTTGATCGTTTGGTCGCTTTGCCTGCTGGGCTTGTTGAATCTTTTCAGGCTCAGGTAGCTGAGGAGGTTTGGGCATCTGCGAAATTGCGGCAATTGATCCAACTGCCGCAATGCCTGCTGTGACTGGATCACACATGGTGCTTCCTTACGAGGGTTCAGAAATCTTCGTAGGGATTGTGCTCTTTGGGTTTTGAGTTAAGCGCACCGCCGAAATCGGCCTTCTTCTTGGTTACCTTGCGTGCAAATGACAACCCAAGCGAATCGCCTTTGTTGGGTGAAATCAGGCCACGAGTCTTCATGTCCTTTTTGCTCTCAAGCTGAATTTTGCCGTCCAACCTCGATACTGTTTCAGGCCCAATAAGGTCTTCGTACAAGCCATCGTCATCAGGAATAGCACCACCCGCAGCCAGCCATTCCTTAATTTGCCCCCACATGTAGGCGCGCATATTCAAATAGCCTGGATCAGGGCTTTCACCACTGAACCACACGATGAACCAGTTGCGGCCCATGGTTTTGCCGGCGCTGACAATGCCTGTTCCATAGCCACCGTCGATGTTGACCGCATCAGCCTGGTACTTGTCTTCATAGGCTGCGATCTTGTTGGCTATCAACACATCGTTGTCGTTCTTGGGTATCACCTCAAGAATCTGGAAATACAGACCCTGGCGCATAGCAATCACCAGCTCGTCGTCGCCTTCCCATGCCGGGTCGCAGGTAATGATCACCGGCGCAAAGTCGTACTGGTTGATTTTCAGGTGCTTGCCCTTGCCCGCGTCGACCAAGTGCGTGGGAATAAACTGCTTGAGCGACGCACTGGGGAACATGCCCCGAATGCGCACCTTCACGATATCGGAGTCTTCGCCGTAGTCATCAACCATTTCTTGCAGCTTGGCCTTGTTGGTGCCCTCCACAGTACGGCTGTCGATGTGCTTGGTCATCCAGCGGTGGCGAAACTTTCTGAAACACTCCCTGAAACGCCCGGTGTTTCGAGTGGGGTTACCAAATGCAATCCAGAGGATTTCGGTGTATTCGTCGGTCAATGCACCTTCTGCCACTTCCCACACTTTGTCTGCAATGGCTGAGGCCTCATCGAATATCAATACAATGCGTTTGCCCTCGTTGTGCAAACCGGCAAAGGCTTCGGTGTTGTTCTCTGACCATGGCGTAAAGTCAACCCGCCAGTTCTTTTCATGCTCTGTATCCACGCTGTAGATGGACATGGCCGGGGTTTTGAACCAATGCGAGGTGAGCGCCAGGCGAAACCACTTTGACACCTCGGGTGCGGTCTTGGTGCGCAGCTGCGTTTCCGTGTTGGCCGTAATCACCACGCGAGTATCGTGGTGTGTGGACATGGCCCAGTTCGTAATCATGCCAATGAATGCGGATTTGCCAATACCGTGGCCAGAAGCCCGGGCAATCTGAATGGGCTGGTGCCGAGTGTCTGGGTTTTGCAGTGCTGTTGCGATTTCACGCAGGCCTTCTCGCTGCCATTCACGCGGGCCAGAATGTTTTTCAAGCTCACCCTCGCCCCAGTCATACGCCAAATCCACCCATTTTTCCGGGTCGTGAGCACACATTGCGGCCAGGTCAATCAGCTCTTGTTCCAGGTCAACAGCTTCGGTCATTGCTTTGAAATCCGCTGCTTTGCCTTGGCCAAGCGGGCAGCAAGGCTTTCATTGACTGTCACTTCCAGCTTGTCATTGAACATGCCCAAATGCCTGGCAACGTTGATCAAGGCCTGCTCCTGGCTTTGCATCAGCACTTGCAAGCCCTCTTTGCCCGACTTCACGCCAGCGAACAACGCCAGCGCAGCCGGTGAAAGCTTGCGGGTATCGGATACATGCATGTGCCCATGGCCTTCACCGTTGCATTTGGGGCACGTTGAGTTTGGTTCCATGGTGGACACAAAGCCAAATCCACCCGCATCGCTGGGAAGAACCTTGGCCTTTCGCGCCTTTGCTGTGTCAACCGCAGCGTTGAATTCATCCTGGTCAATCCACTGGTACCGGTGGTCAACGCCGTAGCAATGGCGGCAACAATCGCGCCGATATTGGACCAATTCATTGGGGTCAGCATTGGCAATGTCCCACCAGCGATTCAAAACCATGTCTTGAGTTATTCCGGTGCGTTTCTGCCTTTTTTCCATGCCAAGTTGGATTGCAGCCGCTACCCAAGTTTTCCCAAGCAACTCCGGGCCTATGCGATCAGCAGTTTTTGCCGAATATCCGGCACGAATACACGCCTGTGTTGCGTTCAAGTCCTTCAGGTATTCATCAACAAAAGCCTGTTGCTTGGCCGTGAGCTTCTTACCCTTTGTCATCGACTTTGTCCTTTTTGTAACTTGGGCGCCAGCCAACGATAAATTGAGCTCGCTTTCGGTAGCTGCAAATGTCGCGAATGGTGCGCTTGCTCAGCTTGAATTTCATTGACAGCTTTCGGTAACCCCAGCCATGTTCCTCGTGAAGCTCGCGGATCAAATCGATTTCAGCATCGGTGGCCTTGGCCCTGTGATGGGTTTGACCAATCCGCCAGCCGCGCTCGTTAACGGCCACCATGCACTTGATCATGTCTCAAACCTCCGTCATGCCGTGAGTATCAAATTGAATTCGGGGTAGTCCCGCATACCCAAGGACAACTCGTGCAGCCGCTTCCCAGCTCCAGCAAACCACACACAACCAACCTTCTTTTTGAAGTTGATCAATGCGGTCCCGCTGTTCTGCGCTTGGGCTGGCGCCAGGTGCTTTGAACTCAATATCAAGCCCAACAAACGCACCACGTGCTACAGGCCACTGAACATCAAGAACACCCTTTTTTACGCCCTCCGCTTTCATCTTGGCCGCCACAGCCCCATGCCTGTGACCTCCGTTTGGTATTGCATGAATCAGGTTAAGGTTTGGTATTCTTGCTTCGTGATGAGCCACCCAGTTGAAAAAAGCAACTTGAATGTCGTGCTCTGGCTGGGCTAGCTTTTTCCCTGCCCTGGGTTTTGAAACTGATGCTTTGGGAACATTCTGCGCAGCCAACCTCGTACGCAGTGCCTGGAACTGTTCTTCGCTGAATCTCAATCCGCTGGCCATGGCTGTTACCCGATCAAGTCGCGAATGTCAGTCAATGCCGACTGATACGGAAAACTCACCTTGTCGCGCTTGCCCTGGGTAAGTTCAAGAATTTCCCGAATGCGCTTTCGTGCTTCTTCCCGCGGGGTAACAGCCTTGCCTGGTGCAACCAATGCTTTGCGTGGTTGTGGAATTTCAGGCAGCAGGCCTTTGGCTTTTTGGTTTCGTGCGCGGTCGAGTTCCGCAACCCATGAAACCCGGTGCTTGGCCAGTGGTTCGTTCAAAACCTCGAATGGCCCAAAGCGGCTTGCTGCCCAGTAAATGCATGGGTCCGGCCAGTTGCCCATTTCGCCGTTCTGCCTTGCCCGCATGCCCTCACCTGCGACTTTCCAAGCGAACTCAGCATCAATCTCGGGACGGCAAAGTTTCAGGAACTGGGGCAATGTGGGAGGCCAAGGCAGATTGCGGCATGCTGCCACACCCGCCTCGATTTCGGATTTCGAAAAGCCCTGCAGCTCGGTTCTCCAAACTTCCTCCATGACCGCTGCAGGGGTGTCAGCCCACTGATCGAACCACAGCTTGCCGTACATGGCAGCCATGATCGCGAACAGCTTGGCCATGCCCGAAAGCTCGCTAAGACTCGATGGCTGGTGTGATGTCGATAATGTTCGATTCGCTTGCATTGCGATTCTCCGGCAAATTTCGGAATTGGAATTGGGCTACCTGGCTGCGCTTCTCGGCTTGGGTCAGTGGTCGGTCATGACCACGTGCGTTGGTTCGGGCTTTGCGCTTTTGGCTGTTCAAAATCGAATCGAGGTAACCTGCGTTGATTGCGCTTGGGTCGTTTTTTTCCTCGCGCTGGGCTTTGGCAATGTCGAGTGCTTGCAGCAGCTGCGTGTCGGTGACACCGGACTTTGCCCAGTCGATCACTCGGGGGTCTGCGTGGGTCAGTGATGCGCCACGTTGGCGAAGCAGCACTGCGATTTCTGAACATCGAACCTGTTCATGCGATCGAGGGGGAGACGACGACGATTCAGTTTTTTGTTCCTCGCTCTTTGCTAAGTCACTTACGTCGTTGTTTTTCTCTTCTCTTCTCTTCTCTGTCTCTGTCTCTGGGGCGTTACATTTTGTTTCTGTAACGTTACATGACCGTTTCTTGTTTTCACGATGCCTTGTAACCCGCTCTGCGCTTGAGTCTGAGGCAAACTGCCTTTTCTCCCAGGCAGTGGGTGTGTTGTCTTCACCTATCAATCCACGTGCAAGCAAAACCGCCTTGGTTTTGGCCCATTCATCCAGATTTATGCGCAGTTGAAACGCTACTTCTTCATCATGTAACGTTACAACGCCGTTACTGCAACGTAGGCAAAGGCACATGATGTAACGCCTCTGATCGATCTCAGAAAGCATCTGAACTTTAGGGTCATTTGCGAATTCCGCGTAAAAACGGAACCAGGTTGCCGGCTTTGAAATGTCCAACTTCTTACTGGCTGGCATTTTTAATCCTCAAATTGAAGGCTTGATTCAACGCTGTCGCTGCGCTGCAAATGTGCTTTTGCCAAGGTGAACAAGGCTTGGACTTCGTGGGCTGGGTAACACTTCATTTCTTGGGGCACCACCTTCAAACCAATGGCGGCAAGTAACAGGCAGATTTGCTCCAAGCCCATGCTTGTGCCCTCACTGGATTGCCAGCGGGATATGGTCGACACCGATGTGCCTGTGCAATCAGCCGCAAGCTGCTGACCAGATGAGGCAAGTTTCTGCAAAACCATCGTTTGGTTCTTGCGTGCCTTATCAACTAGTGCGGAGGAAACTGTGTTCATCGCAAACACCGCCAAGGCAAAAGAAAATGAGAAAAATGAGGGTGAGCAGCCCCATGGCATACTTCAGATTCCCCAACCTGAACCGTGCACTTAGAGGAGCCGCTCATGAACAACAGCCAGAAATTTTTCGAAGAGAATGTCACGCTGATTTCTCCCCAAAAAGACCCTGTCCTGCACAACCTGAATGCGGGTTTACTCGCTCTTTCTCGCGAGCAATCAAAAACTCAAGCGCAGGTAGAACAGATTCTGGAGATAGTCGAACGCCTTGCCAGGCAATAGAAATAATCACGCTCTCAGTTGCCGTAAACGGAGCGCCAGGCAGTGCATTAATTTCCGCATCGCTTGGCTTCCAGCCACCACAAAGATGGGTGACGTGCTCAGTAGACAGTACAGGTTCACCGTCACACATGACCCACCTCCCCTTCCTGCTCTGTGGGCTGATGAACCGAATCAACCCCAACGAGTTCGGGCCAGATCAAATGCCACTCATTCGGAAAAAGTTCTTTGCGCGAAGCAATGCCCTTTCTTTCACACATCGGAGCAAGGCAAATCAGTCGATCTTTGGGTATCCCGTTAGATCGCCACTCAGATACCGAAGGTGGTCTGATGCTAAAAAAACCGGCAACCACACTGGTGCCACCTAGTTCATCAATAATTTTTCCAGGGTTCATCGCCGTCTTAAGTGTTTAAACACTCTCGAATGTTAGGTATGCCTAGCTTTTTTGTCAAGGCATACCTAATCACAAACAGGTTAGGATTACCTAATGAAATCACTCGCAGAAAGACTAGAGCGCGCACGTGTAGGGCCGCCAAAGCGAACAAAAAAAGCAATTGCTGATGCAGTTGGGATAAGCACGGCTTCCGTAAATGATTGGTTTTCGGGAAAAACAAAAACTATTGAGGCCAGCAATTTAATCAAAGCTGCTAGGTTTTTGAATGTGGAACCTGACTGGTTGGCCACCGGTAGAGGAGCTATGCGTGTGATTGATGTTGATCACATTTTTCCTTTAAGTCATTCGGATTCAAACTTGACGAGCAATGTCATCGCTATGGATCCGTTTATGCATGCTCCTACAGTCGAAATTCCGATGCTGACTGCAGTTGCGTCTATGGGTAGAGGCGAAACCCTTGCGTATGACGGAGATCAGATAATCAATGTCTTGTCAGTCAGCAAAATGTGGTTAGAACATAACGTCAAAGCAAAACCTCAAAACCTTAGGGTGATTACCGGTGCTGGCGACAGCATGCACCCCACTTTCAGCGACGGCGACATGCTCCTGGTGGATGTTTCAAAGGCCAAGATCGACATCGATGGAGTGTACGTACTCAGCGCCCACGAGCGGCTATTCATTAAGCGAGTACGGCAGCGCATGGATGGCAGCTTCGAAGTGAGCAGCGACAATCCAACCGTAAAAACTGTCGACATTTTGAATGGTGACCACGAAATCCAGGTGCATGGCCGCGTTGTTTGGGCCTGGAATGGTCGTGCTTTATAAATTTTCCTACTGTGTACATCACACCAAAACAATGTTTGAGTTAACATGAAAATAAGATGTGACGAATTTGATATTCAGCCCATTTTCCCTGCAGGTGGTTTTGTAACACTTACAGAAGATCAGGTTGAAGCGCACTGCGTAGCACCCTTTCAAGGAAGCGTCCGAAGACCACTTTTGATGACAAACTTGCGTAGGTGGATTGATCAACTAAGATCAATAGGGGTGCATGGAGATCTTTGGGTTGACGGTTCCTTTCTGACAAAGCGCCCAGAACCTGACGATGTTGATGTCGTTTTTTTGATCGATTCGACGAAATCTAAATTAATTCCAAATAACATACCGGCAGCAAACTTCTTGCTCGATAGGCAAGCAATGAAGCAGCAATATCACATCGAAGTTTTAGCATTACACAAGGGCCAAAATATTGAACATGAGGCCAAATGGATGGGGTGGTTTGGTTTTTGCAGAGACCGGCGAACACCTAAAGGCTTTGCAGAGGTAATGGTATGACAATTGACGCTATCAGAGAACACACAAGCTTTCTCGCTCAATGTGCAGAAGCAAGCGCAAAGGTCGCTGCTGCTAATCCAGAAAATCATTTGCTTCAAATAATTGCAAAGAATCAGCTTGATGCGAAAAATGAATCGATAAATGAGTTGGCCAGACTAGAAGAAGAGATTTCTGGTCAACATTTGGCAGTCCGTTTACAAGGTCCAAAAGCAGATGGATCTATTCGCCTGGATGAGTTTATTCGCATTTTTGAACCTTTTGTCGAAGCTGTGAAAAAAGCTACTTCTTTAGCTATGTACGGTAGCTCATCCTTGCGAATGAAAAGTGACGCCAAAATGAAGCTCGATATTATGAGCAACATAAAACTTCGATCACTTTCTTTTGGCTCGACAGAGGTTCATTTTTCGGTACCTACGATTGAAGACTCAACCGGAGAAGCGCCAATGATTGATGTGTTAAAAAACACATTCAATCTGCTCAATGAAACCGAAAATGAAGAGTTTCTAAACAAAATTGAGTCGATTGGCGGCGATGCTGCCAAAGCGCTACGCTCGACACTTGCCGCCATTCAAAACTCTGGTTTTACTGCGACTATCGTTTGGAACTCACCCGAGGGCAGTACCACCTGGGACGGTACCTCAGCCAACATCATCAGAGCTTACGACTGGCTTGGTTCGCTTACCCAAAGTCAAGAATACGAAGAACAAATTACAGGTAAAGTCGCCAGCCTAAAAGACACCGGTCTGATCGAAGTTCGGGACGAAGCAAATCAAAAGATATCCGTTCGGTATCCGCTTTCACTAATTACTGAAATTCAAAAGCTTTCCGTAGGTCTAAATGCACAGTTCTTTGTGATCACCAAAAAATCGTGGGATGAAGGCGGAAAACGATGGGTCTTCAGTCGACGGCTATTAAGTTGCCAAAGAATTTAATCTTAAAAAAACCGCCGTTCGGCGGTTTTTTGTTTTTAACAACTTCAGATATTATTTCTTTCTAAAAAAAGGCTTTTTACCAGTTATAACCCATCGTATGGAAAAAAATAAAATAATAGATATCGCTGGTACTGAAATAAGCGCTATAAGTGAAATAGACAAATTATCTCGGTAATAATCGCGAGACCGAACACTGGAATCAAATCCAACCTGATATGTGTTTGCAGCATTACAGTGGAAGCTTGAAGGATCAAGCTCACACTTCGAAATAGAATTAGTTAAATTTGTATGGTAATCACTTACCAACTCCTGCCATGTTTGACTTTGGTAGTACGACCAAATAGAACTAACCCCAAAAATTAAAATCGCTGACACTGATATTAACCATACAAACCTTTTAAAACGATCTTCCATCGTATACTCCCCACTTTTCATAAATCTTAAAATAGATTTTTAACAAGCACTTCTCTATAAAATTCCAGTGTAAAAAATGGAAAATAAAATACCAAGTTCACTGCGTTTCACGCACACCAGTTGTGCTTTTTGATAACGCAGCATCGCGGACAAACATCAAAAACGGGTACAGACCCATCATTGGTATCACGCAGATAACACCAACTAGCTCACCACTAAAGTCATGCAACACAGAGGATACAAATCCAAAAATCAATCCAACTGCAGCAGAACCCACCAAACAAAACTTCAAAGCAAACATTGGCAGCTCCTTGTCACTAGGATCACGCAGCCAACTCGGAAACTTGACAACAGCCAGACCAAACCAGATCAAGATAAGCAGCACGTAAAGCACAAATCCCAATCTTAAGAAATCAACGGTGTCCACAAGTATCCCCTTCCGCTTAAATCAACACGTCAATCTTAACCGTCTTAACAATTCAATCAATCAATCAATCAATAGGCACCCACCAAAATTAGGGGGCTGAACTTCCTCAAAACAAAAAGTTAGGCATACCTATTGACATAAATGTAGGGTATGCCTAATAATTTGCCTCACACCAACCGATGTGAGGAACGAAATGCCAACTCCACCCAACCTGGGCACACCAGAACAGCAGGCAGAGCTGCAGCGCTACATGCGCGAGCTGCGCAGCTTCGATTGGTCATTTGACTTTTCCGACGACTGGAACCACGTGAAGCGGACTCAAACCCGCCTTTGCGAGCTTCGCCAGGCGCAGCGTCGCGTTGATCCAACCGGTGAAATCTGGCTGCAGTTCATGCCAAAAGATTGCCGCCACACCCCAACAGTTCAGGAGAAAGCAAATGGTTAATCCAATGACAGACGCCCTGCGCCGCATGATGTTCGGTTTCAAACAACACCACGCGACTCCTGAGCGCAAGAAGCGCCGCCAGTTGGTCAAGCAAATGGGTCGCCGCCAGGCAATCAAGTACATCAAGGACACCCGCAGCTTGGCCAAAGTCGAAGCGCGCATCGAGGAAATCGCTCGCAAGAACATCGAACTGGAGGCGATCAATGGCTGATACAGCACCACTCGTCAGCTACAAGGGCTTTGACAAAGACTGGAAATGCAGGGGCTTTCAGTTTGCCGTGGGTAATGAATACACACACAAGGGCGACGTTAAAGCCTGTGAAAGTGGCTTTCATGCTTGTGAGTACCCGCTTGATGTATTTGGCTACTACCCACCCTCAACAAGCATTTTTGCTCAGGTTGAGCAGTCCGGGGATTTAAGCAAACAAAGTGACGACTCTAAAGTAGCCAGCCGCCAAATTCGAATAGTTGCCCAGCTTTCGATCGCGGGTCTGATTAAAGCGGCGGTTGATTACACATTCAGCAAGGCATTGCCTGTTGAACCAGAATCGCCAGCATCGGCCACTGGTACACGGG
>NZ_DKTN01000018.1:0-18869 GCF_002473065.1 Limnobacter sp. UBA7229 | reverse complement strand
CCAAGCCGATCGGGCAGTTAACGCACCGCGAGAGATCGGAACCCAATCCACAATAAGACGGTAATTCGCCTTCAATTCCACCGTTGAGAAAACCTAAAGTTTTCCATAATTGAACCGTTAACAACTTGATGGGCGGAATTGTGGCCTCCACCGCATTCTCTTTGGACTTCATAAAAGCAGGCCTGGCCGGCGACAAGGTAAAAACCCTGGGCGCGCCAATCTTCATCATCCTGATCCTGGTCATGATGATTTTGCCTGTACCACCTTTCGCACTCGATCTGTTTTTCACCTTCAACATTGCAATCAGCCTCATGGTGCTGGTTGCCGCTTTGTACACCACCCGTCCGCTCGACTTTGCTGCATTCCCTACCATTTTGCTGGTAACCACCCTGTTGCGCTTGAGCCTGAACGTCGCCTCAACCCGTGTGGTGCTTATGCATGGTCACGAAGGCCCCGATGCCGCAGGCAAAGTGATTGAAGCATTTGGTCACTTCTTGGTCGGCGGCAACCTTGCAGTTGGTATTGTGGTGTTCGTCATTTTGATGTTGATCAACTTTGTCGTAATCACCAAAGGTGCTGGCCGAATTGCTGAAGTGTCTGCGCGTTTCACATTGGATGCCATGCCCGGCAAGCAAATGGCAATTGATGCGGATTTGAATGCCGGCTTGATCGCTGAAGACGAAGCCCGCAAGCGGCGTGCAGAAGTCAGTCAGGAAGCGGAGTTCTTTGGTTCCATGGACGGTGCCAGCAAGTTTGTGCGTGGCGATGCCATGGCCGGCATCATGATTCTGATCATCAACATCATTGGCGGTTTCGCGGTGGGTGTGATGCAGCACGACATGACCTTTGCCGATGCTGGCACGGCTTACGTGCTGCTGGCCATTGGTGATGGTCTGGTGGCGCAAGTACCCGCACTGGTCATTTCGATTGCCGCAGGTTTGGTGGTGGCACGCGTGGGGCAGGGGCAAGACATCGGCACCCAGCTGGCCAGCCAATTGCTGAAATCTCCACAGGCCGTGGGCATTACCGCTGGCATCATGGCCTTGTTGGGCATTATTCCGGGTATGCCCACACTGGTGTTCCTGTTGCTTGCAGGAGGTTTCGGATATTTGTCATATCACCTTTCCCAGAAAGGCAACATACAGAAAGTGGTGGCCACCACTGACGACCAGGCCAAAATCAAGGCCGCCACCACCGAAGCACAAGAAGCCACTTGGGACGACCTGGTGCCCATCGACACCATTGCGCTTGAAGTGGGTTACCGCCTGATCGCCTTGGTGGACAACAAGCAAGACGGCGATTTGCTCAAACGCATCAAGGCCATTCGCAAAAAATTTGCACAGGAAATCGGTTTCCTGCCACCTGCCGTGCATTTGCGCGACAACCTGGAACTGCGCCCCTCGGTGTACCGTATTTTGCTCAAAGGCGTGTGCATGGGCGAAGGTGAGGTGTTCCCGAACCAACACCTGGCCATCAACCCCGGCCGCGTCACCATGCAGTTGCCAGGCCCGCAAACCACCGACCCGGCATTCGGTTTGCCTGCTGTGTGGATTTCAGATGATCAAAAAGAGAAAGCGAATGCAGCGGGTTACACCGTTGTGGATGCTTCCACTGTGGTGGCCACGCACCTCTCACATATCTTGCAAACATCAGCAGCCCAATTGCTGGGCCGAACCGAAACCCAACAGTTACTGGACCACTGTGCGAAAAGTTCTCCGAAAGTGGTGGAAGACCTGACTCCCAAGTTGCTGGATGTTGCCGTGATTCAGAAAGTGCTTCAAAACCTGCTGGAAGAAAGCGTTCACATTCGCGACTTGCGCACCATTTTTGAAACCTTGCTTGAGAACGGCGTTCGCACCAAAAACCCGCTTGAACTGACAGCCGCAGTGCGCATTGCCTTGGGCCGTGCCATTGTGCAGGCTCTGGCTGGTACCACCGAAGACCTGAATGTGCTGGTCATGGAACCCAAGCTGGAACAAATGATCACCCATGCGCACACCGCGGCTGGGCAAGACCAGGTGGGTATTGACCCCAACCTGGCAGAAAACCTGGCCCGCCAAACTGCCGATGCGGCAGGTCGCCAAGAACAGCTGGGCCAAAGCCCCGTGCTGCTGGTGCCCGATGCACTGCGCTTGTCCATGGCGCGATTGTTAAAGCGCGCTGCACCCAACCTTCGGGTGTTGTCGCACAGTGAAATTCCTGAAAACCGTACTATCCGCGTTGCGCAAGTCGTAGGAGCGAAAGCATGAAGCTGAAAAAATTCACAGCCCCCACCACAAGAGAGGCCTTGCAAAAGCTGCGTGCTGAACTGGGTGAAGATGCAATCATTTTGTCCACCAAGCAAACTGCTGCGGGCACTGAAGTGCTGGCCGCATCCTCGCAAGACCTGGACACTGTGACAGAGAAACCAGCAGCCCAGTCGGCGCCGCTGTCGTGGACCAAGGCTGAGCGCACACAATTGGCCGCTCAGGAAGCAACACGTCAGCCTACACCTGCGGAGAAAATTGCGCAGCAGGTGGCCGCGCAGCGTGACGTGCTGATCAACCGCGCGCCCGCTGTGCATCAAATACCGCAAACCCTGCCTGAACATGACATGATTTCGGAGGTGGCCAAGCGCCGTTCACAAGCGGCCAGCGATTCCATGGCCAGCGAGCAAACTGCAGTGCTGGAAGAAATCAAGCAAATGCGCCAGTTGTTGAAAGACCAAATGGCCATGATCACCTGGCGCGATGCCTTGGAGAAAAATCCCCAGCGCGGCGAGTTGTGGAACCAGCTCACCCAATCCGGATTCTCCCCCCTGTTTGCACGCACAGTGGTTGAAAAACTTCCTGCGGATCTTTCCGACAGCCAGGTGCAAGACTGGGTGATGAATGTCATCAAGAAAAACCTGAATGTGGTGCCAGCCGACAAAGACATTGTTGAAACCGGCGGCACATTCGCCCTGGTCGGCCCCACCGGTGTGGGCAAAACCACCACCACCGCCAAACTGGCCGCGCGTTGCGTGGTGAAGTATGGTGCCGACTCGCTGGGCTTGATCACCACCGACAGCTACAGAATTGGCGCGCAAGACCAGCTGCGCATTTACGGCAAAATTCTGGGCGTGCAGGTGTACACCGCACAAACCCATGCCGACCTGGCCCAGTTGCGCAATACCATGCAGCGCAAGCGGCTTATTTTGATTGACACTGTGGGCATGGGGCAACGCGATTCGCGCGTGGCCGAGCAAACCAAAATTCTGACCGACAGCCATGTAAAGCGCGTGTTGCTGCTCAACGCCACCAGCCAGCCAGAAACGCTGGATGACGTGGTGCGCCATTACAAAAGCACGGGCCTGAATGGAGCCATTCTCTCCAAACTGGACGAAGCCATCAAAATTGGCGGAGTGCTTGATGTTGTCATGCGCCACAAATTGGCCTTGCACTACATTGCCACCGGCCAGCGCGTGCCTGAAGATCTTTTCCCGGCCGATCCCCGTGTGTTGGTGCACCGCGCCATGCGCGCGCGCAGCAGCCAGGCTTTTCAGGCCTCGAGCGAGGAATTGAAATGGAAAATGGCCCAAGTCTCTGCGACTGGAATCTAAAGTTTCATGGTCTACTGAATCCTATGGATCAAGCCAAAACACTTCGACACTTGTTGGGCCGCAAGGCCGCCACCATTCACCCGATTCTTGGTGACATGGGGAGCGATTACGCAGCCTGCCTGGCCCGTTTTGTGTTGGAGCAGCAGGCACGTTCTGAACGCTCAACCGTGTTGTTTGACGGGTCCGCCGCAGGCCTTCCTCAACTGTTGCCTGCGCATGCCCGCACCGATCTGATCGAATTTTTCAATGGCAAACTGAATCTGGAAGACCAGGTCATCGAGCTTGCTGAATCCCAATACCTGGTGGTGGCCCGAATCGGTCTTGAAGCCCTAGCCAAAAAGCCGGCCCAATCCCTGGCCCTGCTGGGCAAGCTTCACCGCATGCCGGTCAGCTGTGACCGCTTTTATGCCACCTTGCCTTACGAGGCAGTGGAACTGGCCAAGGCATTTTCCCCGCAAGACGACTGGTACTGGGTGGTGCAACCCACCGCCCGATCCGTTACCCGCGCCTTTCAGGCCATTCGTTCTTCAAAAGGGGTAGACGAAAATATTCACCATCGTGTTATTGTTGCGGGTGTAAGAAGCACAGATGAAGCCGATCACGTGTTCGCAAATTTGCTGGAAAGCACTTCGAGCTTTCTGGTCAATCCCTTGCAGTATGCGGGGCATTTGCCAGCCTTGCCCTCGGGCAAAGCCTTGAACCAGGTCGGTCGGGAGATGATTGCGGCAGGTCGGAGAATCGCAAAGGCCATTTGCTCTTTCGACGAACACGCACTGGCGTAATAACAAGACAGGAAGCACAGACTCCATGTACACAGCCCAGGGCACTTTAGACAAATCAAAGCAGGTGGACCAGTACATCCCTCTGGTTCGCAGGTTGGCGCATCACCTCATTGCCAAGTTGCCCGCATCGGTGCAAATCGATGATCTGATTCAAGCCGGCCTGATCGGCCTGATGGACGCCATTACCCGCTTTGAAGAAGGGCAGGGCGCCCAGTTTGAAACCTATGCCAGCCAGCGAATTCGTGGCTCCATGCTCGATGAACTGCGCTCAGCCGACTGGATGCCGCGCGGCGTTCGCCAGGCACAACGAAAAATTGAAACCGCAACCCTGAAAGCCGAGCAAAAACTGGGGCGCTCCGCCTCTGAGAAAGAGATTGCTGAAGTCTTGGGCGTGAGTCTGGACGAATACCAGGAAATGTTGTTTGATTCGCGCGGTGCATCGCTGGTGTTTTACGACGACTATGCAGACGACGGCGATGGTGAAGGTTATCTGGATCGCCAGATAGGTGGCGACGAAGAGGCCAATCCGCTTGAAATGCTGGGTGATCAACGTTTCCGGGAAAACCTGATCCAGGCCATTGAAGACCTGCCCGAGCGTGAAAAAATGCTCATGGGACTGTATTATGAGCAAGAGTTAAACTTCCGTGAAATCGCCGCTGTCCTTGGCGTGACTGAATCCCGGGTGTGTCAGTTGCACACCCAGGCGGTGAGTCGCCTCAAAGCCAAGCTTCGCGAACACTAAGCACACATGGCTGATCCCAAAGCCCAGGGAAAACCGAAAACTTTTGAGCAATCCCGCACCAGGGTCAATCGTTCCCTGATTTTGGTGATTCTCACCGGCATTGGTCCGCTGGCCTTGACCGCTTTTTACATGGCAGCCACCACCTCCGATCCCGCCAACTGGAATTTAACTGTACTTTTCACCTTGGTGCTTGGCGTGTTGGGTGCGTGGTTCATGGGCAACAAGCTCATGTCTGGCCTGCTTGAAATCATCCGCTCGTCCATCCAGTCTGAAAGCCAGTTGCGCCGCCTCATGGAACTCTCGGGCGATTGGTACTGGCACCAGGATTCGGCCCACACCATTGTGCGAATCATCTACCGCGGCAAAGATCAAAACAGCAACGCCAAAAGCGGGTTCAAATTGCCTTTTGATGGTTTGGCCCGGTGGGACGTCGAAGGCTTGAAGTGTATTGACCCGCGCTACAACTGGGACACTTTCAAAGAGCTACTGGACAGTCACCAACCCTTTGACCGGGTTTGCTTTGAGTACTGGCCCCAAAACTCTGAGCGTATTATTTTTGAATCCACTGGCCGGCCTTTGTACAACGCCAACGGCGACTTTGTAGGCTACATGGGCGTGTCCTCCGATCGCACGCAGAAACGCCTGAATGAACAGTTGCTTTCCCTGCAACGTTCGCTGTTGCAAGGTGTGTTGCTTTCTGCACCCATTCCCGAGTTGGCGGCATCGTATGCGCGTGGTTTGAAAAACTGCCTCACCGTGCATGCCGAAGTGGTACTGGGTTTTCGCGACAAATCCGAGCACAACCACTGGCGTGTGCGGGGTACCAACCCCAACCTTCGCATGCCACTTGAAAAAGGGCAGGCATTTTGGGACAAGGCCGAGCAACTCTGTGAGCCCCTGGAAGGCCACGACCAGCATGGTTTGGTCTGGATCGCCAAAATGAAACCCGAGCATTATTTTGAAGACAATTGGGCAAGCGAACTTGGCATTACTGCGGTGTGGTTTGCACTGCGCAAAGCCGTTGAGCCCAATCAGCCCGAGTACTGGATCATGGTGGCCCAGCAAGGTGTCAACAACACAGGTCATGATGACGTGTTGCGCGTTTTAACCGCCATTCGCCTGCTTGGTTTGTGTGTAGAGCGTCGGGTTTTTGAAGACGATTTGCAGGGCTTGAACGGCACGCTCGAGCAGCGCATCAACGACCGCACTGCCGAGCTTACTCGCAGCAACTCCGAACTCGAGGCCTTCACCTACACGGTGTCGCATGATTTGCGTGCGCCCCTTCGCGCCATTGATGGTTTTTCCAGCATTCTGAAGGAAGACTTCGCCGACAGCCTGCCGGAAGATGCCCGCGGCCTGCTCGATCGAATCAGCAACAACGCACGTCAAATGGGCGGTCTTATTGACGGCTTGCTCGACTTTTCGCGTTTGCTGCGCACCGATGTTGCGCGCGTCAAAGTAGACCAGCAACAGCTGCTGGATCAAATTCTGGATCAACTCGACGCCCGGCGCAAAAACGTGGTGGAGTTGTGCGAGCTTCCACCCGTGTATGCCGACCCCGTGTTGTTGAAACAGGTGTGGATGAATCTGATCGACAACGCCCTGAAGTTCAGCAGCAAAGCGGCGCAGCCAAAGGTCACCATTGACTGTGAAAAAACAGGTCGTTTTTACAGTTTTAGTGTGCAAGACAACGGCGCTGGTTTTGACATGAAGTACGCCGACAAACTGTTCAACGTGTTTGAGCGTTTGCACCACAAAAAAGATTTCGATGGCACCGGGGTAGGCCTGGCCATTGTGAAACGAATCATTGAACGTCACGGCGGTGAAATCAGCGCCAAGGGTGAGTTGGGCCAGGGGGCCTGCTTCACATTCACCTTGCCTGAGCACGCCGACCTGAACGACTAAAAGGATATTTGCCATGGCTGACGTAGTACTGGTTGATGACAATTCCAATGATGCAGATCTCGCCTTGCGCGTGGTTCGCAAAACATCCTCAAGCTCCACCACAGTGTTGCTGGAGGACGGCGAACGGGCCATCGAGTATTTCAAACAGCTAATGGAAGATCACCCCAAAGACAGTGCGGCCCTGAATTTGCCCAAGTTGGTGCTGCTCGATCTGAAACTGCCCAAGCTGGATGGCCTTGAAGTGTTGAAGTTTCTGCGTTCACACGATGTGTTTAAAACCATGCCCATCGTGGTGCTTTCTTCATCGCGCGAAATCAGCGATGTGAAACGTTCATATGAATTGGGAGTGAACAGCTTTGCGGTCAAACCAGTGCAATTCGATCAGTACCTGACCCGAATTTCTGCACTGGTGTCGTATTGGTTAACGATCAACGAATTACCGCGCGGGGCATAGCGCCACCGGTCAGGGCTGACTGGCTCATGCCGCCTTTGGGGCCGTAGGTGTCGCTGGCGGTTGGCTTTTGTTCAGCCACCGCAGCCGCAGTCAAAATCGAAATTCTTTCCTGTAGCCCAGCCAGTTGCTCAGTCACCAGCTCCCCGTTTGTTTTGTTCAAACGCTGTGCGTGGGCCAGGGTGGTGCGCAGTGTGGAGTAAGTGCCCAACAGGCGGGGTTCGTGTGCAGCAAGCACATCGACCCAGAGCGCGATACCGTCCATATTGGGCTGAAAGCCCTCGGCCTTGGCCAATTGAACGTTGTTCAGGTAACGCTTTTCAAGCTCCAGCATCATGGCTTCCTTGCGAAGGGCCAGGCTGTTCAGTTCAGTGGTTTGCAGTTTTACAAGGCACGCCTGTTCTTCAAGCAAGATATCAACCAGCGCCATGGCCATGTCACATTCATAAGCCAGGTTGCGGTATAAATTTTTTGCTGCGTCAGCGTGCGACATAATCTTCAATCCTCGGTTACTTTTGACCAAGCAACTCGCGAGCACTTTCAATCACCTTGGCTGCAACCGCTTCGGCATTGACCTTGAACTCGCCTTTGCTAATGGCCTCTTTGATCTCGGCCACTTTCTCGGCATTGAACGGAGCACCTGCAGCGCTCAGTTCACTGGATTGTCCGGAAAGCTTGGCTACCGCACCTTCCGAACTGGTTTTCTCTGTGGAACCAACCGATGCTGACTTGCTGCCACCTTGTGGCTTGGTCAGTTTGTCAATCGGGTTGCTTCCCGGGTTTATTCTGTTAATACTCATGATGTCCTCCGCGTTGGGCAGAGCCTAAGTGGGTTTCGTATGTTTTCTTAACGGCTCGATTCCACCTAACTTTAACGAATTCTCGAAAGAATTCCTACTTTTTGAGGATCCCCCCTACAAACTAACCTCAACCAGTAGTGCATCTCGCGCCACACCGTGAAGTATCTTGCCCTGCGAGGTTTTGATTTTTACCACCTCGCCCAGCTCGGCTTCACCCATGGCCACCGCAGTGCCACCAATTGCAAAGCCAGGGCCTTTCATCATCACTTTCACTGTGTCGCCGTTTTTCACCAAGGCCTGACCGCGCAAATGGTCATGTTTCAACAGGGTACCTGGCCACAATTGGCGGGCTGCTGTTTTGTTGTTTAAATGTGCAAGCTCGCTGACCCAGCCATGGCTTAGCTGGCTTAAATCCATGGTTCGAAACTCAACATCATTCAGGCCAAGCGTTTGGCCCGATTGAACTGTGCTTTTCACCACCAGCACTGGCGCCCACACTTTCACGTCTACGCCCACAAAAAAGGGAGCTGTGTCTGAGCCCACACATTGCACGCGCACATAAGTGCGGCCCCACATTTTGTTGCCTGCTGTATTGGCAAACAATGCAGCAGGGCATTGCAGGCTGCCAATTCGATCATCGGCTTTGACAAACTTCACATCCACACTTGCGCCCGGCGGCAGCAATGCAGGGTCTACCAATTCACTCAGCTGGGCTTCTGTTACCCAGTGAGAACCATTGGCTTGTGCAGTACCGGCCAGCAGTCCTGTACCCAACAGCACCTGAAATGCGATGTTCAAAAAAGTGTGAAATTTCATTCAAGTTTTGGGCGTTGCCGCCGTAAATGTCACTGTAAGAAACAATTCCTGCCTCGATGACAACATCCTAGGCGGGAGCTTGCTGCACCCTAAGCAGAAAAAGAGCACCCTTTCCCCCCTTTATCTTCACTTTGATTTGACAGCATCAATTCAATAATCCATTCATCCGTCCGTGTATGAAGGATTAAAAGATGTTGGACAAACTCACTGATGCAATGCAGTTTTCTGCCGAGGCCCTGAAACTCAGAGCACGTCGGCAAGAGGTATTGACCTCCAACATTTCCAACGTAGACACCCCCAATTACAAAGCAGTCGATTTCGATTTTCAAAGCGCACTGAAAGCAGCCACGGGCGAGAAAGGATCCATGACCGCTCCGGTCAATCCGGGCCTGGGCAATGGTGCTGGCGCTTTGGCAGTCACCCACCAGGGCCACATCACCGGCAAAGGGAATGCGGGCATGAGCACGGCCGAGATGTTGCAATTTCGTCGTGGCAACAACGCCGCCATTGATGGCAACTCGGTTGACATTGACCGCGAGCGCGCCGCCTTTGCAGAAAACACAGTGAAATACGAAGCCGCCTTGCGTGCCATCAACGGAAGAATTTCTTCCTTGAAGCAGGCCATGGGCTCGGGTAACCAATAAGGCTTAGGGGAACAATATGTCGCTATTCAATTCTTTCAAACTGGCCGGTGGCGCGATGCAAGCGCAAACCACACGCCTGAACACAGTGGCGAGCAACCTCGCCAACGTCGACACGGCAGCCGGCGATCCCAATTCTGTTTACCAGGCCCGCAAGGTGGTGTTCGAAGCCGTGCTTCAAAAAGCAGCGCCTGGCAAGGCCTCGCTGGCTGAGAACGTGCAGGTGAAAGACATTGTGGAAGACCAGTCTGAGGCCAAAAAAATGTTCGACCCCAAGCACCCCATGGCCGATGAAGACGGATATGTTTACATGCCCAATGTGAATGCCGTGGAAGAAATGGTCGACATGCTGGCCGCCTCGCGCAGCTACCAAACCAACGCAGAAGTAATGAACACAGCCAAACAGTTGATGTTGAAAACCTTGAACATGGGCAACCAGTAAGGAGCAATGAAAAATGACGATTGACGTAACTTCCGCACTGGGTAACAACAGCGGCACCACAGCAGCAAAAAAGAAAACCGATGAAAACAGCCCCGAAGCGATTCAGGAGCGGTTCATGTCTTTGCTGGTGGCCCAGTTGAAAAACCAGGATCCACTGGCCCCCATGGACAATGCCCAGGTGACCAGTCAAATGGCTCAGTTAAACACCGTTACCGGCATTAACACACTGAATGCCACCATGGAAGGCGTAGCAGCGTCGATCAATGCCAACCAAACAGTACAGGCCACCAGCATGCTGGGTCGCGCAGTATTGACCGAAGGCAATGATCTGAAACTGGTGGATGGCAAGGCCGTGGGATCCATGGAACTGAACCAGAGTGCCGACATTCTGCGCGTGAATGTGCTGGATGCCGGGGCGAATGTGGTGCGCACCATCGAATTGGGCCCGCAATCCAAAGGTACGCATGAGTTTGAGTGGGACGGCAAAAGCAACGACGGCAGCACCTTGCCCGCCGGCAACTACAAGTTTGAGATCGAAGCAAAAGCAGCAGGCAAAGACGCCAGCGTCACTCCACTGACCCTTTCTGTGGTTCAAGGCGTGCGCAATGCCGGCGCAGAAGGCACCAAACTTTTAACCAGCAATGGCAGCGAAATTACATTCGCCGACATCAAGCAGGTTTTCTAATTTAAAGATTTTTCCAAGGAGTCAAGCATGGCTTTTTCAGCAGGTGGTAGTTTCCAGCAGGGTTTGAGTGGTCTGAACGCAGCGCAGCGCGGTTTGGAAGTCATTGCAAACAACGTGTCCAACGCCAGTGTGGTCGGCTTTAAAGGATCAGAGGCAGAGTTCTCCGATGTGTTCGCCCGCGCGTTCAATGGCGCACGTTCCACCAACGGCATCGGCTTGGGTACCAGCCTTGCAGCGGTTACGCAAAACTTCAAGCAGGGCAATATCAATGTGACCGGTAACCCCCTGGACCTGGCCATCAGTGGCACCGGTTTCTTCAAGGTGCAGGCTGGCAATGGTGACAATATTTACACCCGCAACGGTCAATTCACTTTGAACAATGAAGGCGTCATCGTGAACTCCCGTGGCGACAAACTGCAAGGCTTCCCCGTGGATGCAGCCACTGGCCGCCCCTCCGATGTTGCCCAGGATATTCTGGTGCCACGCGGCAGCATTCCGCCTGCTGCCACCCGTTCCGCCAACCTTGACCTGAACCTGGATGCACGTGCCACGGCAATTGATCCTGCATTGGCTTTCGATCCGGCAAATTTGAACACCTTCAACAATTCAACGTCGATGACGGTGTATGACGAATTGGGTGGTGCACACATCATGGCCATTTACATGCGCAAAGAAGCCTCGAATGACTGGTCGGTGTTTGCAACGGTCGACGGTACTCAGGTCGACGTTGGCACCGCGCCCGTGGCTGTAACCACAGCACCCGCGCAATCCACAGCGGCCAGCTTGCAATATGGCGTTGACGGTCTGTTGACTACCCCCAACAGCGGAAATCTGACAGTTGACATGTCACGTTTCGTGACCGCAAGTGGTGTGCCTTTCTCTTCGACTGGCACAGCCCCAAACCAATACACGTTCGACATGAGCAACACCACCCAGTACGGCAGCTCGTTTGTGGTGCAAAACCTGGGTCAGGATGGTTTTGAATCCTCTCCATTTGCAGGTTTTGATGTGGGCGCAGACGGCATGTTGACCATCAGCTACGCCAACGGTCAGTTGGTGAATCATGCACAAATTGGTTTGTATCGTTTCCCGAATCCCGAAGGTTTGCAGCCAGTGGGTTCGAATGGCTGGTTGGCCACCAACTCCTCGGGACCTGAATTGGTGTCGCTGAGTGAAGACACCGCATTCGGCATTATCCAGTCGGGTGCTTTGGAAGAATCGAACATTGATTTGACGGCTGAACTGGTGGCCATGATTTCCGCACAGCGCGTGTATCAGGCCAACTCACAGACCATTAAAACGCAAGATTCAATTTTCCAGACCATCACCAACCTTCGTTAATGTGAACTGAAGCGGGATCGCAAGAATGGACAAACTGATTTTCCTGGCCGCCCAAGCCGCCAAAGGCACAATGTCTCGCCAAGAGAACATTGCCAACAACCTGGCCAACGTGAACACGCCCGGGTTTCGGCAACAACTTATGGCTTTTCAAAGCGCGCCTGTGACAGGCGAGGGCAGTGGTTCCAGAAGCTTTGCGGTGGAAACCAGCATTGGCTTTGACACCACGCCGGGACAAATTCAGTCCACCGGCCGGGAAATGGACGTGGCCATTCAAGGCGAGGGCTGGTTTGCAGTCAACGACGCGAAAGGCAACGAAGCGTACACCCGCAATGGTTCTTTTCAACTCGACGGCCAGGGTAATTTGGTGACCCAGGAAGGTTATTCAGTCATCGGCAGCAACGGCCCCATCAACGTGCCGCCCGACCATCGCTTGTCATTTGAAGGCGATGGATCCGTTTCTGCAATTCCCATCAGTGGCGACACCAATGTAGTTCAACTGGGTCGATTGAAGCTGGTCAACATTCCCGAAGGTGAAATCAATCGCGGCGACGATGGCTTGTTCCGCGCCGCCAACGGCGATCCTGCTGAAGCAGATTTGAATGTGCGTGTGGCTGGTGGCTTTATTGAATCGAGCAATGTGAATGCAGTGGACATGATGGTGCAAATGATCACCGCTGCCCGCCAGTATGAAACCCAAATGAAAATGATCAGCACGGCTAAAGAAAACGGCCAGGCCGCCAACAGCCTGTTTGGCATGAATTAAGGAGAAAACCATCATGATGCGTTCTTTGTGGATTGCAAAAACAGGCCTGGATGCCCAGCAAACCCAGCTGGATGTCATTTCAAACAACCTGGCCAACACAGCCACCAACGGCTTTAAACGCTCGCGTGCCGTGTTCGAAGATTTGCTGTATCAAACACTTCGACAGCCCGGTGCACAAACCACCGAGCAAACTCAGGTGCCATCCGGCTTGCAGATTGGTACCGGCGTAAAGCCTGTTTCTACCGTGCGAAATTTTGCGCAGGGCAACCTGCAGCAAACCGGCAACACACTTGATGTGGCGATTAACGGTCAGGGCTTTTTCCAGGTTCAAATGCCCGATGGCACCACCAGCTACACCCGCGATGGCAGCATTCAGATTGATGCCAACGGCACACTGGTCACTTCCAACGGATACCCAATTCTTGGCCCGGTCACCATTCCGCAAGGCGTTCAGGAAATCTCGATTTCTCAAGACGGTGTTGTTTCCGCAGTGGTGCAGGGTCAGGTTCAACCCCAGGAATTGGGTCAAATCCAATTGGCCAGTTTTGTAAACCCGGCGGGCTTGTTCAGCATGGGCCAAAACCTGTACTCCGAAACAGCAGCCTCTGGCACACCCACCCAGGCGGTGGCGGGCACCAACGGTGTGGGTTTTGTGTCCCAAGGTTTCGTGGAAACATCCAACGTGAACGTGGTGGAAGAGCTGGTGGGTTTGATCCAGGCCCAGCGTGCTTACGAAATCAATTCCAAGGCAATCTCGACATCAGACCAGATGTTACAGCGCTTATCTCAGCTTTGATTCTTGAAACATTGGGCACACTGAATGTGTTCTGATGGAGTGTATGGCATGAAAAGATTGGTACTAATCGGTTTAACGGCAGCGTTCTCGATAACTTTAGGGGCTTGTTCAACTTTCGCACCGAAAGTAGACATGCCTGCTCAAACCACCGTGCCGCAGCCGGTTCAGCAGCCAGCCCAGGTGGCCATGGCTGCACCCACAGGCAGCTTGTACAGCCCGGCCACTTATCGCCCCTTGTTTGAAGACCAGCGCGCCCGCTTTTTGGGTGACACGCTCACCATTCAAATCATCGAACAAATCAATGCCGCACAAACCAACTCCATGAGTGCCTCCCGCAGCGATTCTGCCAGCATTGATGTACCACTCATTCAGGGTTTCTTTGGCAGTCGAGATTTGCGCGCCATCAATGGCAGTGCCAGTAGCGACAAAGACTTTTCTGGCGAAGGCTCCAGCCGCGCCGCAAATACCCTGACCGGTTCCATCACAGTATCGGTTGCAAGCGTGTTGCCCAATGGAAATTTACAGGTGGTGGGCGAAAAACAGATTGGTACCAACCGCGAAGTGGAGTATTTGAAATTCAGTGGTGTGGTAAACCCCATCACCATTTTGCCCGGCAATGTGGTGCCCAGCACCAAGGTGGCCGATGCCCGCATTGAATACCGCGGAAAAGGAGCTTTGGACTCTGCCACAGCCATGGGCTGGCTAAGCCGCTTTTTCCTGACCGTATTGCCTTTCTGAACTGGACCACACCATGAAACGCATTTCCTTCCCGGAACTGAAAGACCGAATCATCAAAGCCGCCGTGTTGGCACTGACCGCGGCTGCGGTGATGGCATTTGGTACGCAGGCAGACGCACAAACCCGAATTCGTGACTTGGTCACTGTTTCTGGCGTGCGCGCCAACCCGGTGTATGGCTACGGTATTGTGATTGGTCTGGATGGCACTGGCGATCAAACCACGCAAACGCCGTTTACCAGTCAAAGCATTGTGTCCATGCTGCAGCAATCTGGCATTACCTTGCCCCCAGGCGCCAATTTGCAGCTGAAAAATGTGGCCTCAGTCATGGTCACTGCCAATTTGCCAGCCTTTGCTCAGCCCGGCCAAGCGATCGATGTAACTGTCTCGTCAATCGGCAATGCAAAAAGCCTGCGTGGTGGCATGTTGCTCATGACCCCCTTGAAAGGTGCTGATGGCCAGGTGTACGCCTTGGCCCAAGGCCAACTGATTGTGGGTGGTGCAGGTGCCTCTGCGGGGGGCTCCAAAACCGTGATCAACCATTTGTCGGCAGGTCGCATTCCAGCGGGTGCCTTGGTTGAACGTGAGGTGGCCTCGCCTTTCCTGCTTGGTGAAACCTTGCAGCTTGAGTTGACCAGCACCGATTTCTCCAACGCCATTCGCGTGGCCGAGGCGATCAACAACAACATGGGCCCGAATGTGGCTCAAGCGCTGGATGGCCGCACCATCAAGGTTCGTGCACCTTCCAACCCCAACGACCGCGTGGCATTTTTGTCGCGTGTTCAAGAATTGAGTATCAACAAAGCCATGGGAAGCGCCAAGGTGATTGTGAATGCACGCACGGGGTCTGTGGTCATGAACCAGGCCGTGATGCTTGAAAGCTGTGCTGTGGCGCACGGCAACCTCACCGTGAAAATAACTTCTACCCCAGTCATTTCCCAGCCTGCACCGTTTGGTCAGGGTGAAACCGTGGTCACTGAAGTGGCCGATATTCAAATTTCCGAAGCCGGTGGCGAGTTGATCGAAATCAAGGGCGCTGCGCAGCTGTCTGATGTGGTCAAAGCACTGAACGCTTTGGGCGCAACCCCAAGCGATCTGATTTCCATTTTGCAGGCCATGCAAACTGCTGGCAGCCTGAAAGCCGAACTCGAGGTGATCTAAATGACGCCATTGTCGAACAATCCGGTGGATACCCAACAAATGCTGTCAATGGATTCCCGCAGCCTGGAGGGTTTGAAGCGTGGCGCGCGCGCAGAGCGTGGCAGCGAGGAATTCAATGCGGCGATCGACAAAGTGGCTGTTCAGTTCGAGTCTATTTTTTTACAAATGGCTTTGAAGAGCATGCGGGATGCCACCCCGGAAGGTGGTTTGTTCACCGACTCCAGCACCAAAACTTACCAAGGCATGTACGACCAGGAACTGGTGCAAAAATTGTCGGGCAAGGGTTTGGGGCTGGCCAGTGAGATTGCCAGGCAGTTGAAAGCCGGTGCCGGCGTGGGTGGTGAGCAAACCATTTTCCCGCCGGGACAAGTTAAAAAAGACTTCCCCTCAACTTTCCCGAAAACCGACCGTTAAGTCGTTCAAGACACCAAAGGATCCTGAATTATGTCGAACTCGGTCTACGGAATTGCGCTCAGCGGCCTGAATGCGGCCCGGGCAGGGCTATCCACCACCTCGCACAACATTGCGAACAGCAACACCGTTGGTTTTAATCGCCAGCAGGTGATCCAGCAGTCGCGCCCGTCTACAGGCAGCGACATTGGCTTCATTGGGCAAGGTGTTGATATCGCATCCGTGCAGCGGGTGTATTCCGATTTCATCAACTCGCAGGAACAGAAAGCCACGTCCGACGCTGCTTTTTACAACGCCAAGGCGCAGCAAATTGCGCGTGTAGATGCGATGATCGCAGATGATGCCTCGGGCTTATCAAGCGCTTTGAGTATTTTTTTTGGTGCGGCACAAACGCTGTCGACCAACCCGGCCGACCTGGCTGCCCGCCAAAACTATTTGTCGTCTGCGGAAACCCTGAGTTCACGCTTCAACGGTTTGAACACGGTGATGGACGAACTGCGCAGTGCCACCAACTTGAAGGTGCGCGACACGGTTGAGCAACTGAACAACGCCACATCGCAAATTGCTGCCTTGAACAACCAGATTGTGACTGCCCAGAACCAAACATCCAACGGCGGGCCTCCCAATGATTTGATGGACCGCCGGGACAAATTGATTCTTGAATTGTCCGAGCAGGTGCAAACTACCCGCGTGGACATGGCGGATGGTTCGACCAACCTGTTTCTGGCGAATGGCCAGTCGTTGGTGATTGGTACTACACAGTTCAAAGTACAAACTCAGGTGGATCCTCAAGACCCACAAAACCTGCTGGTGGGAATGACCACCAATGTGAATGGCCAAGATCGCCTGTTGGCGTTCGATTCAAGCAGCCTGGGCAATGGTGCCTTGGCTGGTTTTCTCAGTTTCCGGGAAGATGAGCTGACCGAATACCAAAACACCATTGGCTTGTTGGCTGCGCGAATTGGCCAAACCGTCAACGACATTCAAACAGCGGGTGTCGACCTGGACAACAATCCGGCCAGTGCACTGTTCAGCTTCGGCAGCAGCGGCAGTTTTGTGGACGACATTTCCCGCGTTGTTCCCAATGTGAACAACAGCACGGTGAACCCCACGCAGGTTACCTTGCGTGGTCTTGATTTGTCCAAGCTGGGTCCCGCCGAATACGAAGTTCAAATTGTGGGTAGCCAACCACGCTATCGCGAAGTGGGCTCGGATGGCCCGTTTGTTCCCGCCAACCTGGTGACCGATCCCGGTGGTGACTACTATGAAATTCGCGATCCTGCCGGTGCACCCTTGCTCAGCTTTCAGTTGAACAATGCCACACCTCAGGAAGGTGATCGTTTCGTGTTGATGCCAGTGCGCGAAGCCGCATTGAATATGCGCACAGCACTTGACCGTCCATCGGAAGTAGCAGCCTCGTCGGCTGTGAATCCCAGTATCGGTAACAACGAGAACATTCTGGCGGTGGCAGCATTACAAAATTCACGCACCTTGTTTCAGTCCAACAACTCGGCAGGTGTTTCCATTTCGGATGGCTTTAACCAACTGGTCAGCCGTGTAGGCAACAAAACACGTGAATTTAATTTGGCCGCGGAGTCGCGCGAAACCGTGTTGAATCAGGTGGCCGATTCACGCGATGCTTTGCAGGGCGTGAACATGGACGAAGAGGCCGCCAACCTGATCAAGTTTCAGCAGGCCTACCAAGCCTCGGGCCGTGTGATTTCATTGTCCAAAGAATTGTTTGATCAAATCCTCAGCATGTTCTGATCGGGTCTCAAGGAAAAATTATGGCAATCGGCAGAATCAGCACCAACCAGTACTTCAAGCTCAGCACAGATCGCATGAGCAAGCAGCAGTCTGAACTGGTAAAAATACAGGGGCAGTTGGCAACCGGGCAGCGCGTGTTGAAACCATCGGACGACCCTTTGGCCATGTCGGTGGCCTTGGGTGCGAAGGCGGGTGTTAAAACCATCGACAGCTACCAAAGCAACATCACTTACGTGAACAACCAGCTGGGTCAGATGGATGTGGCCTTGCAGTCCGCTTCCGACATCATGGTGTCCATCAAGGAAGCATTTCTGCAGGCGGGTAACGCCGCGCTTAGCCCAGCCGACCGTGAAATTATTGCGCAAGACATTGAAGGACGCATGGAAGAGTTGCGTGGCATCGCCAACCGCACCGACGCCAATGGTTACTACATGTTCTCCGGCACTTTCCAGGATCAGGAGCCATTTCAGACGCCTGGCGGCGCAGTCACCGGTACTTTCCTTGAAACCACCACTGCGGCAGCCGGTGAGGCTGTGATTGGCCGTGAAATTCAAGTGGCCAGCGGCCGCTTTGTCAACCTGAGCATTACCGGTCAAGATGCATTTGTTGACCCGAATACCAACGAAGATGCTTTTGCCATCCTTCGTGATGCAGTGGCCTTGCTGCGTAATCCTGCCTACCCAAATGGGCAAGAGGGCGCCACACTGCAAGACACTTACCTGAGAGCATTCAATGACAAGGGTGCACAACTGGATGAGATTTTTGACCAGGTTCAAATTTCCCGCACCAAGGTAGGCGTTCGTTTGCGTGAAGTGGAAACCCTGCAGCAAATCAACCAATCGGCTCAATTAGAGCTTGAGCGCGTTGCTGGCGAGGCGGTGGGGCTGGATTATGCCAAGGCCATCAGTGAGCTGTCACAGGGCCAATTGCAGCTTCAGGCTGCACAACAGAGCTTTGCGAGTACCTCGCAGTTGACCTTGTTCAACTTTATTGGTTGAACTTGAAGGGGCGCCGTTGCTGTTTGTTGCCCACTCGGCATGGGTTACTTGT
>NZ_DKTN01000019.1:0-67726 GCF_002473065.1 Limnobacter sp. UBA7229 | reverse complement strand
AGACCCGACCGTTACTTTTGGAGGGCTTGGCTTAGTGCAGGCTCAAGACGACAAGCCGAAATGCCAAGTTTTCGGGCAGCGGCGACCCTTCAAGTTCAGCCCCGCTCAAGCTTCGCCAAACTCAGCATCAGCCACTTCATGCCTTGGCGGCCGAAGTTGATTTGAATTCTTTGGTCGTCCCCCTCGCCCTCATAAGCCACCACTACACCGCTACCAAACTTGGCATGATTCACACCCGTGCCGATGTCGTAGGGTCGCTTGGCGGCTTTGTTGCTGTAACCCACGTTGAGCGTTTTATTTTGCCCCCACACTTTGGAATCGAGTGCATCCCAGCCTTGGCTGGCAATGTGCGCGCGTTTCGGCGTTAACCATTTCAACACCTCCTCTGGCAATTCGTCCAGAAAACGTGAGCGCAGGTGATATCGAATTTGCCCGTGCAACATGCGCTGCTGCGCGTGGCTTAAAAACAGCTGTTCTCGTGCGCGGGTAATGGCCACATACATCAAGCGTCGTTCTTCTTCCACAGCCTCTACGCTGGTGCCATCGCCACCCTCCACGGAATTGCCGATACTGTTTTCGTGCGGGAATAGCCCTTCTTCAAGCCCGGTGACGAAGACGCACTTGAATTCAAGCCCTTTGGCCGAATGCGCTGTCATCAATTGAATGGCCTCTTGACCCGCTGCCGCTGCGTTGTCACCCGCCTCAAGCGAGGCATGAGAAAGAAAATCAGCCAGCGGCGTAATCAACTTTTCTTCGTCCACCATCGTGGCCGCTGCATCTTGGTAATAACCTTCAGCAATCGCGAACGAGGCAGCCGCATTCACCAATTCTTTCAAGTTTTCAACACGGTCTTCACCATCTTTGTCCGCTTGAAAATGAGCCACCAAACCCGATTCATTGATCACCTTGTCGACCAAGTCAGCAAGGCTCAAACCTCGGGTCTCGAACCGCATGCGTTCGATCAAATCTGCAAATTTTTTCAAACCGGCTTGCGCCCTGCCTTCCATGCGATGAATGGCGCGGTACAGCGAAGTACCCTGTGCTGTAGAAATGTCCTGAAGTTGCTCTACGCTGCGCGCACCAATTCCCCGTGCAGGAAAGTTCACCACACGTGAGAAGGAATTGTCGTCGTCGGCGTTGTCCATCAAACGCAAATACGCCAGCGCATGCTTGATTTCTGCACGTTCAAAAAACCGCAAACCACCATACACCCGATAAGGCATGCCCGCATTGAACAAGGCTTGTTCAACAACCCGGGATTGCGCATTGGAGCGGTACAGAATTGCAATGTCCGACCGACCGTAGCCTTCTTCAAGCACCAGCTTTTTAATTCGGTCAATGATGAAAGCTGCCTCATCCTGGTCGCTGGTGGCCTCATACACCCGAATCGCCTCACCTTCGCCAGCTTCGGTCCACAACTCTTTGCCCAAGCGAGCCTTGTTGTGCGCAATCAGCACGTTGGCGGCTTTCAGCACATTGCCCACCGAACGGTAGTTTTGCTCCAGTTTGATGCGATTTTGTACATTGAAATCATTTTCAAACTGCACCATATTGGCCACGCGCGCACCGCGAAAAGCGTAAATGGACTGGTCATCGTCCCCCACTGCGAAGATGCAACCTTGCGATCCAGCCAAGCGTTTCAACCAGTTGTATTGCAGGCTGTTGGTGTCTTGAAACTCGTCCACCAAAATGTATTTAAATCGAGCCTGGTAGTGTTCCCGCAGCGCAGGGTTGGCGCCCAACAATTCGAAGGAACGCAACAGCAGCTCAGCAAAATCAACCACACCCTCGCGCTGGCACTGGGCTTCATAGGCTTCGTACAAGCGAACCATCATGCGGTGGTATTCGTCGTGCGCCTCTACGTCTTTGGGCCGCAGGCCTTGGTCTTTGGCTGAACCAATGAAATAGCTCAACTGCTTCGGCGGAAATTTTTCAGCATCTATGCCCAGCACTTTGTACATGCGCTTGATTGCCGACAATTGGTCTTGCATGTCCAGAATTTGAAAAGCCTGAGGTAAACCAGCTTCCTTCCAGTGCGCGCGCAACATGCGGT
This sequence comes from Limnobacter sp. UBA7229, assembly GCF_002473065.1. Classification (NCBI taxonomy): domain Bacteria; kingdom Pseudomonadati; phylum Pseudomonadota; class Betaproteobacteria; order Burkholderiales; family Burkholderiaceae; genus Limnobacter; species Limnobacter sp. UBA7229. The sequence goes on along the minus strand of NZ_DKTN01000019.1, from coordinate 65,673 downwards.
TGCACAAGCCGTGAAAAGTACCCACCCACATGCTGCGGGTGTTAATGGGCAGCATGCTTGAAATGCGGTGAAGCATTTCCTTGGCCGCCTTGTTGGTGAAGGTAACCGCCAACACCCCATTGGGGCCCACCTGCCCGGTTTGAATCAACCAGGCAATGCGCGCTGTCAGCACCTTGGTTTTGCCGCTGCCTGCCCCCGCCAGAATCAGTGCCGATTCACGGGGCAAGGTGACGGCTGCCAGTTGTTCAGGGTTCAGACTATCGAGTAAAGACACGGCTTCTCACATCAAAAATTGGTTTTGCTGTTGATTTTAACAGTGATTGCCCCACCTGCCTTGCCCGTAAAAAACGAAAAAGCCCGATATAATGACCGATTGGCCTGCCCCACCCGGCAAGGCCCTGCCCGCATTCAAAACTCACACCCAAGTTTCAACGCACCATGTTCGACAAATACGCCGCCCAAGACATTGAAAATGCCGTTCAAGGCCAATGGAAAGAATCGGACGCCTACAGGGCCGAGGCTTTCGCAAAAGATGCAAGCGGCAAACTAAAGCCCAAGTACTACTGCGTTTCCATGCTGCCATACCCAAGCGGCAAGCTGCACATGGGCCATGTGCGCAACTACACCATCAACGATGTGATGATTCGCCAAAAGCGCATGAAGGGCTACAACACCTTGATGCCCATGGGGTGGGATGCGTTCGGCATGCCAGCTGAAAACGCAGCGATGGCCAACGGCAAGCCGCCAGCAGCCTGGACCTACAGCAACATCGACTACATGAAAAAACAGATGGAATCGATGGGTTTGGCGATTGACTGGTCCAAGGAAGTAGCCACCTGCAAACCCGATTACTACAAGTGGAACCAGTGGTTGTTTTTGAAGATGCTTGAAAAAGGCATTGTGTACAAGAAAACAGGCACCGTGAACTGGGACCCGATTGACCAAACCGTGCTGGCCAATGAACAGGTCATTGACGGCAAAGGCTGGCGCTCGGGCGCTGTGGTTGAAAAGCGAGATATCCCCATGTATTACATGGCGATTACCGATTACGCCGATGTGTTGCTCGAGGATTTGAATGGCCTGCAGTGGCCAGAGCGCGTCAAAGTGATGCAAGAAAACTGGATTGGCAAATCCACCGGCGTGCGTTTTGCTTTCCCGCATGAAATCAAAAATGCTGCGGGTGAATTGGTTCAAGACGGCAGAATGTATGTGTTCACCACACGCGCCGACACCATCATGGGCGTCACCTTCTGCGCCGTCGCCGCCGAGCACCCCCTGGCTACACTGGCGGCTGAAAGCAACCCTGAACTGCAAGCCTTCATCGCTGAATGCAAGGCTGGCGGCGTGGCCGAGGCTGACATGGCCACCATGGAAAAGAAGGGCATGCCCACTGGCCTGAGCGTAACGCACCCACTGACCGGCGAAAGCGTGCCAGTTTGGGTGGGCAACTATGTGCTGATGAGCTACGGCGACGGCGCTGTAATGGGTGTGCCTGCGCACGATGAGCGCGACTTTGCGTTTGCCTTGAAATACGGCATAGCGATCAAGCAAGTCATCGACGTGAAAGGCCAAGTATTCAACAACGCCGAATGGGCTGAATGGTACGGCGACAAAGAACGCGGTGTTTGCGTGGCCAGCGGCCCGCTGGATGGTTTGAATTACACCGCAGCTGTCGACAAAGTTGCCGAGCTTTTGGCCGCCAAAGGCATTGGCGAAAAACGCATTCAGTTCCGCCTGCGCGACTGGGGCATTTCACGCCAGCGCTACTGGGGCACCCCCATTCCCATGATTTACTGCGACACCTGTGGCGATGTTCCCGTACCTGAAGCCGACCTGCCCGTGGTGCTGCCCGAAGACCTGGTGCCCGATGGCAGCGGAAACCCACTGGCCAAAAGCGCTGCATTCTATGAATGCAAATGCCCCAAGTGCGGTAAACCCGCGCGCCGTGAAACAGACACCATGGACACCTTTGTCGATTCCAGCTGGTATTTCACGCGTTATGTTTGTAACGACGCAAACACGATGACTGACGAACGCAGCGATTACTGGATGCCCATGGACCAGTACATCGGCGGTATTGAACATGCCATTTTGCACCTGCTTTACAGCCGCTTCTGGACCAAGGTCATGAACGACCTGGGCCTGGTGAAATTCCGTGAGCCCGCCACCGCCCTGCTCACCCAAGGCATGGTGCTGAACGACACCTATTACACCGAAGAAGCCAATGGCAAAAAAATCTGGATCAACCCGGCCGACGTGTCGGTTGAGTTTGACGACAAGGGTCGGCCTGTCTCTGCAAAACTCAGCAACAGTGGAGCACCCGTGCACATTGGTGGTGTTGAGAAAATGTCGAAGTCCAAAAACAATGGCATCGACCCACAAGCGCTGATCGATCAGTATGGCGCCGACACAGCACGTTTGTTCACCATGTTTGCTGCACCGCCAGAACAAAGCCTGGAGTGGAGCGATTCTGGCGTAGAAGGCGCTCACCGCTTCCTGAAACGCTTGTATCAACTGGCATTGACTCAGCAAGAAGCCATCAAGGCACAACCGGCTTTGAACAGCGCAGAATTGAGCAAAGTGGCTCTGAACGCCCGCCGCGATGTGCATGAAATTCTGAAACAGGCCAATTTCGATTACGACCGCCACCAGTACAACACCGTGGTGTCTGCCGGCATGAAAATGTTGAACACGCTGGATGCATTTGCCAGTGAAACAAACACGCCAGCAGACCATGCCGTACTGGCAGAAGGCTTGAGCATTTTATTGCGTGTGCTGTACCCGATTGTGCCGCACATCACCTGCCACTTGTGGAGCAGCCTGAATTACAGCGCAGCTCACGGTGAGCTTCTGGATGCACCATGGCCCGAAGTGGACGAGAAAGCCTTGGTGCGCTCAGAACTCACCCTGATGGTACAAGTGAACGGCAAACTGCGAGGCAGCATTGAAGTAGCCGCCGACGCTGACAAAGCCAGCATCGAGAGTACTGCATTGGCCAGTGAAGCTGCGCAAAAATTCATGGAAGGAAAACCGGCCAAAAAAGTGATTGTGGTACCTGGCAAACTGGTCAACATCGTTGTTTAAGATCGACCTCAACAACAAGCGAGTCTTTATGAAACGTTTCTTTCAAACCATCGCCCTGCTGGCAACAACATTGGCGCTGACAGCCTGCGGCTTTCAGTTGCGTGGCCAGTACAACTTCGACTTTGAAAAAATCGAGTTGCGCGGCATGGAGAATTCAGAAATGAACCGCAACATGGACTTGCAACTTCAAATTCTGAACCTGAAGGTAAACCCGCCTGAAGGTGCGCCCTTGAAGTTAAATTTGATCAGCGAAACGCGCGACCGCAGCATTGTCACCTTCAGTGCCACAGGCCGTGCGCGCGAGGTTCGAATTACCTATGAATTGTTGTATAGCGTGGTGGACAAAAACGGCGACTTCCTGATTGCCACCAGCCAACTGAGCCAAAGGCGCGAACTCACCTACACCGACGATCAAATTTTGGGCAAGGAAGCCGAGGAAAACCAGCTTTACACCGAAATGCAGCGCGACATCGCGCGCCAAATTACCGGGCGGCTAAGCGCCTTGCAATTGGGATCAAAAGGGCAAGCAGCAAAGTGAAACAGATTGCGCTTGACACTTGGTTAAACGATGGCGCAAACACCGCTTTGCCTCAACTGCTGTGCGTATTCACCGATGAACCGCTTTTTGCAACCCAAGCCGCCGACCTGTACCGCCAGCGACTGAAAAAACAAACCGATTACCAGCGCCAAATTGTGGAAGTAGATCGGCAATTTGACCCGCAAGAGTTTTTGTCGCTGTTTGCTGAAGCATCATTGTTTGGCGACGTTTCGCTGGTTGATTTGAGAATCAATCAACCCAAACTCGGCAAAGAAGCGGCAGAGGCCTTGGCCAAAGCAGCCCAGTGGATCGCTGCAGGTGATACCGGGCATTACCTGCTGGTCAATGCTCCGAAGCTAAACAAAACCCAGGAAAAAAGTGCTGGTTTTGCAGAATTGCTGGCCAAAGGCACCGAGATTGCCTGCCGCCCAGTGGGCGCCGACACCCTACCCGGCTGGATAGCACAAGCCGCCAAACGCAAAGGCGTACAATTAAACCGTGAAACTTGTAGTTGGCTGGCTGAGAAAACCGAGGGTAACCTGCTGGTGGCGCATCAAACCATTGAAAAGCTGGCACTTGAACACCAAGGGGCCGTGGACATTGAACAGGTGCAAGGCATGGTTGCCAATTCGGCGCGTTTCAATGTGTTCGATTTGGGCGGTAGCCTGCTGGCCGGGGACGCCAAACGAATTACCCGAATGATGGAAGGCTTGGAAGCCGAAGGGGAGGCCCCCACTTTGGTACTTTGGGCCTTGCAAGAGGAAATTCGTGCCATTCGCGACACACAGCAGGCCATGCGGCGTGGAATGTCTTTGTCGGATGCCTGCCGACAAAATAGAATTTGGGGACAAAGGCAAAACCACATTGCGGCCGCCCTGAAACGCCACAACCCTGGCAGCCTTCAAAAACTGACCGCTTGGTGTTATGCCGCTGAAAAAACCATCAAAGGCATGAAACAGGGCAACCCCTGGACCCTCTTTGAGATTATCGGCCTGGGTGTGGCGGGCATAGAACCGCCCGAATTGTGGACCAGTTGAATCAATCGTACCGAACGATAGTACAGAGTAAGCAATATGAGCATTGAAGAACAAATTCTGGCCATTGGCAAAAAGGCCCGCGCAGCAGCTGTTTACATGGCCAAAGCCAACACGCACGCGAAAAACGCAGCATTGCTTGAAACAGCCAAACTGATTCGCGCCAACAAAGCTGCGCTGACCCAGGCCAATCAAGCCGACATGGCGCAAGCCCAAGCGAATGGTCTGGACGCAGCGTTGCTTGATCGCCTGGCATTAAGCGACAAAGCCATTGAAACCATGGCAGAAGGCTTGGAGCAAATTGCCCAGTTGCCTGATCCGATCGGGGAAATGACGGATTTCAAAAACCGCCCGACTGGTATTCAGGTGGGTAAAATGCGCGTGCCCTTGGGCGTCATCGGCATTATTTATGAAAGCCGCCCGAATGTTACGGTGGATGCCGCCGGCTTGTGTATTAAATCGGGCAACAGCACCATTTTGCGTGGTGGCTCCGAAGCGTTCCGTTGCAACCAGGCCTTGGCTGCAATCGTTACACAAGGTTTGGAGGCAGCAGGCTTGCCCGCTGATGCCGTTCAAGTGATCGACACCACGGACCGCGCTGCCGTGGGCACATTGATCACCATGACTGAATATGTGGACGTGATTGTGCCACGTGGCGGCAAAGGCTTGATTGAGCGGATTTCCCGCGATGCGAAGGTGCCTGTGATCAAACACCTGGATGGCATTTGCCATGTTTTCATTGATGAGTCTGCAAACCTTAGCCATGCAGCCAACATTGCCGAGAACGCGAAAACCCACCGGTATGGTACCTGCAACACCATGGAAACTTTGCTGGTTCATGCCCACGTGGCCAAACCCGCCTTGGCGGAACTTGCGCAGCGTTACGCAGCCAAAGGCGTCGAACTTCGCGGCTGCAAACGAACCATGGCGCTGTTACCCAGTGTAAAAGCGGCCACCGAGGAAGACTGGAGCACTGAATACCTCGCACCAATTTTGTCAATCAAAGTGGTCGACAGTCTGGACGAGGCCATCGCCCACATCAACCAATACGGGTCGCACCACACCGACTGCATCGTGACCGAAAACCACAGCCACGCCATGCGCTTTATTCGGGAAGTGGATTCCGCCTCTGTGATGGTCAATGCATCAACCCGTTTTGCTGACGGATTTGAATATGGCTTGGGTGCCGAAATCGGCATTTCCACCGATAAAATTCATGCGCGTGGCCCGGTCGGCCTTGAGGGCCTGACCAGCCAAAAGTACGTGGTGTTTGGCCACGGCGAAACAAGAAACTGATTGATTCAAAACCAACTGGAGCAGTACATGGACGGTTACCTGTGGGTGAAAGCCTTTCACATTTTGTTTGTTGCATCCTGGTTTGCGGGTTTGTTTTACCTGCCCAGAATTTTCGTAAACCTGGCCATGGAAACGGAGCCAGCCGCCACAGCGCGCTTGCTGGAAATGGCGAAAAAACTTTACAAATTCATGACCCTTCTGGCCATTCCTGCCTTGTTGCTGGGTTTCGCGCTGGTGGGGGTATACCAAATTGGCGTGGGCGGGCAAAGTGGCTGGCTACACGCAAAAATTTTCGTTGTTTTCGCCATTGCCGGTTACCACTACAGCTGCGGTCGCATTCTGCGCAAATTTGAAGCAGGCCAAAACACACGCAGTCACACTTACTTCCGGTGGTTCAATGAGGTGCCCGTGGTACTCATGACCATCGCCATCATCCTGGTGGTAGTCAAACCTTTCTAATTTTTTAAAAGCAATTCATGCCCTATTCAAGCCCGAATCATTCCAAGCCGAATAACGCCGGCAAACCCGCCGGTCAGCAACACAACTCGACCAAGCAGAGTGTGTTCAACTGTTTTGCAAGCTGCCCGCGTGGCCTGGAAGAAATTCTGGTGGCTGAACTGGAAACCATGGGTGCTCAAAAAACCCGTGCAGTAACCGGTGGCTGTACATTCGAAGCCAGCTGGCGCCAAGCCACCCGCATGACCTACTGGACCCGTTTTGCAGGCCGCATTGGGCTTGAATTGGCGAGGGGAGAATGTAGCAATGAAGAACAGTTCTACCACATCGCCAAGTCGGTTGACTGGTACAACTGGTTCAAGCTGTCTAACACCTTCCGGGTTGACCTGAATAATCTGGGAGCCGACATTCAAAGCGTTCGCTTCACACAGCTTCGCCTGAAAGACGCCGTATGCGATTCATTCCTTGAGCGTTTCGACGAACGCCCGAACGTCAGTGTTGAAGCACCGGATGTACGAATTTTCGCAGCCATCAGTCCTACTGAAGCCATGGTGTACATAGACCTGGCTGGTGAAAACCTGTTTAAGCGCGGCTGGCGCGAAGAAGCCGGTGTGGCACCACTGAAAGAAAACCTGGCCGCTGGCCTGTGGCACATTGCACGCCAAAGCGAAGCCGGCAAAAATGCCGATGTGTTTCTCGACCCGTTTTGCGGCAGCGGCACCTTGGTGATCGAATCACTTTCGCAGCTGTGCGATCGTGCCCCTGGCCTGGAGCGCCCATTCGCTTTTGAGAACCTGAAACCCTTCACCCCCGAGTGGGGCAAAGAACTTCAAGAAGATGCCAACCGGCGCTTCAATGCTGGTCTGGATAAGGCGCTTACCTCACCCTACTTCCACTGGTATGCCAGCGACATCACTGAACTGCTGATCGACATTGCTCAAGAAAATTTGGTGCGTGCCGGTTTCGAAGAACTTCTTGATGCCGGTATCGTGCAATTTGCGCAACGCGATGCGCTCACTGTTGAGCCACCCGCACCCGCAGGCATCGTGTTCAGCAACCCCCCCTATGGTGAACGTGTACGCGCCAAGGGTGCAGATGTACCTGAAGACGAGGCCTACGAACGATTGTTCAAAGCCTATGGCGATCATCTGAAAATGAATTTTTCAGGCTGGACGGCCTTCTTGTTCTCAGGCGACCTGGAAATCAAGAAAACCTTGGGATTAAGCCCCAAACGTAAACGCCCATTGTTTAACGGACCGATAGAATGTCGGCTGTTTGAAATTCCGCTGACCCGCGGTGTGTATCGACCGAGGGCCAACGGTGAACTTGCTGCCAATCCAATCACGGAACAACCCCAAGCCGGCAACAGCACAGAAGACTGAATAAAGCTGAAATTACTCTGCCAACAACTTGGCGATATCAGCTTTTAAATCTGCAGGCTTGGTGGTGGGGGCGTAACGGTCATACACCTCACCATCTTTGCGAACCAAAAACTTGGTGAAATTCCACTTGATGGCCTCGGTGCCCAAAATGCCCTTGGCTTGCGAAGTCAGGTATTTGAACAATGGATGTGCATCGCTGCCTTTTACATCCACCTTCTCTGCCATCAAAAAATCAACGCCGTAATTCTTCTGGCAAAAGCTGGCAATTACCTCTTCAGTACCCGGTTCCTGGCCCCCGAACTGATTGCAGGGAAAACCGATAATCACCAAGCCCTTCTGGCCCAATTCTTTGTGCAGTTCCTGCAAACCTTCGTACTGCGGCGTGAAACCACACTTGCTGGCCGTGTTCACAATCAACAGAACCTTGCCTTGAAAATCCGCGAGGCTCAGCGGCTTACCGTCGAGGGTTTTGCTTGAAAACTCGTACACATTGCTTGCCATGGGAATTGCCTCTCAAGGGTTTGTTGAAAAGCAAGTTTACCTGCAAACCCAAATTGCTCAAGGCTGGTTCGAGCCCGAAATCACACTCATCGCCACTTCTCGAGTAATCCTTCCAGTCATCAAAAGCCGTTGCACCGCCTGCTCCATGGTCTGCATGCCATGCTGAGAACCTGTTTGAATGGACGACAGCATTTGCGCCACCTTGCCTTCACGAATCAAATTTCGAATCGGCGGCGTGGCCATCATGATTTCATGCGCAGCAACTCGCCCGCCCCCCTGCTTTTTCAGCAGGGTTTGACAAATTACGGCACGCAGCGATTCCGACAACATGGCGCGCACCATGCTTTTGTCAGCCGATGGGAATGCATCAATAATACGGTCAATGGTTTTGGGTGCAGAGGAAGTGTGCAAGGTGGCAAAAACCAGGTGCCCGGTTTCAGCTGCAGTCAAGGCCAGTTGAATGGTTTCAAGATCACGCATTTCGCCAACCAGAATTACATCTGGGTCCTCTCGCAGGGCAGAACGCAAAGCTGCACCAAATGAATGGGTGTGCTCACCCAACTCGCGTTGGTTAATCACACAGTTCATCGGTGTGTGCGTAAATTCAATTGGGTCCTCAATGGTCAGAATATGCGCCTTCTGGTTGCGGTTTACATCATCCACCATCGCTGCCAAGGTGGTACTTTTGCCCGAGCCGGTGGGACCGGTAACCAGTACCAGACCATTGGGTTCACGCGCAATTTGACGGAACACGGCGGGTGCCTCCAGTTCCTCCAGCGTTTTTACTCGGCTGGGCACCACCCGAAATGCCGCCGATGCACCCCTGCTCTGCATGAATGCGTTTACCCGAAAACGCGACAAACCATCCACTGAAAAACTGTAATCACATTCATGCGACTGTTCCCAGCCTTGCCATTGCGCTTCTGTCATCGACCCCTGAATCAGTCGATAAATCTCACGGTGTCCCAACACAGATTCACTCAGTTTGCGCATTTCACCGTTTACACGGATCATCGGTGGCATGTCTGCCGACAAATGCAAATCCGATGCATGCTCTTCAACAGCCCAGGTTAACAACTCGGTTAGTGTCATGTGGCTATAATCTCCCTTTAAGCATTGAATTGATGCACCATGAGCCGAGCCACACAATTGGCTGAAATTCAAAACCGAATCACAGCCGCATGCCACAAAGCGGGTCGACCGGGTTCAGCGGTCAAGCTGCTAGCGGTCAGTAAAACTTTTCCCTTGAGCGATATCCTTGAGTTTTACAGCTGCGGGCAAACAGCCTTTGGTGAAAATTACCTGCAGGAAGCGCTGGACAAAATCACCCAGCTGGCTGATCACCCCAATGCGCAAACAATGAATGCCAACCTTGAATGGCATTTCATCGGGCCCATACAAAGCAATAAAACCAAACCAATTGCAGAAAACTTCTCCTGGGTGCACAGCGTTGACCGCTTGAAAATTGCGCAACGCTTGTCAGATCAACGCCCAGAAAACCTCCCACCCTTGAATGTGCTGGTACAAATCAATACCTCGGGCGAAGACAGCAAATCCGGCCTCAGTCCAGCGCTCGCGATTGACTTGTGCCATCAAATTCATGGCATGAAAAACATGGCGTTGCGCGGCCTCATGACCATTCCCAGCAACACAGACAACACCGATCAATTGAAATCTGAATTTTTAAAATGCAAGTCGGTTTTCGATTCGCTCAATTCAAACGGCCTGAGCCTGGACACGCTTTCAATGGGCATGTCCGCAGACCTGGAGTTGGCGATTGAATGCGGCTCAAGCTGCGTGCGCGTGGGTTCAGCCCTGTTTGGTGCACGCGACTATTCAAAATAAACACACGGAATCACTATGCAGAACACTCTATTCATTGGCGGCGGCAACATGGCATTTGCCATTCTTGGCGGATTGATTGGCAGTGGCATACCTGCCAGCACATTTCATGTGATTGATCCCAGCCCGGAAGCAGCCTCAAAAATGTCCACTTTGAATATTCAGTGCACCACCGATTGGCCGAGCAACTTCACCCCGGCAATCGTGGTGCTCGCCGTAAAACCTCAATTGATGCAAAGCGTACTGAACAGCCAAGCAGCCCATTTGAAACAGGTGTTGATGGTCAGCATTGCCGCGGGTGTCAGCGTGGCTCAAATACGGGACTGGAGCCAGCAGAACGATGCACGCGTGGTGCGCTGCATGCCCAACACCCCCGCCTTGGTCTCGCAGGGTATCTCTGGCCTGTTTTTCACCGCGAATTGTTCTGCAGAAGATCGCAGTATTGCCCAGCAAATTTTCAGTAGTTGTGGCGAAGTGCTGGTGCTGAACCAAGAAGATGAAATCAATGCTGTAACAGCCATTTCAGGCAGTGGTCCTGGCTATGTGTTTTTTATGATGGAAGCCTTGGCCATGGCCGCGAAAAACCTGGGATTCAATGAAACGCAGGCCAACTTGTTGGTGAGCCAAACTTTTTTGGGTGCCGCCACGCTGGCCAGGCAGTCGGATGATTCGTTTGCCACCCTGCGGGAGAAAGTCACCAGCAAAGGGGGCACCACCTTTGCCGGTCTTGAACAGTTGCGCGCGCGCGGCGTGCAGGAAGCCATAGTTAGCGCAGCCAAAGCCGCATGTGAACGTGCAGTCGAACTGCAAAAGGGTTCCAGCTAAGCAAGCACACCACAATAGGCAAGCCGCGCTTACAAATATTGAAGTACCAAGCCCGCAAACAATGCGGCGCCCAACCAGTTGTTGTGAAGGAAAGCTTTGAAGCACAGCGCACGGTCGCGATTGCGAATCAGCATGAAGTGATACGCCGCAATACCCACGGCACATACCCAGCCCAACCAAAAAGCCGGGCCAAAGGCCAGTGAAGTAGCCACCCACGCCCAAATCGAAAGGCTGACTGCGTAGCACACCACAATGCCCACTACATCATATCGGCCCAGGGTAATTGCGGCGGTTTTAATGTTGAGTTTCAAATCGTCGGGTTTGTCGACCAAGGCGTATTCCGTGTCGTAAGCCACCGTCCAAAATACATTGGCTACAAACACAAGCCAGGCGTGCAGGGGCACACTGCCCTGCACCGCCACAAAAGCCATTGGAATCGAAAAACCAAAAGCAATGCCAAGGTAGGCCTGTGGCATGGGAAAAAAGCGTTTGGTAAACGGGTAGCTGCCCGCCAGGAAGGCGGCGGGAATACTCATCAAAATAACAGGCCACCCCAGGGGCAAGGTAATCAGCAAAGCCAAAACAGCCAAGCCAGCGGCCAGCAAGAGAGCCTCTTTTTCACCGATCCGGCCACTGGTCAAAGGCCTGTTGCGCGTGCGCTCCACATGCAGATCAATATCGCGATCTGCATAATCGTTAATCGCACAACCCGCAGATCGCATCAACACCACGCCAGCGACAAATATCAGAAGCACATGCCAAGGCGGCACGCCCTCGGCTGCCATCCACAAGCCCCATAGCGTGGGCCACATCAACAGCAAAATCCCGATGGGCTTGTCCAAACGCAGAAGCAGGTAATAGTCTCGCAGGCGCGCCTTACTCAGAACTGCCATCGATTAACGCACCATTTGGGGTGCATCCAGAAACTCCACACCGTTCAGGTCGCATTCCATGATTGCATCGCGCAAGGCCTCCAAGGCCTCACGTCGCCCAAAGCTCTTGCGCCACACCAGTGCAACCGTGCGTCGCGTGTCGTCGTCGGCCAGCGGAATGTAAGTCAACAAACTTTCCTTGGGAACGGGGTTTGGCACAGAACTTGACGGTAACACGGTAATTCCCACACCCGAGGCAACCATGTGGCGAATCGTCTCTAGCGAACTGCCCTCGAAGGTACGTTGAATGCCTTCAGACGATTGCGAGAATCGGGACAGTTCCGGGCACACACCCAAGACCTGGTCCCTGAAACAGTGCCCAGTGCCAAGCAACAGCATGTTCTCGCTGCGAAGGTCATCCGACTTGATCGCTTTTTCGTTGGCCCAACGGTGAGACTTCGGCAAAGCCACCATGAAGGGCTCATCGTACAAAGGCTGAATCACAAAACCCGATTCATTGATCGGCAAGGCCAACACCGCCACATCGATTTCGCCCTGTTTCAACAACTCAAGCAGGCGCACCGTGAAATTTTCTTGCAACACCAGCGGCATGGAAGGTACTCGCTGAATCATGCTGGACACCAGGCCTGGCAACAAATAGGGGCCAATCGTGTAAATGACACCGACCCGAAGCGGGCCTGCCAACGGGTCCATCCCCTGCTGTGCAATGCTCTTGATGGCAGAAGCCTCTTCAAGCACACGCTGCGCCTGAACCACAATGCGCTCACCCACTGGTGTCAACGACACCTCGTTGGAACCCCTTTCAAACAGGGACACACTCAGTTCTTCTTCCAGTTTTTTGATGGCCACAGACAAGGTGGGCTGGCTGACAAAACAGGCGTCCGCAGCGCGGCCGAAATGCTTTTCGCGGGCCAAAGCGACTATGTACTTGAGTTCGGTGAGGGTCATTTAATTTTGCTATCAAAACTGCGAGTGTAATTATTATTGCAAACACGGCCCTATCAAGCAACAGATCTTTTGTTGTAAACCCTAAAGCCGCATGGGCAAAATCACCATTTGCTGGCCTGCATTGTGCAAACGGCGTTGAAGTTCCAACGCAGCCTGGTTGTGCAAAAAGCGGGTCAGAATATTTTCATTTTCAAATACGAGTTTGCTGGTGAAGAAAATTGCGTTGGGGTGATTATCGGCCACTACTTTCGCCAAGTTCGTCAACTCTTCAACCGCATCCGTTCCAAACGAAAGGTAGCTCTTGGCGCGCAAGCCATGGCTGCGGCAAAAATTAACAAAGTAATTCAAAGAAACTGACGCATCCACACGCATGGCCTCCAGCGCCTCTCGTCCTCCGTAAGCCTTGGAATCAACAGTGCGAGCGTTCATGAACACAAAATTCTGAAAGTGGTTGGGAAACATGCGCTGCACCCAAAGCAAAGCATGCAAGCCACCCCCGCGGCTATTGCCCACAATGAATACCGCCGTGTTGCCATCAGGAATCAACTCGGGTGGCGAATGTGCCGAGCCATATTGCGCCATGGCAAACACCTCATCTATCTTCGCGATTTTTTCCTTGGTGTCCCGATAGTGATTGCGCACCCACAAGCACACCAACACCACCACCGTGGTGATCAGCATGGTGATCCATCCACCCTGAAAAAACTGGGTAATGATGGTGCCCAACAAAATGGATGCGGAAACAGCAAAGCCGAGCGAGGCCGACAAAATGCCTTTGATGAAACGTTTCTCGTGGCGATTTTTAAGCCAGTAAACGCACAGCCCCAACATGGACAGGCTGAATACAATAAACACATTGATGGAAAACAGCACCACCAACAAATCGACATTCGCATCGCTCAGGTAAATGGCCACCAAGGCCAAACCACCCATCAGCATGATGCCGTTCTTGGTCACAAAACGGTTGGACAAATAACGAAACTGGTGGGGCAACCAGGAATCAATCGCCATGGTCGACAACACCCGCGGCCCCACCGCAAATGCCACATGGGCAGCCAGCAACAGCACTGCCGTTTCAAGGCCCAGCATCACCAGCAAACCCAAAATAACGTACGGCCAGTCCCAGCCAAGGTCGGTGAATACCCTTTCAAACAGCACGCCATTCAAAGCCATGGTGGGTTCAAGGTTCACGTCCCACAGTGAATACAAGGCTGCAAGACTTGCGGCAGCAAAGGCCAGGGCACAGGCGACATAGGCCAGCATTTTTCTGCGGTTCTCGCTGCTTTGCCTGTAGCGGCTTAACTGCACCGTATCGGAGGCGGCCTCAATACCGGTGTATGTGCCACCACCCAGAAAAAATCCGCGTGCAAAAATTGCCAACACGGGCAACCAACCCAAAGTACTTAAATCGGACTCGGTGGTTTCAATGCTGCGTTTTACAACCCCGCCAATGTCCTGAAAGTGATCCGAGAAACCCACCAGAATAAAAACCAGATGAGTTAACAGAAAAGCCACAAACAAGTACTTGAAAGGTTTCAGGTTCAAGTGCCGCCCCTGAATGTGGAAATTCATCAAGGCAAGCATTAAGGCCATTGAGACCCACACGCGGTACTCGTAAAAATAGGGCGGCAAAAAGCTGAACATCAAGTGGGTTGATGCGCTGATGCCCAAGGCCACCATCAACACATAGTCCACCAAGAGTGCCGCACCCGCAATCAAACCCACTTTTGGGCCAAGCAAATTGGTGGCCATGGCATAGCCGCCACCGCCTTTCGGGAAAAGCTCAGTGACACGGAAATAGGTGAGAGAAACGAGGAGAATGGACAGGGCTGTCAACAAGCCCAAAAACAACAGCAAATGGCGCGATTCGCCCAGTGCCTTGAATGACTCTTCGGGGCCGAAAGCCACTGACGCCAAACCACAGGCCCCTACTGCAACCCACGCGTATTTCTCGGAGAAAATATCATCGCGGTCATCCGCGGCAAGGGAGGTTGACGCCGAGCGCGGCACAGCAGATTGTTTACCAAGCGTGGCGTTGGCCTTGCCTGACTTCGGGGGTTGACTCATGCGTACATTGCAGCGCAACAAACAAGTCGAGTATGGTATACCGTCCCCATGAGCAACACAATGCACCTCTCGGCGTTATCATGGCAACTGAGCGAATTTAGATCCATTTACCCAAACATTAACTGCACTCAAAATGACACAAGCTACTGTTGTTTCCACCTCCAAAGCCCCCGCCGCAATCGGCCCGTACAGCCAAGCCATCAAGCTCGGTAACCTCGTATTCACCTCGGGCCAAATTGGCCTGAACCCCGCCACCGGCGACTTGGTCGGCCCCGGCACCGAAGAGCAGGCACGCCAGGCATTCAGCAACTTGAAAGCAGTGGCCGAAGAGGCAGGCGGCAGCCTGGCCAACGTGGTGAAATTCACCTTGTTTCTGACCGACCTCAGTGAATTCGCCCAAGTCAACGCCATCATGCAAGAGTACGTATCTGCCCCATTTCCCGCCCGGTCTACGGTGGGGGTGGCCAGCCTGCCCAAGGGTGCACGTTTTGAAGTTGAAGCCATTTTGGCCCTGTAACAGCCTACTCAAGTCAAACACTTGACCGCAGCAGCCCCCCAACAACCAACCTGCTTCGAGGAGCTGCTGCCGCTGCCCGTGTCTGTTGCAGACGCGGTGGGCAGCCTGCTGACAGCCCCGCACTGGATGGGACTGGCCTTGCACCTGCCACTTCGTTTTGAAGACAAGGCCTCGATCACGGCCATGGACTCACTTCAGCTTGGGCAAAAGGTGAACTTGCTGGCCACCGTGGTTGGCACTGAAGTGCAATACCACCCACGCAAACAACTGCGGGTTTGGGTTGAAGACGGCGACACCAGCTTGCTATTGCGTTGGCTTCATTTCTACCCCGGGCTGCAGCAAAAACTCAGCGAAGGCACCCGAATTCAAATCAGCGGTCAAATCCGGCAAGGCTACGGCACATTCGAGATGGTGCACCCCACCGTGAAAATTGCCCCGCCCGGATCCCTTGACCAAACACTTAATCCAAAAATCCAGCCAACAAGCGCCAACGCTGTTTTGGAACCGGTTTACCCCAGTACCGGGCAATTGAAACAAAGCGACTGGCACCGCTGGATGAAAAAGCTGCCGGCAGCTTGTTTCATCGATACCTTGCCCACCAAGCTGTGCAAAAAATACAAGTTGCTATCTTGGTCAACTGCCCTGCAAACCTTGCATGGCCAGGCCAAACCCGAAGAACTCTATGACCTGAATTTGCGCACCCATCCTGCCTGGACACGTGTGAAGGTAGATGAACTTCTGGCCCAACAACTGTTGCTTCGTGAATACCGCCAACAGCGCACCCAGGAAAAAGCAAGTCCGCTGAAAGCCTTGAAAACCTCAAAAACCAGCTTGGTCCGGCAGTTCATGGCCCAACTGCCTTTCAAACTGACAGGCGCTCAGGAACGAGCCTGCCAGGAAATTTTCGAAGACCTCGCCAACCCCTATCCCATGCAACGTTTGCTTCAGGGCGACGTGGGAAGTGGCAAAACACTGGTGGCTGCGTTGGCCTGTTTGCGAGCCATCGAGAACGGAAAACAGGCTGCGATTCTGGCCCCTACCGAAGTGTTGGCAGCACAGCATCACCACAAGCTAACGCCATTGTTTGAAGCGGTGGGCGTGCGCTGCGCGAAACTTCAGAGTGCCATGAAAAAAAGCGAAAAAGACCGCACCCTGAGTGCACTTGCTACGGGAGAAATCGACGTCGTTATTGGCACACATGCCCTGGTTCAAGACCATGTCGAGTTCCATGCACTGGCACTGGTTGTAGTCGATGAACAGCACCGCTTTGGCGTGGCCCAACGCCTGTCGCTCATTGCCAAGGCAAGTAATGGGCACTTGGCCCACCAACTCATGATGAGTGCAACACCCATTCCACGTACACTGGCGCAAACCTATTTATCCGACCTTGCGGTGTCCAACCTCGATGAAAAACCACCCGGCAGAAAACCCATCATCACCAAACTTTTTTCCCAGAAAAAACGGGAGCAACTCATTTCAGCCATTGAAGGTGAAATTGACAAAGGCCAGCAAGTGTATTGGGTGTGCCCACTGATCGAAGAAAGCGAAACACTCGACTTACAGGCGGCACAAGCCACCTACACCGACCTGTGCGAACAACTTCCCACCAGGCGAATTGGTCTGCTACACGGCAAACAAGACGCCAAACTGAAGCAAGCCACCATGGCTGCATTTGCAGCAGGTGAACTTGATTTGCTGGTGTCCACTACAGTGATTGAAGTGGGTGTAGATGTGGGCAATGCCAGCCTGATGGTGATCGACCAAGCCGAACGTTTTGGCTTGGCACAGCTTCACCAACTGCGCGGACGCGTGGGGCGAGGCAGCGTGCAAAGTGTGTGCGTGCTGCTCTATGGCGGGGCTTTATCAAACACCTCCAAGTTGCGCTTGAAAGCCATGCACGAAAGCGACGATGGATTTTATCTGGCTGAAAAAGACCTTGAAATTCGAGGCCCTGGCGAGTTACTGGGCAAGAGGCAATCGGGTTTGCCGATGATGCGCTACGCCGACCCATTGACCGACAAAGACTTGCTGGAATTGGCGAGAACCTTGGCTCAACAAATGCCAGCAGATGCAGAGAACACACGCCGACACATACAACGGTGGATTGAAGAAACACCTTGGTGGTTGAGTTAAAAATCAGCTAAACCTGCGTGGGTGGGCGTGTAGAAAACAAAAAGCCAGTTCAGAAAGAACTGGCTTTTTGTTTTACCTGGCTATGTTTTAGCCAGGGTATGCCACCAAGGCGAGTGACAATCAAATGCTTATTCAGCAGATTGCTTGTTCACGCGGTTGGGCAACTTTTCCTTGATACGTGCGGACTTGCCTGAACGATCACGCAGGTAATACAGCTTGGCGCGACGAACATCACCGCGACGCTTCACTTCAATCTTTTCGATGGAAGGTGAATAAAGCTGGAATGTACGCTCTACGCCTTCGCCAGATGAAATCTTGCGAACGATAAAAGACGAATTCAAACCACGGTTACGACGGGCGATGACCACACCTTCGTAAGCCTGCAGGCGTGAACGTGTGCCTTCGATGACGCGAACACTCACGATTACGGTATCGCCGGGGGCGAACTCGGGAATTTCTTTAGCCAAGCGAGCAATTTCTTCTTGCTCAAGTTGTTGAATCAAATTCATTGATAGCTCCAGGTCATCATTCACGGGCTTTTTTGACTCAATGAATTGAGTATGCACCGCCAGAGGATGAAAAAATTAAAAGGTGTCTGCCTGTAAATTGAATACGAGCAATCCACCAACCTAAACCTTCTTGCCAGCCTTGCCTGTTTGATTGTTTGAATCAGAATCAGGGTTACCCAGCAATTCAGGTCGAAAGCGTTCTGTGTAAACTTTCGCTTGCTCAAAACGCCAACTCTCTATTTTGGCATGATTTCCAGACAAAAGCACGTCCGGAACTGCTTTATTTTCAAAAACTTCCGGGCGAGTGTAGTGCGGGCAATCCAGTAAACCCGCCTCAAATGAATCTTGGGTGGCCGACAAGACATGGTTCAACACATCGGGCAGCAAACGTACCCAAGCGTCAACAAAGCAGGCCACAGCCAGCTCACCACCGGAAAGTACAAAGTCACCCAAACAGTAAGTTTGTTCAACATACTCGTCGATAAAGCGTTGGTCCACGCCCTCGTAACGGCCGCACAGTAAAATTGCGCCCGCACCTTGGTCGCTGAAAGCCCGAATGTTTTCCTGTTTCAACAACGGACCATGCGGTGTTAAAAAAACCAAAGGTGCACTGTCACCGCGCGCTTCGCGAATCGCCTTGACGCAACGCACCAAGGGCTCCGCCAGCATCACCATGCCCGGGCCACCGCCGTATGGCCTGTCGTCAATGGTGCGATGGGGGTCATCTGTGAAATCGCGGGGATTCCAGCAGTTCAGTTCAAACAACTGCTTTTTCAAGGCCCTGCCCACCACACCCAACTCAACCAAACTCGGAAACTGGTCAGGAAAAAGGGTGATCACATCAAAGCGAGGGCCCGGCATCAATAATCTTCCTGCCAATCGGCTTGAATCTGTTTGGCCTGCGTGTCCACATTCACAATATACGCGGCAACAAATGGAATCAGCATGTCCTGCTCAGCATCACCCTTGACAGACAAAATGGGGTGAGCCCCATGGTCAACAACCTGAGTGACTGTGCCCAACACCTTACCTTCCAGATTGCTTACCTGGCATCCGACCAAATCGACCCAGTAGTATTCACCTTCAGCGGGTGCAGGAAAGCGTGCGCGAGATACATAAACCCGACGCCCCTTGAACTGGGCAGCCAGTTCGGGCTGCTCTATACCCTCAAGGTGCGCAACAATTCGACTGGAGTGCGGCTTGCTTTGCAAAACACGAAACGGCTCAAACACCAGGTCTTCGAATTTCGGCTGTGCTGTGCGACGCACAGCCGCGCCTTCAGAAGCTGGCAAACGTGAAACCCACCATTGCTTGCTTTTCAACAAGACATCCGGCTCTTCAGATGAAGGCAACACATTTACCCAGCCCTTCAGACCGTAGGGTTCACCAATTCGCCCCAGTTCTACCAAATCGTCGGGTACATTCATGCTCGGTGTCCAAAAATGGGCAAACCACAAAACCAAAAGCAAAAGTCCGCGAACGTAGCATCCACGGACTTTGTGTAACAACCTGCTTTTCGACCTGCGTTTGTTCCAAAATTAACCGGATCAAACTCGCCGGTGTTAAAGCTTGCAGGATTTAGCAGCTTGATTAAGCTGCTTGCTTGGCGTTGTATTCACCAACCAGGCGTTCTACTGTAGAAGAGCATTGTGCACCAACGCTTTTCCAGTAGGTCAGGCGATCCATGGCAATGCGCAGGCCTTCAGAGCCGGCAGGGGCTACCGGGTTGTAAAAACCAATGCGCTCGATGAAACGGCCATCGCGACGGTTGCGTGAATCAGCAGCCACCAGGCTATAAAATGGGCGCTTTTTAGAACCACCACGTGCGAGTCGAATGACGACCATAATTTCCTCTATTAAATTAGTGCCTGCAGCACAAACCTTGGCCACTGCAAACGAATGAATCATTGGGATTTCGACACACGAAATCCGATAACCCGCTATTATAGCCAGCGTAATCCAATCTAACAAGCAGTGTTTTAAAAAATGAATGCATCACCTCAAGAACCCTTCAAATCCAAGCTTTTGTTCTGCTGGCTTGCCCTGCTGACAGGTGCCATCGGCGGTCACTGGATCTATGCTGGCAAAAAACGTTTTTGGTTCTACATGCTGACATTCCCGCTGTCAGCGTTTGCCGGCTGGATAGACACCATGCGCTACGGCCTGATGAAAGACGAACAATTCAATGCATTGCTGAACCCGGAATACCCCGTGGACACACGACAAACCACGGGAGCAGTGGTGGTTTCCGTGGCTTTGTCACTGGCTTTTGGAATGACCGCGCTAATGGCCACCTTGGCCATGGTGTTCCAATGGTATTTCAGCGGCGTAGTAAGCTGAATTGCGAGTTGAGCACTTAAGCAAAGCCACCTGAACAAGCCACGCAAAAAAAAGCCCGCTTTAAAAAGCGGGCTTAACAGGGCTTGAGGAGACAGAGACACTTGCTTGGTCGCAAAGCTCGCCCCTAAGGGGAGTATGCGATTCCACAAGCAGTTGGCCTACCCTTAAAACGTGGGGGAACCCCAACGGTTTACAGGCGACTCGGTTCAAGAGGCCGAATCAACCAACATTAATAAGTGTCAAAGCCACCACTTTAGTTTCATGGTTTCAGGTATTTTTTAATCAACCGGCCCACATAACGCGCCACGCCTTCCTCTACGCTGTAAAAACTGCCGGTGTAACCCGCTGCGCGCAAGTTGCTCAAATCAGCTTGGGTATAGCTTTGGTACTTGCCTTTGAGCGCATCCGGAAACTCGATGTACTCAATAAAGCCACCCTTCACCGCCTCTTGTAAGCTCAGGGCAGCACTGCCCTGACTTTCACGAAGTGTATTCAAGGTAGTCAGGGCCACATCGTTGAATGTTTGGGCACGCCCTGTACCCAGGTTATACACACCGGAAGGTGCGTTACTGGCCTGCTCGAAGAAATACATGTTCACCTTGACTACGTCTTCAATCGAGACAAAATCTCGCTGCTGGCAGCCAGCCTCATAACCACCGTATGGGCCGAATAGCTTGACTGAACCGCCCTCGCGAAACTGGTTGAAGTTGTGAAACGCCACTGAAGCCATACGCCCTTTGTGTTGCTCGCGATCGCCGTACACATTGAAGTATCGAAAGCCGAATACTGGTGCCTTCAGACCAGTTTTCATTTGCCGACGCAACACCTGGTCGAACAAAAACTTGGAGTAGCCATACACGTTAAGCGGTTTTTCAACCTCACGGTTCTCGACGAATTCGGTGCTGCCACCATAAACTGCCGCCGATGACGCATAGAGAAATGGAGTACCCGTACGCTGCGCCCACTCAAACAAGGTTTGGGTGTAGCGAAAATTGTTGGCCATCATGTAGTTGCCGTTGTGCTCCATGGTGTCGGAGCAGGCACCTTCATGAAAAATCGCATCGAACTTGCCAAACTCGCCACGCTCAATGCGCGCGAGAAAATCGGCTTTGTCCAGGTAATCGGAAATTTCACAATCCACCAGGTTCAAAAACTTGTCACCTTTGGTCAAGTTGTCTACGGCCAACACATCGGTAACACCGCGCTCGTTCAGCGCCTTCACCAAATTGCTGCCGATTAAACCAGCGGCACCGGTCACAATCACTTTCATCATCAAATCCTTTAATTTAGCTCTTCCGGCAATATCACCGCTGTGCCCAATTTACCAACGACCACACCACCGGCCTTGTTGGCCAAGGCCACACTGTCCGGCAAGCTCATTCCTGAACCCACCGCACATGCCATAGTGGCGATCACCGTGTCACCAGCGCCCGACACATCAAACACTTCACGGGCCTGCGCGGGCACATGAAAACTCCCGTCAGCTGTAAATAGCGTCATGCCTTCTTCGGAGCGAGTCAGCAACAAGGCACCCAAACTCAGGCGCTCACGCAGGGTTTGCGCTTTTTCAATCAACTGGGCCTCAGTTTTCCAGCTTCCCATAACCTGTTTGAATTCAGACCTGTTCGGCGTAAGAACCGAGGCACCAGCATACTTGCCGTAATCATCCCCCTTGGGATCCACCAAGGTAGTTTTGCCCGCCTTTTTGCACAAGGCAATCATTTCCGCCACATGCTCCAGGCTGCCCTTGCCGTAGTCAGAAAACAGCACCACATCGTGATTGGCGTATTCTTGCTCAAACAACTCCATTTTGGTGGTCAGTTGCTCGGGCGAAGGCCGCTCTTCAAAATCGATTCGAACCAGCTGTTGCTGCCGGGCAATGACACGCAACTTCACCGTGGTGGGGAAATTCGGATCTTTCAGCAAACGGGAACGTACACCACTTTTCTGGAGCAAGGCCTCGACCGTGTGGCCAGGTTCGTCGTTACCCACCACGCCCATCAAGCAAAGCTGTGCACCTAGAGAACTGGCATTGATTGCCACATTGGCTGCACCACCCAAGCGTTCATCTTTGGTACCCACCAGCACCACAGGCACGGGAGCCTCAGGGGAAATACGCTCTACATCCCCAAACCAATAGCGGTCCAGCATGACATCGCCGACCACCAGAATTTTTGCGTCTTTGAATTGGGACCTGTCGACCATTGTTCAGCCTGTTTTAATGGGTGTGAGCTGGGGTATGTGCTGCCTTCTTGGCAGACACAGGATAAAAATCAAGTTCTTCTGCACGACGCGGCACAATTGAATCCCAATTGGCACAGCCAGGGCATTGCCAGTAAAACTTCTTGGCCTGAAAGCCGCAAGACTGGCAACGGTAGCGCTCAAGGCGCTGCGTATGTTTGGAAATCAACTCACGTGTCAGACGCAGGTCTTGCATGCGGTCATCATCAAGCTTGCCTCGCAACTGGTGCTCCAGCAACTTGTCCAGGCCCAGCAGGCTGGGGCGGGCACGCACCTGTTCACGCAACAATTCGAATGCTGCGAACGGCCCTTTGGTTTCTTCAACAGCCTGCGCCAATACAAGCAGCAAATCAATTGAAGGGTACATGGTGCAATATTCCAGCAATGCTGCAATGCCCTCTTCTTCACGCTCAAGCTTCTTGAATGCAGCCCACATATTTGGCCCGACCAAGGGCAAATACCAGGGGTTCTGCCGCTCGGCAGCGCGCCACTGACCAATGGCTTCCTCAAACTGGTTTTGGGTGAAATAGATATCACCCAGCAACAGGGAGGCGCGCACATTTTGTGCATCAGTCAGCAAAGCATTTTGCAACTCGGCCTTGGCTTTGGGTAAATCTCCCGCATCGATAAACTGGGCTGCCAGTTCGCAATAAAAATGCGCGATATCGCCAGCAGGCACGTCCGCGCCATATTCACGAAGCTTGTGAGCTTGGGCAATGGCCTTATCCCATGCTTTTTCCAGTTCATACAGTTCAAGCAACTGGCGCGAGGCCTCGGCTTTCATGTCCGAGCCCGACAAACTGTGGAAAGCCTGCTCGGCACGGTCCAAAATACCTGCCCGCAAGAAATCAACACCCAACTCATAGGTGGCTTTTTCCCGGTCTGCAGGTGTAATTTGTTCACGCGTAGTCAAAAACTGGTGCACCCGAATTGCCCGATCAATTTCGCCTTTCTTTCGAAACAGATTGGCCAGCGCAAAATGCAACTCAACGGTGTGCGTGTCGATTGCCGCCACTTCCAGAAAAGCGTCAATCGCCTTGTCAGGCTGCTCGCTGAGCAAGAAATTAACGCCTTTGAAATAAGAGGCAGGCAATTGGCCACGCACTGATGCATCAGAACGTTTTTCGAGTCGGGCAGCCATCCATCCCAAGCTGAATATCAGCGGAATGAGTACCAACCACCAGGTTTCAAATTCCATGGCTTGGGCCTATTGGCAAAGCCGGCATGGGTTCTTCGACAATAACCGGCGTATTGCCTTGTGCTTTGAGTTGATTCAACTCACGCTCAAAACGTTCCGCATTTTTCGTGGCCACAGAGGCTGCGCGCTTGGCCTTCAACCAGGAGGGCAACAAAGAGATCCATGCGAATACAGCGCCCAACAGCAAGGCAAGTAGCAAGGCCACCACCAGTTGAACCTGAATTTCTAACCCAGGCAACCATTTGACGGTCACTAAATCGGTGTTTCGAATGGAAAATGTGAGAACAACAAGGAAGAGTGCAAGTCGCACAACCCAGGCAAGTATTTTCAAGGTGGTCCCCTGTTTGTAGTTGGATCAACGCCGATTCATTCATCGGCGTGATGACTCAGGCTTCACCGAAGAACGATCGAATTAACTCTCTTTCTTGGAGTATAAATCAACTCGCTCACGTAGCTCTTTGCCAGGCTTAAAGTGGGGCACACGCTTTTCAGGCACAACCACCTGTTCACCAGATTTTGGATTGCGACCCACGCGCTGAGGGCGACGGGTCAGTGAGAAACTGCCGAACCCACGAATCTCAATGCGCTGACCTTCGGCCAAAGCTTGAGTCATGGAATCGAGAATGCTTTTGACAGCGAAATCCGTGTCGCGCACAGGCAACTTGGGGAATCGCTTGACCAGCTGATTGATGAGTTCTGATTTTGTCATTGTTCTTGAAATAAAAAGGCGCTTCCCGAATGGGAAGCGCCACTTCTACGGACTGATTACTGGTTGTTACCCAGTTTTGCTTTCAACAACGCGCCCAAGCTGGTTGTACCAGCAGAGCCTGCGCTTTCTTCAGCAATTTTCTTCATGGCTTCATCGGTGTCAACCTGGTCTTTGGCCTTGATGGACAAAGCGATTGAACGGGCCTTGCGGTCCACATTAATTACCATGGCTGTTACAGCATCGCCTTCCTTGTATGCATTGCGAGCGTCTTCAACACGATCGTTGGAGATTTCGGAAGCACGCAGGTAACCTTCGATGTCGTCGCCCAAATCAACAACAACACCTTTGGCATCCACGGATTTAACCGTGCCGTTTACCATGCTGCCACGGTCATTGGACGATGCAAATACGGTGAAGGGATCGCCAGACAACTGCTTGATACCCAAGCTGATGCGCTCGCGTTCTGTGTCGATGGCCAGTACCAAGGCTTCAACTTCGTCACCTTTCTTGAAGCGACGCACGGCTTCTTCACCGGTTTCGTTCCATGACAGGTCGGACAGATGCACCAAACCATCGATGCCACCAGGCAAGCCGATGAACACGCCAAAGTCAGTGATTGACTTGATCGCGCCGGATACTTTGTCGCCTTTCTTGAAGCTGGTAGAGAACTCTTCCCAAGGGTTGGCCGCACATTGCTTCATGCCCAGGCTGATACGACGACGCTCTTCGTCGATTTCCAGAACCATGACTTCTACTTCGTCGCCCAAGGTAACCACTTTCTTGGGGTCTACGTTCTTGTTGGTCCAGTCCATTTCAGACACGTGTACCAAACCTTCGATGCCTTGCTCAACTTCAACAAACGCGCCGTAGTCGGTGATATTGGTAACCTTTCCGAACAAGCGTGTGTCAGCTGGGTAGCGACGTGACAAACCGACCCATGGGTCTTCGCCAAGCTGCTTCACGCCCAAGGACACGCGGTTCTTTTCCTGGTCGAACTTCAACACTTTTGCTTCGATTTCTTCGCCAACTGTCAGCACTTCGGACGGGTGACGTACACGACGCCATGCCAGGTCGGTGATGTGCAACAGGCCGTCGATACCGCCCAGGTCCACGAACGCGCCGTAGTCGGTGATGTTCTTGACGATGCCCTTGACCACAGAACCTTCCTGCAGGTTGGACAGCAGCTTTTCGCGCTCTTCACCCATGGTGGCTTCAACCACTGCACGGCGTGACAACACAACGTTGTTGCGCTTGCGATCAAGCTTGATGACCTTGAATTCGAGGGTTTTGCCTTCGAATGGTGTGGTGTCTTTCACGGGGCGCACATCTACCAGTGAACCTGGCAGGAAAGCACGGATGCTGTTGACCATCACGGTCAGGCCGCCCTTCACCTTGCCGGTGATGGTACCTGTAACCAGTTCGCCTGATTCCAGGGCTTGTTCCAGGCTCAGCCATGCGGACAGACGCTTGGCCTTGTCGCGAGACAGCAATGTTTCGCCGTAGCCGTTTTCCAGGGCTTCGATGGCCACAGAAATGAAGTCACCATCATTGACTTCGATGTTGCCGTGGTCGTCTTTGAAT
This sequence comes from Limnobacter sp. UBA7229, assembly GCF_002473065.1. NCBI lineage: Bacteria > Pseudomonadati > Pseudomonadota > Betaproteobacteria > Burkholderiales > Burkholderiaceae > Limnobacter > Limnobacter sp. UBA7229. The sequence goes on along the minus strand of NZ_DKTN01000019.1, from coordinate 39,579 downwards.
TCTTCGAGGGGGATGTAGCTTTCGGATTTCAGCCCGGCGTTCACAACAACGTAGTTGTAATCAACACGAACAACTTCGGCTGTGATCACTTCACCTGCGCGCATTTCTTTGCGGTTCAGGCTTTCTTCAAACATAGCTGCAAAGCTATCTGGGGCTTGGGTAATTTCAGTTGTGGTCATAAATTTGAGATTTAACACGCCACTGCGGGAAGCAAGGCGGAGTTCAAAAACGTGATTCTCGGGATTGAAAACCACGGCGTTCTCTTCTAAAAAACCATAGTCGAAGCTCGGCAAGGTTCATTAAATGAGGGATAGTAGTGTACCAAGAAAGCCTTTGCTGATCAAGCGTTTAAATGCGTTCTTGCGCCCAATTCAAAATGGTTGAGACCACCTGATCAATCGGCATGTTGGAACAATCCAACACCAAGGCATCCTCACAGGGCCTTAGAGGGGCCACAGCACGCTCTGAGTCTCGCTTGTCGCGAGCCATCAGATCGCTATAAATTGCCTGAAAGTCGGCCTTCTGACCCCGCCCTTCAATTTGCCTGACTCGACGTTCAGCCCGCACCTGTGCACTGGCTGTTAAAAACACCTTCAGGAAGGAGTCAGGGAAAACAACAGACCCCATGTCGCGTCCATCGGCCACGAGGCCCGGGGCTTGGCGAAAATCACGTTGGCGCTGCAACAAACCGGCCCGAACCTCCGGCACCACCGCCAGGCGTGAGGCCATGACTCCAGCATCCTCTGTACGAATAGACTCGGAGACATCCACACCGCCAAGCAATATCCGATCATCTCGAAATTGCACCGGCAAATTGGCAGCCATGGGAATAATCCGTAGCAAGTCGACAGGCAGATCGGGATTCAAAGCAGCCCGTTCCACGGCTACAGCCAACACCCGGTAAATTGCCCCACTATCCAGATAATGGTAGCCAAGCCTTCCTGCCACCAAAGCTGCAACGGTCCCCTTGCCCGACGCTGTAGGACCGTCGATCGCGATTACCGGACAGTTGGGAATACTCATAAGCCCTAACCCTTGCGAACGGATTGAACCTGCATACCCAGGGAATTGGCCAAAGCAACAAATCCGGGGAAAGAGGTATCGACTGTTTGTGCGCCGTGAATGACCATGGTGCCTTGTGCACGAATGGCTGCAACGCTAAACGACATCGCAATTCGATGATCGCCCTGTGACTCAATGTTGGTGGCCTTGTAGCGCAAACCGTCGACATGACCCAAGCCCTGAATAATCATGCCGTCCTCAGTGGGCTCGGCATCAATGCCGCACTTTTGAAGGCCGTGTGCCATTACAGCGATACGATCAGACTCCTTCACGCGCAACTCTTCGGCACCAGTTAATACAGTACGCCCGGTGGCATTGGCAGCAGCAACAAACAACACCGGAAATTCATCAATCGCCAAAGGCACCAGCTGCTCCGGAATTTCAATTCCTTTCAGGGCTGCGCTGCGAATACGCACGTCGGCCACGGGCTCACCCCCCACCTCAGCATGGTTGCTCAACTCAATATTGGCACCCATAAGCTTCAGGATATCGATCACACCAGTGCGGGTCGGATTCAAACCGACGTGCTTCAGGGTAATGTCCGCTTGCGGCGCGATCGACGCGGCCACCATGAAAAATGCAGCCGACGAAATATCGGATGGCACATCGATTTTGGTGGCTTTCAGTGTTTGCCCACCTTTCACACTGGCCCGTGAGCCTTCGGTGGTCACTTCAACACCAAATCCACGCAACATTCGCTCGGTGTGGTCACGGGTTACGGCAGGCTCGGTTACGGTGGTAGTGCCTTCCGCATACAAACCTGCGAGAAGAACGCAAGACTTCACCTGTGCCGAGGCCATGGGCAACACATAATCAATCGCCTTCAAAGTAGTGCGACCATGAATATGCAGAGGCGGACGCCCTCCTTCTTGCGCCTCTATTCGCGCACCCATCAGCACCAACGGGTCGATTACTCGTTTCATGGGGCGCTTGCCCAGGCTTGAATCCCCGGTCAGCATGCAATCAAAATCCTGGCCAGCCAACAGTCCTGACATCAAGCGCATGGAGGTACCTGAGTTGCCACAGTCGAGTACCTGGCGCGGTGCTTTCAAGCCATGCATGCCCACACCATGCACCTTCACCCTGCCTTTGTCCGGACCTTCAATGTTGACGCCCAAAGCACGAAAAGCGTTCATGGTCGCGAGTGCATCTTCGCCCTCTAGAAAACCTTCAACTTCGGTGGTGCCTTCAGCAATCGACCCCATCATGATTGAACGATGGGAAATTGATTTGTCGCCGGGCACGCGGGCGGATCCCGACATGCTTTGGGTGCTGCTGGCGTGAAATTCGATCAAATTCAGATCTGACATAACAAAGTATCCGTTGAATAATTGGACTGAATTAATTCTGCTTCCAGTGACTGCGGTATTCAGATGCCTGAGCAAGAATGCGTTCAAGTGTGGCACGGTCGCCGTTCTCGATCGCCTTGCGAAGACTCGCAATATTCGCCTCGAAACCGCTTAGCATGCTCAACAAGGCGGCGCTGTTGTTTTGAAAAATATCCGCCCACATTTCAGGCGAGCTGGCGGCAATACGAGTGAAATCCCTATAACCCGCACCACCCTCTTTCATGAATTCTGCGCCCTTGGGGTGACCCAGCACGCTAGCCACATAGCTGAAGGCCAACAGGTGTGGCAGGTGGCTGACTGCACCAAACATTTCGTCGTGATCCATGGCATTCATGGTGCTTAACTTGGCACCAATGGCTGCCCAGAAGTTTTCAACTTTTTTCAAGCCCGCCGGGTTGGTTTGTGGCAAGGGGCAAAGTACACAATTGCGCCCTTCAAACAGATTCGCAACCGCTGCGGCGGGGCCATGCGACTCGCCGCCGGCAATTGGATGGGCCAACACAAACCGGGCTTTCAAACCCGGAAATTGCGGCTCAAGTTCATCCAGCATCACGGCCACATCCGACTTGGTACTGCCGGCATCAAAAATCAGACAATTGGGCGGCAAAGAGGGTAAAAACTGGGTGAGCACCTGTTTGTATTGCCGAACGGGAATGGACAGAACCACCACATCGACATTGCGCACATTCGAATCGCCTGGACCGGCAATGCACTCATCAACAATTCCCAACTTCAGGGCTTCGTGAGCAGTTTCAAGCTTGCGTGAATAACCCAGCACGTGCCCTGCCAAACCCTTTTTTTTGGCAGCCAGACAAATTGAGCCACCAATCAAACCCACGCCAATGGCAAGCATGCGGTTGAAAATTGTTCCCTTGGCCATCACGAAGCCTGCAAGCTGGCCAGCGCTTTGGGCAAGGCCACCAAAAAGGCTTCGTTTTCATGAGGCAGGCCAATGGACACACGCAACCATTGCGGCAAACCGTAGCCATTGACTGGGCGAACGATAACGCCCAAACGCTGAAGAGCGTCGAACACCTTCATGCCCGCGTCATCCGTATTTCCCGCTTTGAACAACACAAAATTGCCATAAGAAGGCACGTACTCTAAACCGAGAAACTTCAAGCCACTTTCGATTTGCTCAAGCCCTTTGAGATTCACCTCATAGGTTTGCTGCAGGAATTCCGCATCATCAATTGCCGCCTCTGCCGCAGCAAGTGCCAATGAATTGACATTGAAGGGCTGGCGAACGCGGTTCATCAAATCGGCCACCTCGACACTGGACACCGCATAGCCCACGCGCAAACCAGCCAAGCCGTAGGCCTTGGAGAAGCTACGTGACACCAGCAGATTGGGGAATTGTGCAACCCACTGGGTGGAATCATACTGATCCTCGGGTTTCAGAAATTCGTTGTAGGCCTCATCAAGCACAACCAACACATTCGATGGCACCTGCTTCAAAAAGGCAAGCAACTTTTCCTGGGGCAGAAAGGTACCTGTCGGGTTGTTGGGGTTAGCGATGAAAACCACATGGGTTTGTGAATCGATTGCGTTCAAAAACCCGTCGAGATCGTGGGTAAAACACACCGCAGGAACCACCTTCGACTCGGCACCACAACCCTGAGTAGCCAGAGGATAAACCGCGAAAGCATACTGCGAAAACACGGCATTGGTGCCCTGCGTTAGAAAGGCTTTCGCTGCCAACTCCAACACATCGTTCGACCCGTTGCCCAAGGTGATTTGTTCGGGTTTCACGCCATGACGAGCGGCCAATTTCGCTTTCAAGGCAAAACCATTTGCATCGGGATAACGGCCCAGATCCATCGCAGCCTGTGCAATAGCTGCCTTGGCTTTTTCACCCAGCCCCAGTGGATTTTCATTGGAAGCAAGTTTGACCACCGTATTCGGATCGAGGCCCAATTCACGGACCACATCAGAGACTGGCTTGCCAGCCTTGTAAGGGGCGATGGCGCGAATGAATTCAGGAGATTGCTCGGTCAGTTTTTGCATGGTGCTGCTTTCAGTTGCGTTGTGCTGCCGGGTATGAACCCAGCACTTTCAAAAAGGATGCATTTTTTCTCAATTGATCCAGGGCCTTGGCCACGGCAGGCTCAGTTTGATGACCTTGCAGATCAATAAAGAAATAGTATTCCCAGCGTCCGTTGCGTGCAGGTCGAGACTCCAGTCGGGTCATGGAAACATTCTCGGCATTAAACGGTTCCAACATTTTGTAAACAGCCCCGGGTTGATTGGGCACTGAGGCAACCAAACTTGTTTTGTCCTGCCCGGAAGGCCCTGTAATTTGATTGCCCAAGACCAGGAAACGAGTGGTGTTGTGCGCATCGTCCTGGATATGCTCTTGAAATGCCTTCAAGCCATAACGCTCGCGCGCCGCTTGGCCTGCAATGGCTGCCACTTTTGCATTTTCGCTGGCCATTTGCGCAGCGACACCGTTGCTGGCCACGGTTTCTTGTTGAATATGCGGTGCGTACTGCGAAAGCCAACCACGGCACTGGGCCAACGCCTGCGGGTGCGCACAAATTTTCTCAATACCGTCCAGTGAGCCGGTTTGACACAACAACTGATGGTGAATAGCCAATTGCACTTCACCACACACCAACGCGCTTGACTCCACCAGCGCGTCCAGCGTGCGAGCAATCGACCCTTCTGTCGAGTTTTCAACAGGCACCACTGCAAAATCAACTTGCTGGGCTTGCAACTGGCGAAATGCTTCTTCAATCGTGTCAACAGGCTCAGCCTGAACGCAATGCCCAAAGAATGACCACACCGCCTGTTCGCTGTAAGTGCCCAAGGGGCCAAGGAACGCCACATGTACCTCGCGCTCCAGGGAGCGGCAAGCCGACATGATCTCCTTGAACAAAGTGTTGACGTGTTGGGTATTCAAAGGCCCGCTGTTGGCCGCATTCAGTTTGTCGAGCACCTGCGCCTCTCGTTCGGGGCGTATGACCGGGGCATCGGTTTTTGCTTTCACATGGCCGATGGACTGGGCCAAGCTTGCTCGCTTGTTCAGCAGCACCAGCATTTGCTGATCGATTTCGTCGATTTGGTCACGAAACTTCAACAACTCGGCGTTGATATCCGGGGTATTCATCAAGCCTCCGTTTTCTCGAAATCGCGCATGAAATCTACCAAAGCTTTCACGCCCTCAAGGGGCATCGCGTTGTAGATCGAGGCCCGCATGCCGCCCACCGATTTGTGCCCTTTAAGTTGCACCAAACCGTGTTCTGCGGCCTTGCTCAAAAAACTGGAATTCAGCGCTTCGTCAGCCAGTGTAAATGGCACATTCATGCGGGAACGGTCTTGCCGGCGAACTGGGCAATTGTACAAATCGCTGTTGTCGATGGTGTCGTACAACAAGGCTGATTTTTCTTGGGCTTGCGCTTGTGCCCATGGAACACCGCCCTTCTCGATCAACCATTCAAACACCAAACCGGCAATGTAAATTGAATAGGTGGGCGGGGTGTTGTACATGGAACCGTTTTCAGCCACGGTCCCAAAGGCAAATGCTGAAGGACAAATTGACAAGGCCCGATTGAGCAATGCTTTGTCGATGATGACGATTGTGACACCAGCCGGGCCCACATTTTTTTGCGCGCCACCGTAAATCAAACCATACTGAGTCACATCAAGCGTTTTCGACAAAATGTTTGAGGACATGTCAGCCACCACCGGGCAGTCTAGCTGACCAGCCAGGGCTTCAATTTGTCCGTTGAATTCGACACCACTGATGGTTTCATTGTCGCAGTAGTGCAGATAGGCCATTTGCTGACCGTTCACACGGTCAAGCAGGGACGCGCACTCAGGTACGTAACACGCCGCTGCGGTGTTGGCCAGGGCGTTCGCGTTGTCGAGCACCACACGGGCCAGTCCGTACTTCGAAAATTCCTTGGTGGTCTTTTTCGACCAAGCACCTGTATTGACGAATGCGGCTTGCTCAAACCCTTGAAGCAAATTCATTGGCACAATTGCATTCATGCCAACAGCACCACCCTGCATGAACAGCACGTCGTGCGTGTCGGGCACATTCAACAGCTTGCGAAAGTCATCGCGGGTTTTCTCGAAAATGCGGGTGTATTCAGGGCTGCGATGGCTCATCTCCATTACAGACAAACCCTTGCCCTGCCAATCCAGCATTTCCTCGGCAGCCCGACGCAAGACTGACTCAGGCAAGGCTGCCGGACCTGCTGAAAAATTCCAAACTCTAGACATGCTCGCCCTGTGCAATCAACCGTTTATTACTCTTCTGTGGCAGCGGGCGCGTCGGGAGAATCCCCCTCTTCCACCTCACCAAGATCCTCAGCATCTGACTCCACGATCCGCTGCAAGCCAGACAACCATGTACCCTCGTCCACGCTGATCAAGGTCACGCCCTGTGTTGCGCGACCCATTTCACGAATTTCCGAGACACGAGTTCGAACCAGCACACCACCGGTGGTGATCAACATGATTTCATCCGTTGGGTTCACCAGCACTGCAGAGACAACTTTGCCATTGCGCTCAGAAGTTTGAATCGCGATCATGCCTTTGGTACCACGACCATGTCGGGTGTACTCGGAAACTGGCGTGCGCTTTCCAAAACCGTTCTCAGTGGCGGTGAGCACTGATTGCTGCTCACTTTCTGCTACCAGCATGGCAATGACTCGCTGCCCTTCTTCAAGATTCATGCCGCGAACACCGCGTGCATTGCGACCCATGGCGCGCACATCATTTTCATCGAAGCGAACAGCCTTGCCGGAATCGCTGAACAACATGACATCGTTGGTGCCGTTGGTCATGGCTGCACCGATCAGGAAGTCACCTTCATCCAAATTCACGGCAATAATGCCGCGCTTCATGGGCCTTGAAAAATCGCTTAACTTTGACTTTTTAACTGTACCCAGGCTGGTGGCCATGAACACGTATTTGTCTTCGTCTTCAAAGCTTTTAACCGGCAACACTGCGGTGATTTTTTCACCCTCGGCCAAGGGGAACATATTGATGATGGGGCGACCACGTGAAGTGCGCGAGCCTTGAGGCACTTCATACACCTTGAGCCAATACACGCGACCGGCGTTGCTGAAGTACAAAATTGTGTCGTGGGTGTTGGCCACGAACAGGTAATCAATCCAATCGTCGTCCTTCGTGGTGGCAGCCTGTTTTCCGCGTCCACCGCGCTTTTGCGCTCGGTATTCAGTCAATGGCTGGCTCTTGATATAACCAGAATGAGACAGAGTTACCACCATGTCTTGCGGGGTGATCAGGTCTTCGGTACCCAGTTCAGTGGCATTGAATTCGATCATCGAACGACGCTCATCGGCAAACTCGTTGCCAATCGATGTCAGTTCATCTTTGATGATCTGATTGATACGCTCAGGCTTGGACAAAATATCGAGCAGGTCAGCAATCTGATCGATCACTTCCTTGTACTCATTCAAAATTTTGTCTTGCTCAAGGCCCGTCAAGCGCTGCAAGCGCATGTTCAAAATTTCCTGCGCCTGCACTTCGCTCAAGCGGTACATGCCATCGTCTTGCAATCCCAGGCGTGCCGGCAAACCTTCTGGGCGGAACGCTTTCGCACCACCCGAATCGCCCAGTTCGGTACGCGACAGCATTTCGCGAACAATCGAGGAATCCCAGCTTTTTGCAACCAAATCGGCTTTCGCCACGGGTGGTGTGGGCGCGGCCTTGATGATTGCGATGAATTCGTCAATATTGGCCAAAGCCACAGCCAAGCCTTCCAAGACGTGGCCGCGATCGCGGGCTTTGCGCAATTCAAACACGGTGCGGCGGGTGATGACCTCTCGACGATGGCGCAGGAAATAGAAAATAAGGTCGCGCAAGTTCAACAAACGGGGCTGGCCATCGACCAGCGCGACCATGTTGATACCGAAGGTGTCCTGAAGCTGGGTGTTCTTGTAGAGGTTATTCAAAATAACCTCGGGCACCTCGCCACGTTTCAATTCAATCACGACGCGAATACCATCTTTGTCGGACTCGTCACGGATGTCAGAAATACCTTCAATCTTCTTTTCAGACACCAGCTCGGCGATCCGCTCAAGCAGTGATTTCTTGTTCACCTGATAAGGCAGCTCATCCACGATAATGGATTGGCGGTTGCCTTTGTCCAGATCTTCAAAATGGGTTTTTGCCCGCATGACCACACGGCCGCGGCCGGTTCGATAGCCTTCGCGCACGCCTTGAATGCCATAAATAATGCCCGCGGTGGGGAAATCTGGCGCAGGAATCAACTCGATTAGGTCATCAACCGTGCACTCCGGGGCATCAATCGCATAAAGGCAGGCAGCAACCACTTCTTTCAGGTTATGGGGGGGCATGTTGGTGGCCATGCCCACAGCGATGCCTGACGAACCATTGACCAGCAAATTCGGTAAGCGCGCAGGCAACACTTTGGGCTCGCGCTCGCTGCCGTCATAGTTTGGCCCGAAATCGACGGTTTCCTTGTCGATGTCCAGCAGCATTTCCTGGGCAATTTTGGCGAGGCGAATTTCGGTGTAACGCATGGCCGCCGCGTTATCACCATCGATTGAACCGAAGTTACCTTGACCATCAACCAGCATGTAGCGCAATGAAAAATCTTGTGCCATACGCACAATGGTGTCGTAAACCGCAGAATCACCGTGTGGGTGGTACTTACCGATTACGTCACCCACAATACGGGCAGATTTCTTGTAGGCTCGATTCCAGTCATTGTTCAACTCATGCATTGCAAACAGCACACGGCGGTGCACCGGCTTTAAGCCATCACGCACATCCGGCAGGGCCCGCCCCACGATTACGCTCATGGCGTAATCGAGATAAGACCTGCGCATCTCCTCTTCAAGGCTGATCGGGAGCGTTTCTTTTGCGAATGAATCCATGTTTCTTCTTGTGTTGAATTATTTGACTGAAGGAATAACAATCTGGGACGCTGCCATTCACGGCTGCGTCACATCCCTGGCGCTACACTTGCAAGCTTTCGATTGTATCAGCCAAAATCGCTGAAACTGGGCGCAATGGTGCGTTCCAAATCATCTAGTGACCCTGCCCATGCAACTGCTGACCCCCCAATGGCTCTTGTGCCTGAACCACACCACTGAAGTACTTGAAAACCAGGCGGTTTTGATTAACCAAGACCTAATTCAGGCCATTGGCCCACGCGAGGAAATGCTGCTGGCGCATCCAGGCGCGGAAAGGGTTGATCTACCGGGGCAGGCACTGATGCCAGGCTTGATCAATTGCCACACCCACGCCGCCATGAATTTGCTGCGTGGTGCCGCTGACGATTTGGCCTTGCATGACTGGTTACAAACCCGGATTTGGCCCCTTGAGGGTGAATTGGCCGATGCCGAGTTTGTGTATGACGGAACAGTGCTGGCCGCCGCCGAGATGCTTCAAGGCGGAATAACCACTTTCAACGACATGTATTTTTACCCCGACCAGGTTGTTCAAGCGGCGCTGGACGTGGGTTCACGCGTATTTGCAGGCATCACCGTGATCGAATTCCCGACCCGCTACGCAGCAGAGGCCAAGCAATACATCGAGTTGGGGATAGCAGCACGCGACAAATTCAAGCTTGAGCCCACCGTACATTGGACCATCGCTCCGCATGCTCCTTACACAGTGAGTGATGACACCTTTCGGCATATGGCGATGCTGGCCGAAGAGCTGGACCTGCCCGTTCACTGCCATTTGCATGAGACCGCGAGTGAAGTCAGTGATGCGGAAAGTCGGGACGGCAAACGGCCGTTTGCCAGGTTTGAACAACTCGGTCTGATTAACGAACGCCTGATGGCGGTTCACGGAGTGCACTTGAATGAGCATGAGTTGCAGGCAATGGCGGCGAAAGGTGCAACGTTGGTGCATTGCCCCGCATCGAACCTGAAACTCGCCAGCGGCATTGCCCCCGTGGCTGCGGCGCTTAAAGCAGGCGTCAATGTGGTAATTGGTACCGATGGTGCCGCCAGCAACAACAAGCTGGACCTGTGGGAAGAAGGCCGATTGGCCTCCCTGCTGTGCAAGGGTGCAAGTGGCGATGCCACCGCCTTCAGTGCAGGTGAGTTACTGAAAAGCATGACCTGCAATGCAGCCAAAGCCCTGGGCGCAGACCACCTGATCGGCCGCATTGCCCCCGGCCTGCAGGCGGACCTGATCACAATCGCAATTGGAGAGGCTGCTCACCAGTTACCCAACCACAATCTGGTCTCGAAACTGGCTTACAGCGGGGCTTCCAGGGATGTGAAGCATGTTTGGGTAGCGGGCGTTCAAGTTGTGCAATCGCAACAACTTGTGGGCAAAAGGGCACAATTAGTCGGGGAAATCATGCGAAAAACCCAACGAGTGTGGCAGACTCGTGTCGAGAAAGTTGGTTGAGAGGGTGATAACTATGACAGCCTCTACTGTAAACTATCAACCAGCTTGAACCCCTATTTAACCCAAGGAGCAACAATGAAAAAAATGTCGACTCTCACGCAAGTTCTGATGGCAATGGCCATTGGTACAGCGTCTACAGCCGCTATGGCCCACACAACAGACAAAGGTGAAGGCCTGTCAGGCTATGTAGTGGATGGCAGCGGCAAGGTTGTTAAAGACGGCTCCGGCGAGTGCATCCGCACCAGCTACTTCACAGCCGCTTTGGCAATTCAGGAATGCGATCCTGACTTGATCCCCAAGAAGCCAGCACCAGCACCAGTTGCTGCACCAGCACCTGCTCCTGAGCCAGCACCTGCACCAACCCCAGTGATTACAAAAGTAAGCCTGGAAGCTGACGCTTACTTCGACTTCGACAAGGCCACACTGAAGCAAGGCGGCAAGGACCGCATTGATTCCGAAATCGCCAAGTTGGGTCAGGTTGACCTGAACAGCGTAATTGCAATCGGCCACACCGACTCCATCGGTTCCGACGCTTACAACCAGAAGCTGTCCGAGCGTCGTGCTCAGGCTGTGAAGGACTACATGGTAAGCAAAGGCGTAGCAGCTGACCGTATTCAGATCAAGGGCATGGGCGAAAGCCAGCCAGTGGCTGACAACAAGACCAAAGAAGGTCGTGCCAAGAACCGTCGCGTTGAAATTGAATTCAACGCAACACAGAAAGTTGTGAAGTAATTCCCAACCTCTGGTTCTGATCAAAAAAGCCCGGCCTAGCCGGGCTTTTTTGTTTCCGCCTTCGGTTAAACTACTGGCTGTTGAATACGCACCACGAGCGTTTACCAAGGAAGATGAGCATGAGCAGTATCGAATCCAACAACGTAGACCATGCAGAACTGGCTAAATTTTCAGCCCTTGCCAGCAAATGGTGGGACCCGAACAGTGAATTCCGGCCATTGCACGAAATCAACCCCCTTCGATTGAACTGGATCGACGAACGCGTCGGTCTGAAAGGCAAACGAGTGTTGGATGTGGGCTGCGGTGGTGGCATTCTGGCTGAAAGCATGGCTCGCCGCGGCGCAGATGTTTTGGGCATTGACCTGGCAGACAAATCGCTGAAAGTAGCTGAACTTCACAAGCTTGAAACAGGCGTGAATAATGTCAACTACCGTTTTGTTTCTGCCGAACAGCTGGCCACTGAGGAGCAAGAAACTTTCGACGTGGTGACCTGCCTTGAAATGCTGGAGCATGTACCCGACCCCGCTCAAACCATTCAAGCCTGTGCAAACTTGTGCAAGCCAGGTGGATGGCTGTTTTTTTCAACCATCAACCGCAACCCGAAAAGCTTTGTTTTCGCGATTGTAGGCGCGGAATATGTGTTGAACCTGCTGCCCAAAGGCACTCACGAGTACAAAAAGTTCATCAAACCGTCTGAGTTGGCCCAGTACGCACGCTTGTCCAAACTGGATTTTTCAGAAATCATTGGCTTGGTGTACAACCCCCTGACCAAGGTTTACCGCCTTGCTCGCGATACCGATGTAAATTACATGGTGGCGTGCAGAAAGCCCGCCTGATCAAAATTGCACAATGGGAATTAACCGTGCCTCTAAAAGGAATTTTGTTTGATCTGGATGGAACGCTTGTAGACACCGCACCCGACTTGTGCGGCACCATTCAAGACATGCAAAGCGACAGGGGTGTTGACATTACACCTTATCGCGCCATGGAGCACCTCGCCTCGGGGGGTGCTCGCGCTTTGTTGAAAGCAGGCTTCGGGCTTGAAATGCACTATCCTGAATTTCCGGCGATGCGTGCGGAGTTTCTTGAACGTTACGAGGCCAGAATCGCCCGCGAGAGTGCTGTTTACAGCGGAATCATTCCCTTACTGAATGAAGTCAAGGCGCGCGGTGCTCAATGGGGCATTGTCACCAACAAGCCATACTATTTGGCCGAGAAATTGGTACGTGAACTGGGCTTGACGCATGGGTGCAGCGTGTTAATTGGGGGAGACACCGCCGAAAAGCCAAAACCCTCCCCACTGCCCTGCTTCATGGCAGCTGGTGAAATGCACCTGCCCACCGAGCAATGCGTGATGATTGGCGATGATGAACGGGATGTAATCGCAGGCCGGGAGGCAGGTATGGCTACTGTGGCGGTTGAATATGGCTACATCGCCAGCCCGATAGACCAATGGGGTGCCGATGCCATCGTAAAAACGGCCCACGATTTGGCCAAATGGCTTGAAATTAGAATGTGAGCCCCCACCTCAAGAGTGTTACAATTAACTTTCCAATGGGGTCGATCTGGTTTCGACGTGGGTTGCAAAGCTATTGGGGCGTGTCGAGGATCAGTTACCTCGTAAATCCATCTGAAAAACTTTAAACGCAAACGACTCTTCGTTTAGCCCCGAACTCAAACTGGCCGCTTAAGCCAGTTTAGTTTGGACTTCCTACACCAGTTCGCCGATGGACTGGGCGGGGTCAAACCCGCAGTGGGATCATCTACATCGGACCGCTTACTGGAATGCTGCCGGCTGGTAAGTTAAATTAGGTGGATCGCGGATGCTGAAGAATGTCGCTTTTCGTCAGTAGCCGTTAAATACAAAGAAGACGACTACACACGTAGAACTGGTAGTGGAGGATTTGCGGACGCGGGTTCAATTCCCGCCGGCTCCACCAAACAAAATAGAAAAGGCTGCCCTTGTGGTGGCCTTTTTTATTTTGAGTTGAAGGATTTGTGGAAATTGAAGCCGCGGACGCAAGCGGCGCGGGGTGAGCCAGGTGGTTTCACGGGCCCAACAGTTTGGGGCCGTGCTGGGCGAACGCCCACGCCCTGCAAGGCGTGGGCCGGGAAATTCCCGCCGGCTCCACCAAATAAAAGAAAGGCTACCTTCGAAGGTAGCCTTTTTCTTTTCATTTCACCGACAAAATATACCGGGCAATCGCCAGCGCATCCTCATCGCTTACCCGTGGTTGCGCCGGCATCGGCGTATTACCCCACACCCCCGCACCGCCTGTTTGAATTTTTTTGGCCAACTTTTCAGCAGCACCTGCCTCATCGGCGTATTTCAAAGCCACTTGTTGATAGGTGGGGCCATACTTCTTTTTGTCCTCAGCATGGCAGGCCGTACAGTTGTAACTTCTGACCATTTCAGGGCTTGCCACCGCATTGCCAAACGCCGTCAGCATTGAACCTGCAACAAGCAAGGCTACATACTTCGTCATGAATACTTCCTCTCTAGAGCCGTGCCACCCAGTCAGGCGGCACGGCGTTAACAGCCCAACTCAAAAAACTCAGTTGGGTTTGATCTGATAAATCTCGCCTTCATCAGTGGCCACATACAGGTTGCCGTCAGGGCCTTGCGCAACCGAACGGAAGCGCCCCGCGGGCATGGGCAAAGGCATGATGGTGCGCTTGGCTGTCAAGCCGTCTTTGCTGATGTCGAGTAAATCAATGCGGTTGCCAACTGGGGTGCCGTGAATACCAATTCCCATGTAGCCCACTGCCATTTTTCCATCCCAGTCTTTCCACTGTTTACCGCTCAGAAAAACACCCGAGGACATGCCTTGGGACAGATTTTCATTGTTCCAGGCCGGTTTCATCGCTTTGGGGTAGGTTTTGGTGTCTGTCATCGGCATGAATGCTGCTCGCTTGACGGGTTCCATGGCGCCCATCTGGTTGGGGCTGTAGCCGCAGTAGGCGTCGGGGCAATCACCACGCCCACCTACATTCGGCCGGGGATCCCAGCCTGCATTGCCACCATTGGTGAGCACAGTCACTTCATCAGAATGCCAAGGTCCATTCTCCGCAGTCACAGGCTGGTTTGTACCCGGACGAAATGCAATACCTTGGGGATTGCGGTGGCCAAATGTGAAAACGCGGGCATCAAAACCTTTGGGAGGCTTGTTGCCAGCAGCCGCCTTGCCGTCACGATCAATTCGCAATACCTTGCCGCCCATCTTGGTGGGGCTTTGCGGCACGGCACCATTGTGTGTGTCACCGGTGGTCACGTACAGAAAACCATCACCAGAATTGAAACGGATCCTTCCGCCATTGTGTGCGCCAGATGAACCGAAGGGATGATCGCTCGCAGCTGTTTTGTAGGGAATGTCATCCACAATATCGGTTCTATCCGAAGTTTTGCTTAAATCAGCATTCACCTTCAAACGAATAACCCGATTCGTTTGAGGACTGGATTTGCTGGACGTGGAATACACATACACGTAGCGATTCTTCGCAAATTCAGGGTCTACAGCCACGCCGTTCATACCAGCCTGACCATCGCAGAACAAATCTGGCATAGAGTCGGCATAACCCTTGGCATCTTTCATTCCCACCAGCTTATTCACTGTCCCGGAGGGCAAGCGAACGGAAAGTCCGTGGCATTTCTCGGTGAAGAACATGGAACCATCGGGCAAAAATGCCATGTCCCAGGGGTTTTCCAACTTGGATAGAACGGCTGTTGCGGTAAGATTGGGTGCTGCTGCAATCGCGACTCCACCAATCGCCAAACTGGCTGAGGCAAGGACGGCGCAGGACAAAAGTTTATTTAGCTTCTTCATTTTGTCTCCTGATTCTGTAGGTAAGGCAAGTGTGCCTTCAATGTTAAGGCGATTGCGAAATCGCCCAACGTCGAAGTACACCTAAAGAAAATTGCACATATTTAACACTCGGTCAATATGGCCTTACCCGGACTGGATCATTCAGTTTTTGAAGACTTGCCTTTCAATATCAGGCTGAAGAAGTTTTTGCCTCTGGCATGCTCACCTTGATCGGAGAGCAATCGCTGAACGCTACAACCCAGCAACAAAATTGTGGATCCGCTGAAGGCCAACAAGCCCCCAATGAGGGACAATGGCCAACTAAGATCGAGAAGCCGAAGCAACAATGCAACAATTACACTGAGTAACACCAACAAACACAAATAGATTTTCATGATCTAACACACCTGTTCAGCTTGCCAAACGCTGGTCTCCAGACCAGTGAATGCACACTGCAATGCAAGGTTTCCTTGCTAACGAACGACGCTCACCTGAGCGTGCCTGGTTGATCGCCAAAAACTATTGCTGTGATTGCCTGTGTTTTTGGACCAGCGAATATTAATGAATATGGCAATTTAGATCCAGAAAATGTAATGTCGATTTGCGGTCAATTTTTTGGCCGCCGGACGAACAAATTTCGTCACAATGCTACTTTGTACAAATTCCTTTTTTTAACAATTTCCGCATACAATTGCTGCAGCGCAAAAAACCACTTGAATGTCTATTTTTCGAACTAGACAAAACTAGAATTCTGGTTATTTTTTTGGCTTCACAATTGTTCACTTTTCGCCACAGCTGAAAGGCATCCACTCCGCAAATTATGCAAAAAGGCATTTTTCTTTCCATTTTGGCTTCAGTGCTGTTTGGCAGCATGTACTACTACACCACACTGCTTGAACCGTTGAGTGGGGAGGAAATTTACGGCTGGAGAATGCTACTAACCCTGCCTGTGATGACCCTATTTCTGATCTGGACCAAAGACTGGGGCTTGATCAAATCGATTGCGCTGCGCCTGAAAACAGAGTGGAAACTTTATCTGGCCTTACCGGCGTCATCCCTGCTTCTGGGCATACAACTTTGGCTGTTCCTATGGGCACCGCTACATGGCCATGCGATGAATGTGTCGTTGGGCTACTTCATGATGCCTCTTGTGATGGTTTTGATCGGTCGTCTGTATTACAAAGACAAACTGAGTCAACTGCAAAAACTGGCAGTCTTGTTGGCACTACTTGGCGTTACAAACGCAGTTATTCAGGCGGGGGGATTCGCTTGGACTTCGCTCCTGGTTTGCCTGGGTTATCCCTATTATTTTGTGCTGCGGTCAAAATTCAAAATAGACAACTTGGGTGGACTGTGGTTTGACATGCTGCTGATGTCACCGCTTGCCATTTATTTCGCTCTGAGCGGCGATGGCTTGGCTCAAATGACGGGGTTACAACTTCAGCTACCTTTGCTGATTATTCTGTTGGGCGTGTTAAGCGCCTCTGCATTGATAGCTTATATTTTGTCGAGTCGAATGCTGCCCTTTAGTTTGTTTGGTTTGCTGGGCTACGTAGAGCCTGTGCTTTTGGTGATTGTTGCATTCTTGATCGGCGAATCAATCGCTCAGCAGGAATGGCCCACTTATCTCGCCATTTGGCTGTCACTGAGTTTACTGGCCGTGGAGGGTTTACTTAAGCTTTGTAAGACCGAATCGCAGTCGACAAATCAGGATCTTGGTTGAAAGCTTCCGTGAAGAAATCAACAAAACTGCTGATTTTGATGGAGGGGCGACGCTCGGGTTGATACACCACATTCAGCGGTAAAGTGCTTGGTTTGTAGTTGTTCAAAATCGTGTTAACACTGCCCTCCCGAATATCACGACCATAAATCCAGGTGGGTGAATAGCATATTCCCAGCCCTTCAAGAACGCCTTGGCGAATTGCTTCGGAACTGTTCGATTGAAAGTTGCTGCCCACACGCACCGTGATGGCCTTGTCTTTACTGCCGTAAAAAGTCCATTCATTGAAGTTGTCGATGCCGGTGTAAAGCAGGCAATTGTGCTCACTTAAATCATCAGGTTTTTGCGGAGCACCATGTCGAGCCAAATAAGATGACGACACAATCACAGCCCTCGCCACCGAGCCAATACGTCGGGCAATCAAACGGCTGTCTTTTAACTCACCCACACGAAAAGCCACGTCGATACCTGCTGCCACAAGGTCAACAAAACTGTCGTCGAGTTGCAGGTCGATACGCATTTTCGGATATCGCGCATAGAATGCCGCGAGCCGGGGCACGATGTGAATTCGGCCAAATGCGACCGGTGCAGCCACTCTCAGCAGGCCGCTGACCTCGTGTTCAGCGCGATGCACTTCACTGCGAGCCTCTTCCAGAGTATCGAGCACCTGTCTACAACGCTGGTAGTAAAGGCGACCCGCCTCTGTTAATGAATGGCTGCGGGTGGATCGCACCAACAACAACACGCCAACATCGGCCTCCAGAGCCTGTACCTGTTTGCTGATGGCCGACTGTGTGGTGTGGGCCTGCCGGGCCACCGCCGAGAAATTACCTGTTTCAACAACTCTCACGAATGTTTCCATCAGCCTCAAGCGATCCATGTAGTGATTCCTTTATATATTCCCGTGAGGAATAAATACTATAACAACTGTTCCGTAGATCTATGGGCTTTGAATACGCATAATGTGCAACATTGCACTGCAACACAAGAGGAGTACCGACGTATGAATGCACCCACCCCACATGTGAATGAACAAATTGCCAACGTGGATGATTTAAAACTGTTCCAACCCGGAAAAATTGGCAGCATTGAGGTAAAAAACCGCGTTGTCATGGCGCCATTGACACGCTGTCGTTCCGACGAAGTGGCCGGAGATATTCCTGGCAGCGACATGAACATTGAGTATTACAGGCAACGTGCGAATGCTGGTCTGATCATCAGCGAAGGCACACAGGTTTCACCAGCAGGGAAAGGCTACATGGCCACGCCGGGGATCTATTCCGAGGCCCAAGTGCAGGGCTGGAAACCGATCACTGAGGCTGTTCATGCCGCTGGCAGCAAAATTATTGCCCAGATTTGGCATGTGGGCCGAATTACTCACCCCGACCTGACAGGAGGTTTGAACCCAATTGCGCCTTCTGCAATCAAGCCCAATGTGGTTGCCTACACTCACAATGGCAAAGTAGACGTGCCGGTACCTCATGAACTGACCGCTGAAGAAATCAAAGTGGTCGTGAACGAGTATCGCCAAGGTGCGGCCAACGCAATCAAGGCTGGCTTTGATGGTGTAGAAATTCACGGTGCAAATGGTTATTTGGTCGACCAGTTTTTGCGTGACGGCGCCAACAAACGCACCGATCAATATGGCGGCTCTTTTGAAAACCGCGCGCGCTTCGCCCTTGAAGTGGTGGATGCAGTGATCGCGGAAATCGGCGCTGGCAAGGTGGGTATTCGCTTGTCCCCGGTTACGCCATTCAACGATCTGAGCGACAGCAATCCTCAAGAAGTGTTTGGCTATCTGATCGAGCAATTGAACCAGCGCGGAATCGGCTTCATTCATATGATTGAAGGCTCGACTGGCGGCGATCGCAATGTACCCGGCTTTGATTATGGATGGGCTCGCAAAACATTCAAAGGCACCTACATTGTGAACAACGGCTACACCCGTGAAATGGCAATCAATGCGCTGGAAACTGGCTGGGCCGATGCAGTCTCTTTTGGCCGGGCTTACATTGCCAACCCCGACCTTGTACAGCGCCTGAAACTGAACGCACCCTTGGCAGAGGGCAACCCGCAAACTTATTACGCACCAGGGCCAGAGGGCTACATTGATTACCCATCACTGACTGCGTAATTGAAAAACGCCAGCCACAAGCTGGCGTTTTTTTTGATACTCTCAGGTCATGAGCAAAGACAGCCTAGAAAAACTTCAACAACAATTGATCGAATTTTCCAATGCGCGACATTGGGAAAAGTTCCATTCCCCAAAAAATCTCAGTATGGCTTTGTCAGTCGAAGTGGCTGAGTTGGTGGAACACTTCCAATGGCTCACCGAGGACGAATCGCGACAAATCAAAGGCAACAAGCTGGATGAAGTCAAAGAAGAAGTGGCCGACGTGCTGCTTTACCTGCTGCAAATATGCAACCAGCTTGAAATCAACCCAATTGATGCTGCCCAGAAAAAACTGGTGAAAAATGCCTTGAAGTATCCCGCAATCGACTAGGGCTATACGGCTTGCTCTGGTGGTTCAGGCAAACGAGCACTGGTACCGCAGGCGTGACAATACTTTGAAAAAGTACTTTTGCGAGAGCCACAGCTTGTGCACTTGTCGTGAAGACCTATTCCGCAATGCGGACAAAAATCAATACCCGTGTCTTTCAAATCAACCGTGCGTTCACAGCCAGGGCAAATGCCTTTGAGTAAACGCGCCAGCGCTGTGTCGTAATCCAGAACTTCACGTCGTTTTGTTTCCGGCTGTTCCTCAGCCAATCGTTGTTCTTCCAGGTAACGGTTCAGGGCAAGAATGGCCTGCCGCCCCACCAACACTGTGATGACAATACCCACGATGTAGCGAATGTAGCCGCCATAACTGGGTAAATACGGCACCAACTCAACGAAAAATACAAACAAGGCAAAGTAGATAAAACCCCAAACAAATGGCCAATAAGTACTTTGGCGTTTGGTTTTATAAAGCCAGCCCGCAACCAGCAGCAGGGGCAGGGTTAAAGCAAGGCGATACGCAAAAACGCGCAATTCCTGGCTTTGAATGGCACTGGTGTACTCACCTTGCGCAGCGCGTTCCAGTTCATTCAAACGCAATTGAGCTTTTCGGTTGGCCTGCTGTGCATCCAGCAGCAATTTCTGCTGCATCTCCAGCTGTGCCAAAGCAACCCGTTCCAAGGCCTGTAAGTTGTCAACTCGCTGGGTTCTCGCAATCAGTTCCTGGTCTTGATCGGGAAGTGCTGTGGCCTTGCGGGTGGCTACCCAAGCCATGAACTTCTCGCGTTCGGAATCGGTGTCAGCCTCGGCAGCACTGTGTTTTAGCCTGGACTGCTCCAAAGCATCGCTCACCTCGCGCTCATTCAGTTCCGTCTTTCGGATTTGTTCCCGAACCGTTTTCAGTTCGATCGGATCCATGAAATCTTCAAGCGTTTGGGTTTGCTCAATTTGAGGCAAATCGCCAACGAGCGTGCCCCCCAAACCAATCAGGAACCATGCGAAAACCACGGCTACAAGCCACAGGCCACGTCGAAACCATTTTTCTGACAACCTCAGTGATTTGCTCATCTGAATCTCATCCTGTTCTTGTATGGTTTCAACAACGCGCAAGTCGCCTATTTCAGATACCGCGCATGGAAACGCAAATGATCTTCAATGAAGCTGGCAATAAAGTAGTAGCTGTGATCGTACCCGGCCTGGTAACGAACCTCGGCCTGATAGCCTGTTTCCTTTAAAGCAGCCTCCAGCAATTCGGTTTTTAATTGCGAAGCAAGAAAATTGTCGGCCAAACCCTGGTCTATCAGCATGGGAAGCTGCTGCGCGCCTGAGCGAATCAACGCCACAGTGTCATGACGCTGCCAGGCTTCAGGGTTGTTACCCAGGTACCACGCCAGGGCCTTCTGCCCCCAGGGGCACTGCATGGGGCTTACGATCGGAGAAAAAGCACTCACCGCGACATAAAGGGCTGGGTTGTTCAATGCAATGGTGAGCGCGCCATGCCCACCCATCGAGTGGCCGAACACGGATTTACATTTACTGACCGGCAAACCCTCTTCAATCAGGGCTGGCAACTCATCAACGATGTAGCTGTACATTTTGTAATGTGAGCTCCATGGCACTTCAGTCGCATCCACATAAAAACCGGCACCCAAACCAAAATCATAGGCTTTGTCTTGGTCATCAGGCACACCGTCACCACGCGGGCTGGTGTCGGGCATGACCACAGCAATGCCCAATTCAGCCGCCACTCGCTGGGCACCCGCCTTTGTCGCAAAATTTTGATCGGTGCACGTTAATCCGGACAACCAGTAAGCCACCGGCACTTTTTGCCCCGCTTGCGTTTGGGGTGGCAAGTAAACACTGAACTGCATGGTGCAGTTCAGCGCGTCAGACACGTGTTCATACTGGTTTTGCAGACCGCCAAAGCATTGAACGCTACTGAGTAATTTCATATCAAAAATGGATTACGGTGCGAATGGATTTGCCCTCGTGCATCAAATCAAAAGCCTCGTTGATGCGCTCCAAAGGCATGGTATGGGTAATGAATGTGTCCAGATCAATTTCATCATTCATGAACCGGTTTACATAGCCCGGCAGTTCGGTGCGGCCTTTCACACCACCAAATGCGCTACCACGCCACACTCGACCGGTCACCAACTGGAAGGGACGGGTGGAAATTTCCTGCCCTGCGCCTGCTACGCCAATAATCACTGATTCACCCCAACCTTTGTGGCAACACTCCAGTGCAGAGCGCATCACATTCACGTTACCTATACACTCGAACGAGAAGTCAACACCGCCATCCGTCATTTCTACAATCACTTCCTGGACCGGTTTGCTGTGGTCTTTGGGATTCACAAAATCGGTGGCGCCCAATTTCCTGGCAATCTCAAACTTGTCTGCGTTGATGTCAATTGCGATAATTCGACCGGCCTTGGCCTGCACCGCACCAATAATTGCCGCCAAACCAATTCCGCCCAATCCAAACACAGCCACCGTGTCACCTGCCTTGACCTTGGCTGTGTTGTGCACGGCGCCAATGCCCGTGGTTACACCACAACCCAGAAGGCACACCTTTTCCAATGGGGCTTTGGGATCAATTTTTGCCAGTGAAATTTCAGGCACAACGGTATGTTCTGCAAAAGTCGAAGTACCCATGTAGTGATAAATCGGCTTGCCGTCTTTGGAAAACCGCGTCGTGCCATCGGGCATCAGGCCCTTGCCTTGTGTGGCCCTAATGGCCTGGCACAGGTTGGTCTTACCCGAGGTACAAAATTTGCACACCCGGCACTCAGCGGTGTAAAGCGGAATTACATGGTCACCCACAGCCAGGCTTGTTACGCCCTCTCCCACCGCTTCGACGATTCCAGCACCTTCATGGCCCAGAATTGCCGGGAAAATCCCCTCGGGATCGTCTCCTGACAAAGTGTAAGCGTCTGTGTGGCAAACACCCGTTGCAACGATGCGAACGAGAACCTCGCCCTTTTGGGGAGGCATCAAATCGACCTCCTCGATTGATAGTGGTTGACCTGGTCCCCAGGCCACCGCGGCGCGTGTTTTGATCGATTGCAACATGTTGTTCCCCCAATGCTGGCGAGTGTTTAATACGAACCTCATTATAGTAGGCGTTCATGACCACCCTGCACGCTGCTGGCCGCATTTGAAGTGTGGTAGTGTCTTGAAACAATTAAAAGCATGCCTTTGTAACCGAATGACCCTTCCTAGCGAACCCAATACTGTGCCCCCTCAGGATGATTTTGAGCTATCGCTCAAGCCCCTTTGGATGCGCGCGCAAGGCGGAGACTCCGCAGCCTACAGGGAAGCGCTGTCGAAAATTGCTCAGCGTCTACGTCGTTTTTACAGTCGCAGGCTTCAAGCCCTGCCCGACGAGGTTGAGGACTTGGTGCAAGAGACCTTGCTGGCTTTGCACATGCAACGTGGCACATATGACGAGACATTGCCCGTGAGCAGTTGGGTGTTTGCAATTGCGCGGCATAAGCTGGTGGATTTATGGCGTAGACGTGGTCGACGAGACAATTTAAACGATTCTCTTGACGACATGACTGAGGACCAACACCCTGCCACGCAGGAGGAACTGCCCTCGAAACGTGATTTGGGAGTATTGCTTGAACAACTGCCTGAACTGCAAAGACAAGCCATTCTGCTCACCAAGATTGAAGGGCTGTCGATGATTGAGGCCTCGGAACGCAGCGGTGTATCTGTAGCCGCTCTGAAAGTACAAGTACACCGGGGATTGAAACAACTGGCAGCTTTGGTCAGGAGTGAAACATGAAAACTGATGAACTGATCACTATGATTTCAAACCAGGCTGGCCCTGCTCCAAAGGTATCGGTAGCCAATCGCCTGGTACCCGCCGGTGTTGTGGGTGGCCTGATCGCTGCGGCGATCGTATTGGGTGTTCTGGGTTTGATACCCGGTGAGATGTTTTCTGAGCCAGGCCCCTGGATCAAAATTGGATACGCCAGCACACTGACTATTGCCGCAGGTTGGCTGTTCACTCGCCTTGGGAAACCGGGCGCCTCCGACAAACAGGCCACATCGGCTGTGGTTGGAGTGGTGTTGCTGATGTTGATGGCGGGGGTACTTTCTTATCTGGGCACTCCAGCATCTGAACGCGCCGCCGCACTCTTGGGACACTCCTGGCTGGTTTGCCCATGGGCCATTTTGGGGCTGTCACTTCCGGTGATGGCTGGTTCATTTTGGGCCATGCGTGGGTTTGCGCCAACCAAGCTGATTTCTGCCGGCACGGCCTGCGGATTATTCTCCGGCTCGCTGGCGGCTTTGGCCTATGCTTTGGCCTGCACCGAACCAGCCGCACCTTTCATTGCTGTTTGGTACACACTGGGTATTGCGTTGTGCGGTGTATTGGGCGCAGCGCTTGGACCCAAATTATTGCGCTGGTAAACAAGACTGCCGCCGCGCCATCCTACATCCTAGGCAGGTGGGTCAATACGCATCGTGCTCGATGTATTTACACGATACCAACCGGCAATGCTATATCGGTGGCGCTTGGCGGGCAGTACTTCATGTGGGAAGTCTTCACTTAAAAACACAGCGAGGGTTCCACCCTGTGGCTGAACAGTTTCCAGAACATCCTGCGTACCTAGGTCTGAATACAAGATCATTTCCCCGCCATCTTCTGGGCCCCATTCCGGGTTCAGGTACAACACCACCGACAAGATCCGATTAGCCTGTCCCTTGAACGCGTCCACATGGGTTCTGTAAAAAGCACCCGGTGCGTAATGTGCGAAATGAGATTCAAAGGAAAACAGGCCCAACATCAAAGTGCGATTCAGGTATTGCTGTAGCTGTGCACTGAATTCAAGCCAGCGACCCGCAGCGCCGCCATGTGTGCTTTCGATCCATGCAATTTCGTCACGGCGAATCTCTGCATTCGATTGCTGGCCGTGCGCGCGCCCAATACCAGCCTGTTTCAATGCTTCAGAGGGTATGTCAGTAAAAGTGTCCAACAGTTCAGAGATCAAGCCACGCGGCAGTGCGTTCTTTTGAATGCTATAACCCTTTGACCGAAGATCACTCGCGATTAAATCAAACATGACTCTTGGAATCCAGAAAAGCACTCGCTTCGAATGATCGAAGTGTAGCGCTTCCACGAGACTTGGAATCAAGCGTGTGCCAAAAGCTGACCGATGGCGTTGGAAAGTGAAGTCGAATCAAACTTTTTCACGTAAATGTTCACGCCAGCCTCAATACCTCGTCGGGCATTTTCCTCAGAAGTTAAAGACGAGTACATGATGATCGGAATGTTCTTGAATCTCGGATCACCCTTGAGCTTTCTGGTCAAGGTGCAGCCATCCATGATGGGCATTTCCTCGTCGACCAACACCAAAGAAACCCGCTCTTCCAATTCTTCTGAATTCTGATTGGCACTGGAAGCAATGGCCAACAACTTTTGCTCGGCCTCAACACCGTTGACCGCATGGCTGTGTTTCAAACCCATGGTGTCCAGCACTTCGCTGATTTTTCGTCGCGCCACAATCGAATCATCCACAAAAAACACAGGCCCAGCCTTGTTCAATTCAAAACCAGTGGTCACAGGTGTCGCATCTTTTTCAGGCAACACGCGGTGACACACGCTTTCAATGTCCACCAAAGACACCAGGCTGCCATCTTCGAGCATCACCACGCCGAAAACGGATCCTTCTTCAGAATCGTACTTTTGCGGAGGCTTTACATCAGACCAAGGCACCCGAATGATTTTGTCGACATCGGTCACCGCGAAAGCAACTGAACGGGACGCAAATTCAGAAATAATCATTTTGGAGTTGGGTTCGCCGGTGGACATGCCAATCGCATCTCCAAGCGAGACAACAGGCAACACTTGTCCGCGCAGCGAAATTACTCCGTTCATGGCACCTTGCTGCCCGGGAATCTGGGTGACCTGCGACAGCTCAGTGACTTCCCGAATCTTGAATACATTCAAGCCGAAAATTTCCTGACCGCCCAGGGAAAAAAGCAGAATTTCAATCATCTCGGTGGATGATTCGCCAGGGGTTCGTTCGTTGTTGTAATTCATGGGTGGATTGACCGTTGACGTGGTTCAATCTTCATTCTGAACCAAGTACAAACGAATCAAATCCTTAGGAAGGGGGATAAAACCGGTCTTTTACGCCTTTAAAAAGACTACAAATTTAGCCTAGATAAGCAGACAGCTCCTCGCGGGGATCGGCAAGTAAAGGACCTACCTGAGGCAAGGCAATTGAACCAATCGGCTGTGCTACGGCATCCAACAAACCGTTCAACACTTCGGCTGACTTGGCATAGTAGTCAACACCGAGCAAGGGCTCGGCAATTGGATCAAGCAACTCAACACCCGTGGCATCGATTGATGAAGACACCAGTTCGCGCCCCACACCAGCAACATTCTCTTGCAGAAACTCGCGAATCCCGGACCCCACCGCCATGCCGGTATCCACCAACAATTCGCGAAACTCACCCTGCCGGCCGCCATCAAAAGTCTCGCCGAACTCTTGTTGAGAGGCCTCGGCCTGCGCTATGGCCTGCTCGATAAAATCAAGCAGTGAAAATCCAGCGCCCACCGTCCCAAGAGTCTCGGGTAGTTCGTCTGTAATCAGGGTAGTCCCAGAAAATCCTGTTTGTTGAATTCCAAACGTACCCTCATCTTCCAGCGACGAACCTTCGAAGCGAGACATCAATTCGGGGTTCTGAATATCTGGTTGGACGAAACCGTTGGGCAACTCAATTAATTCTTCAGGTGTATTCGAAGACACAGGTCGTGAAGTCACCACAGGGGAGAAAGTGTCAATAAACAACTTCTCCAGAGACTGCAAAGTAGACTCGGTGTCACTTCCAGCGCTTTTATCAGTCGAATCGGGAGTGGGCAGGCTGGCATCTGCATGTTGCAAATCAGGCGCTACTGGCGAAACATTCAAGCTGACCGCGCTGTAGGACTGGGCAGTGGCTCCGCCCAAAAGCGCAACGGCTTGGATTGTTTGATCCGAAATTTGATTTTGAATGCCGCTCATTGTTGCTCAATGCCCTAGTACCAAGGCTCAATTTAAACAAAAGCAAAGCAAAGACTCAATCCGGAAAGTGATATATTTCAATCACTTGTTTGTAGGCATTTGATGCGTTTTATTAGGAAAAATTACTTAGTTTCCCCCCATTTGGGGTTATTGATTGGCCACAGCCACGTAAAACCACTCCTGACCGGCCTGCGACAAAGTGTTCGGAAAAACAATAAATCCATCCCGACTGGCCCTCACCTCTTCCCCGCTCTGTCGGATGCCGATTAACTCGCCTTTGCGTATGGGATCAAAACTGGACCAAGCACGTACAAACTGATCGTCAAAATGCTGCTTGTCGTTTACCTCGACCAAACTAAGGTGTTGATACTCACTCACCGGTGGCACCGAGGGCCCTTCAATCAATTCCAGATGAAGCAAGGTGTTGGAGATGGCACGGTAAGCCACATCCGGACCCAAAGGATCATCATGCTGACCACACTCCAGTGTGACTGCATATCCACCGCTGGAGCGCATGCACTCCGTGGTCCCCATGCCATAACGCGGATCTGTATTTAAACCCTCACCCGATTGACCCGTCGCCTTCAAGTAAGCAACACGGTTCGAAACACCTTTGGCATAGGTGTCGAGCCAGCCGTCTACAAATCGACTCACTCCCAGTCGCAAGGCCAAACTACGCTCAGCGCTCTCATGCTTGAAAGACTCAAGTGTGCTGTTGTTGTTCTTTGGTCCAAATAAAGCGAAAGGCACTTCCCCTTTCTGAAAACTGTGTATGTCCAGCAACACGTCATGCGCAGCCAGCAAGGGGCAAAGCCAATTCGCCACATGGTCTTCAAAATCAACCGGGCTGTTGGTCGGCGTCAAATTGCGGTTCAGGTTTCTATCGCCATTGCGCTGTTTGCGGTTGTAAGCCAAAGGATTGGTAATCGGCACAAAAGTCAGCTGCCCTTTGATCAGCAAGCGTTCACCAAGCTCAAACTCCTGAATCATTTTCAGGATAGCCTTGCTGCCCGATACCTCGTTACCATGCACTGCCCCCAGCACGATCAATTTTGGACCAGGCTGCAATGCAGTGAATGTGACTGACTTGAACTGCAATGGATGAGGAATTGTGGGAAGGGCTGGAAACTGCATGGCAGAAATTGGCAAATGAAGGCGATTTGTGGAGGTTACCACAAACCGGTGGCCATAAAAAAAGGGCAGCCCAGGCTGCCCTTGAGTTCGTGACAACACCAATTATCGGCCTGGCGCTTCCACTGAAGGGCCAAACCTCTTTTTCACCGCACCAAAGGCGAACAAACGCACCAGCGCGGGAATAAGCACCACGGCACCCACCATATTCCACAAGAACATGAATGCCAAAAGCAGGCCCATGTCCGCCTGGAACTTGATCGCAGAGAATGCCCAAGTGAACACACCCAGCGCTAGAGTAACCGCGGTCAAGGCAACAGCCACTCCGGTTGAACGCAGGGTTTCAAAATAGGCATCCTTAAAATTCAATCCTTTGGCCAGGAAACTTTCAAGTCGGTTGTAAATATAAATACCATAGTCAACCCCGATACCTACACCCAAGGCAATTACAGGCAGCGTAGCAACCTTGATGCCCAGATTCAGCTGCACCATGATCACCTTACACAACACCTCTGTAATGAACAGGGGAATCATGATGGCGAGCATCACGCGGAAACTCTTGAACTCCCACCAAACCAGAGCCCCCACGATGCCATACACCAACAGCAACATCGTTTTCTGAGCCTGCTCCACAACAATGTTGGTTGCCGCTTCAATGCCGCTGTTGCCGGCCGCAAGAATGAACTTGGCATCTGCGGAATCATTCTCTGCAGCGAAAGCCTGTACCTTGGCCACCACACGCTCAAGCGTCTCGGCTTTGTGATCAGACAAAAACAGAATCACGGGTGTCATCGAACATTCGGAGTTATACAAAGTGGTGGGAATATTCTTGTGCGCACCATTTGAAATGAAGCGATCACGGGAAATGGCCAACCACTTCGGATTACCACCATTGAAACCGGCAATGATGTTTTTCATCACAGTGAACAGAGAAACCGTGCCTTCTACTCCTTCCAGGTTTTCCATTTCCCACTGGAAACGATCTACCACTGAGGCCACAGGGTATGCGCCACATTCACCCGCAGGTGTCTCCACCATCACCACAAACACATCCGAGCTGGTGGAGTAGTTCTCGACCAGAAACTTCACATCCTGGTTGTATCGTGAGTCAGGACGAAGTTCTGGTGCACCAGGGTCCAAGTCACCAATCTTGATGTCGGCCGAGGCAAACAAACCCGCCACCAAAATCAGCGCTGCTGCCGCACTGACGCCATAAGCTACCTTCTTTTCAGTCAAGCGGGACAGAAGGTGTGACACTGTGTGCTTACTGGCTTCCTGCTTGGCAACCTGCTTCAAACCACGCTCGGTCACATCCGTATAACTCATCAGCACTGGCAACAAGAACATCTTGGTGAAAATAATCACTGCCACACCAATTGAGGCGCTGATCGCCAATTCACGGATAACTCCGATCTCAATCACCAGCAAAGTGGAGAAACCTACAGCATCGGCCAGCAAAGCCACTGAACCAGGAATGAACAAAAGGTGGAAAGTTGCTTTCGCAGCGTCTACTTTGTCCGCTCCATGAAAACGTTCAGATGCCATGGTTCGCACGTTCTGAATCGCATGGCTCACACCAATCGCAAATGTCAAAAACGGAACAAGTATGGAGTAAGGATCAAGTCCAAACCCCAACAAGCTCACTGAGCCCAAATGCCAAATCACCGCAAGCGAGCAACAAAAAATAGTGGCTGCGGTACTCTTCCAGCAACGGGAATACCAAAGCAACAAGATCACGGTAAGTACGAACGTGATCGCGAAAAAGCCGGCAATGTCTTTGGATCCGTCGATCAAGTCACCCACTACTTTCGCAAAACCAGTGATGTGAATCGAAATATCGTCGCTTTGGTATTTGTCCCGCACCACCTCTTCAATCTGCGCTGACAACTTGCCATAGCTCAACTTCTCACCAGTGTCGGGATCAACCTCCAGCAGCGGCGCCAAAATAATTGCAGAACGCTGATCATTCGAAACCAGAGAACCGATACGTCCAGAACGTTCCACGTTGGCTTTGACAGCCTCAATTTGTTCAGGAGAACCCGAAAAACCCTGACCAATGACGGGCCCCATCCGCAGCCCCTCTTCGGTCACTTGCCGCCACATTACGTTGGGCGTCCAGATCGAACTCAAATTGCCACGATCAACGCCAGGAATGTAAAAAACCTCATCAGTGATCAAGCGAAGTTTCTCAAGAAACTCCGCCTCGTAAATAGTACCGTTCTTGTTGTGAACTGCAATACGGAGCACGTTACCCAGCGGGCGTAGCTCGTTCTCGTAATTCAAGTAATTTGCAATAAATGGATGCGTCACAGGCACCATTTTCTGAAATGATGCGTCAGGCTTTAACTGCACCGCATGGTAAGCAAAAAACACCGACAACACAGCAAACACGGCGATCACCAGTTTGCGATGCCCAAACAAAATCGACTCAAAAAACCGTTCGACCTTACCCAATTCTTCTTGATTGCTCATGACAGTTCTTCCAGTTAGCGTGGCAGCGCAAGGGTTCTAGGGCCGTTCTGGCCACTCAATACCAAGGTGTTGTTTACAAGGGCCATGCCAGTGACAGGCTTACCCTCTGTAGCGCTCACCATTTTCAACGTAGTGCCCGACTCATCGGTACGCACCAAGCGACCCTTCTGGTCGACAAACAAAACAGTTTTTCCAAGGGTCAATCCCTGAACAAAACTTTCCTTGCTGGGGCTTTGTAGCTGCCACCAGGCACTCGCACCCGCACCCAAGCGGTAAACATTTCCACCAAAACCATATGCAAAAACAATGGGCTGCCCTTCGTCATTGCGCAGTACCGCGGTACCGTAAAAATGGCCGTTGTAACCTGTGTCCGAGCGTGTCCAAGTCGCGCCAAAATCATTGGAAATGTACACTCGGCCGGCTTCTCCTGAAATCAACATCAGCCCTGTTTCATCGCCATATAAACCGTTGTAATGGCGAAAATCGGGATTGTCCAAGCGATTCGCAATCAGGGTCCAGGTCGCGCCGCTGTCTTTGGTTTCAAAAATCTGTCCGTAGCTGCCAACCACCCACCCGGTATTTTCATCCTTAAACCACACATCGAGCATCGGGCGTGCCGGGCCAAACCGGGCGCCCGCTTCAGCATCTTCAAATGCAAAAGTTGCTGCCTCCAAGGCTTCACTCATCTTGTCCTGTTCAGCCACACTTGCAGCATCAAATCGACTCTGCATGTCATCCATTTTCTTCTTCGCGGCAGCAACCACTTGTTCATTGGCTTTGTTGCCATCAAACACTTTGGTCCAACTTGCACCAGCATCAGTCGACTTCAGCACCACGCCATCGTGACCAACCACAAAGGCCAAACTGTCATTCACAAATTGAACACCCGTCAAATTGACTGACACCGGCACCTTGGCTTGAATCCACAGTTTGCCTTCGTTGTCCTTCACACCCTGCGCAACATCGCCAGCGGCAAAGTCCCGCTTCAATATAATGCCCCGCTCACCCACCATCAGCACATTACTGCCTTGGGAAGTCGCATTGAGCGACAAAGCCTTCGCGGCCTTTGGTGCCTGAATTGCAGGTAAATCCAAGGGATCTTTAAATGCGTAACTGAATTGACTTGCACACAAACTCAAAGCGACTAAAGTTGCGCGCAGCAGTGGCTTTCTCATGCCATCTCCAATTTAAAAAACCCAGAGAAGTGATATCTCTGGGTTGCAAAAAATTTAAACCTCAGGTGCCTGGAGCACACTTGCTCCAAACACACTGAAACATCATTACCTACCCATGCGACGCAATGCTGCAGTCGAAAAGTCAGCGGTGGTGTACTTCTTGCCAAATTCCACGGGCTTCTCTTCGTTAGTCAATGCATTGACCAAATATCGGCGTGCCTGCAAATCGTAAATCACCTCACCAGCGGGGCCAAACGCAGGTGCGTCATACAACTGAACGCCATATACCTCGCGCACACGCCACAAGCCACCACGTGCGTCGTACTGGTCTGCGTGCAAAACAGCCCATGAATCTTCATCAATAAAGAACACACGCTTGGAGTAAATATGACGAGCGCCGGGCTTCAATGAGGCCTCTACCACCCAAACGCGGTGCAACTCGTAACGCAAATGGTCGGGGTTCACATGATTCGGCTTGATGATGTCGCTGTACTTCAAAGCCTTGCTGGTCAACTTGAAGTTGTTGTAGGCCACATACATTTCTTTCTTGCCTACCAGCTTCCAGTTGTAGCGATCTGGTGAGCCATTGAAACCGTTGAAGTCATCGTTGGTCCGCAAGCCATCAGCACCAATACCTGGTGAGTCATACGCCAGTTCAGGTGCTCGAATCACTCGACGCTGCCCAGGGTTGTACTGCCAGGCCAAGCGAGGCTCCTGCACCTGATTCAAAGGCTCGTGTACCAAGGCCACCTCACCAGCCGCGTTCGCAGGTGCTGTGGTTTGATTCAGGTAATAGAAGATTCGGTTAGGTTCGGGATCTGCCATGAAAGACGCATAGGAAATTGTTTCCGTACGCTTGCCCACAGTGAAACTTCCATTGGTTTGAACTGGGAAGTCTGCAGAATAACGAGTGATCGAGCCACCCAAATCACGCATCAAATGATTCCAGATCACTTGAATACCATCGGTCGGAATCGGGAAAGGCACATTGGACTTCTTCAAATTCAGAATACCGTTACCACCCTCTGCCAGTTTGATGCCCGCAGCTTCTTCCTTGGCAAACTTGTAAACGTCCGCTCGGTAAGCAGCTGTTCGCTGAGTCGGGTAAACGTTAATCTTGTAGCTGGGATAACGCTTCATCATCTCCATTTGCCCTGGTGCCAACTTGTCTTTGTGCTGCTCCATATTGGCGGCAGTAATGGTCAAGGTGGGCTTATCAGCCGCAAATGGGTCAAAATAACCTTTGGCGGGATCAAATCCTGCGGGTGGCTTGCTCAAGCCACCGTTCCACGCTGGAATCGTACCCGCAGCATTACCCGCTTTCTCTGCACCAATCGGTGTCAGAGTAGTGCCCAACTTTGAAAAATCAGCCGACTGTGCGTGCACCGCTGAGGCAGAGCCCAACAATGCCATGGACACGGCCAACTGCGTGATCTTCATCAATTTCATTTCAATACTCTCCTAAAAACAACTCTTGAATGGCTCACCCTCTGATTCCACCTTTTACAGGTTGGCGCCCACTACCAAAGACAGAAAGTCGCGGTCTTTGAATGGATCGAAATAAGCCTTGTCATTGAACATGCTGTAATTCATTTCAGCAAAATATCGCGCAGACTGGATCTCGGCCCGAACGCCAACACCCAAATTCATGCGGTCCTCCAGAAAAACGCCATCGGCGGAATAACCTTTGAAGTCATGCGAGAAGAAAATTCGAGGCGCCAAAGTAACCCCGAAAATGGCGTCAGGATATTGCGCAACGGACAAAATCCGATAGCCAAACGCGGTTTCAGTTGCATAGCCGTCGACCACACAGTTCTGGGAATTCGGATTGACGCCTGCATTACAATCGCCACCGTTATACGTCGCATGGGCCCCAGCGCCAAAAGCAGGCGAACGGCCAAAGCGCTCGCTGGTGAAGGGATCACCAATTCCGCGCCACATTTGAGCGCCAATCTCGCCAATTACAGCAACCTGGCTTGCTCCCAATCGACGAGGAAACAAGGCAATCGTTGACATCTGCGCCTGAATTTTATCCAACGGTTTGGAGCCGGGCAAAATCGAACCAACCGGGAACTGCGCATTGTCGCCATAGCGCGCCAAAGGACCATCCCCAGTTGCACCACCTTTCAACAAATCTGCGGTGTTGTACGCGGCAGGGAAATCCTTGGTATAACTAACCTCACCAAATACAGAGTAACCAAACAACTCGGTTGCGGCAGACAGGCCCGCAACCTGAATATTCTCTGATCCGTAATCAAAGAAATACGACAGTGGATTCACCACACTCTGACCTGCTAGCTCTAGCCCGTTGAATAAGGAACCGTCAAATCCGGATGGTGTTTTCTTCAAGGACAGATTGGGAATACGCTGGTGATAATTCACAATGTAAGCGCCGAACTCAGTGCCAATTTCGCCCGCATAGTAGCGACCAGACAAACCAATCTGCCCAGAATCTTTGGGTCTGCGATCTGCCAATTGGGCCATCCGGAAATTCAAGCTACTCAGGTCAGCTGGCAAACCCGTGATACCGCCCAAAAGCCCCGCCAAGGGACCCAGACCCGAAAACAGCGTGGTATCGATTGGAATACCGCCAGCAGTAATTGTGCCCCCACCTGAAAAACTCTGTTGATCATCATAGCCAGTGAAATCGATGTCACCCACCGGGGTGCTCAAGATACCTGGGTTGATTGGGGCACCCTGGAAATTACAGTTCAACAAATCAGCCTGTGAAAAGAAAGTGCCGCAACCATCCGCAACCACCTTTTCATGGTTCAACTGAACAAAACCTTCCAGAGACAGCTCATCTGTTGCCTGAATGTTCGCAGAGATCTGGGGAATGGGGAGGAACACCTCTTTCAGCTGCGCACCCGGGCGACGAAGCGCAGCCGAGTCAAAGTTGGAATACTGGTTCACACCACCCAACACAAACAAAGCTTCACCCCATGTCACCACCTGATTACCGATTTTCAGGGTCAGAGGCTTGCCCAAGGGCTCATAATTACCAAAGAAATATGCATCCAGAAACTGTGCGTCTTCGAATTTCGTACCTTTGTCAAACCCGTTGTCATTCAAAGGTTCATTGGGCCTGAAGCCGTTGTTAGATGAACCGTGCGGTACCCTATTGCTTCTGTTGTGAAAGTCCGAGAAGGCTTTGGCACGAATGAAAACACCGTAGTTGTCTTTTTTAAGCTCGAGTTCACCTACAGCCTTGGCCACGGCGTTGAACACATCACCCTTGCTGTAATTCAAATTACCGTCGTCAACCGTACCACTCGAAGCCTTGCCACCATTGCCGATGAATACCAAGGACTCGTCAGCGTCCTTCGTTCGCATGGATGCTCCCACCGTCACTTCCATCGCCCATCGGCCCTCAATGCCTGCAGGCCCCTCAAAGGCACCGGCAGCAACAGACAAACCGTGCATGGACATCAGCGCAGATAGAACAGCGAATTTCAATGTGGAATTCTTGGGCAGAAAACCGGCCATGTATGTCTCCTCAGGGCCTTGCTGGCCTCTTGAATAGATAGTGCGATAACTAATCTAAAGTGTGTAATAGTTACCCCTCATACTAAGACACACTCCATTTAGATTCACAAATCGAACAATACCCACAAGAAATAGAAAAGCACTTGCAAAAATCCATGTAACTTGTGAGTAAATTTCGATTCCCACTGTGCGCCCAAGTTTAAATTTGCGCAAGAAACAGATTGCCCCAACAAGCAGTAGGAACCACACTGACAAAGTGAATAACCATTCAGAACATTGCCGTGACACAATTTGAAACCCACAAGCAATACAAACTCATTGCGAAAGCAATTCAAGTTCTGGAACAACATGCAAGCAACTTTGCAACAGAACACACCGGGATTGAACCCAAATTGGCCATACTGGCCAAGCACTTGAATACGTCGCCGTATCACTTGCAACGCACATTCACCGAGTGGGCCGGAATCAGTCCCAAACAGTTCTTTCACTGTCTGCAAAAAGACCATGCTCGCAAACTTATTTCCTCGGGAAAAAGTATGCTCCACTCAAGCTTGGCACTCGGTCTCTCCAGCAGTAGCAAACTTCACCACCTCATGTTGAAGTTCGAAGCGCTTACGCCTGGCGAGATTAAAAATGAGGGCCTTAACCAAGTATTCACTATTGGGCATGCGCCCAGTCCGTTCGGTCAAGTATTCGTTTGCCTCACGGCCAAAGGCATCAACAGCCTTGAGTTTGAAACTGCTGAATTGACTTATCACCAGTGGAAGGGAGAAATTCGCGGGCTATATCCCAAGGCAACTTTTGTCGAGTCCAGCTCAAAAACAGAAGCACTTGTTGAACAACTTTTTCACCCTACGGGCCATCAAACGGGTGATCTGTATTTGCACCTGCGCGGTACACCATTTCAACTCCTGGTCTGGCAGGCCTTGATCCACCTGCCCATCGGACAACTTGCAAGCTATCAGCAAATTGCCGCATCAATCGGCAAACCATCTGCAAGCCGTGCTGTAGGAAGTGCGATCGCCAAGAACCCGGTCGCTTTTTTAATCCCCTGTCATCGGGTCATACAAGCCACCGGAGAACTGGGGCAGTACCGTTGGCAAAGCGAACGCAAAAAAGCCCTGCATCTGTGGGAGCAGGGCCTCATCTCAACAACAATTAACGCCGCTTGAGTAAACCATCATCGATCATTTGAGCAAAGTGATCGCACAACGTTTCGATCAATGGCCGGTATTTCACACCCAACAAATTAACCGACCGGCTGTTGTCGAAACGCAAGTGATAGCCCACATTCTTCTGAATAAATTCACGACTCACTCCCGCAGCAATCGGCGCAACAAGTTTCACCAAAAACTTGGGCAACTGCTTGGTGGGCAGGGGATACCTCGGGAAACGCGTACGCAAAATCGTTGCCATTTGCAACAAACTGGCAGTGTGCGCACTCAGAATGTAGCGCCCCTCCGCATTGGAATCAAAACCAGCCAGTACATGCGCTGTCGCCACCTCGCGAACGTCAACAACACCGAACTCCAGCATTGGTACACCTGTACGCTGCCGTCCACTGCCCAAGTCGCGCATTACATCAATACTCGTTGATTGGGTTTGGGTGGTCAATGAAGGCCCCATCACCAAACTTGGATTGATTGTTACCAAGTCCCAGCGAGACTGGCTTTTGCACACATCCCAAGCCTTGCGCTCGGCCATCACTTTTGAGTAAGAATAAGGTTGGTGACCTTCACTGCTGGTGTTGTTCCAAAGTTGCTCCGTGAAAATTCCACATGGTGCTTTCAAAATTTCGACTGCATCCCCATAAATAGAAGCAACCGAACTGGTCAACACCACCCTTCGAACCGTTTCCACCTCATTGCAAGATTTCAAGACATTCTCAGTGCCCTCTACAGCTGGACGAATCAGTGCTTCATTGGGATCAGTAAACCCCTTGATCACAAAAGGAGAGGCCGTATGGATCACCAACTCGCATCCCTCAATAGCAGCCTTGAAACTTCCTGGCTGAATCAAATCGGCATCAAACAATTTCAACGTGCCTTTGGAGCCTTCCGCCAGTTTCCAAAGATGCGCAACCGAACTGGCTTTGTTCGAATCACGCACAGTCGCGTGCACCACAAACCCTTTGTCGAGCAAATCCCTCACAATCCAACTGGCGATATACCCTGAAGCCCCTGTAACACACACCGGCTTGTTCTTGTCAATTGTTACCATCGTCATTATCCTGCGTTCAAATTCTGTTTAATATAAAGTATCACCCACAATCAGCACTGTCTGTACATACTACTGTAGCACCCCATGAAATCGACACTGAATCTACTACGTACACTTAAAGTCATCCCGCTAATCCTCTTGGGCGGCTGTTCAGCGCTTCAAGTGGTTAACTCAGTGTCAAAAATTTACACCGCAGAAGTGAAAGAAAACATTGCGTTTGGTGCGCATCCGAAGCTGAAATACGATCTGTATCTGCCCAACAATGCCAATAAAGAGTTCAACCACACACCAGTTGTCGTCTTCTTCTATGGGGGCAGTTGGAATCGGGGCGACAAATCTGAGTACGAGTTTGTTGGCCGGCGCCTCGCATCCATGGGCTACATCACCGCCGTACCCAACTACCGCTTGTACCCTGAAGTGCAATATCCTGATTTTTTGGAAGATGGCGCACAAAGTATTGCTCACCTGAAAAAAGAACTTCAGAAGCCCGAGTACAAGAATCTGAATCCATCGCAACAATATGTTTTGATGGGTCACAGTGCCGGGGCCTACAACGCTGCCATGCTGGCACTTGATCCTCGCTGGCTCAACGCTGCCGGCCTTGAACACCAAACCAGTGTCCAAGGATTAATTGGGTTGGCTGGCGCCTACAATATTTATCCCATCAAAGACACGGATGTGCAGCCTGTGTTCAATCACCCCGACTACCCCCCTAAATCGCAACCGATTGACTACGCGGGGAGTCGCAATGTCCCCGCACTGCTCTTGGCGCCCCAAAGTGACACCTTGGTCAGTATCGAGCGAAACACGAATGCACTACACCAAGCGTTACAGTCAGCAGGCAATCAATCCAAAGTGGAAAGTATTGAAGGGACAAACCACATTACCCTGATTGGCACCCTGTCTCCACTTCTGTTTTTCAAAGGCAGCACCACCAAACCAATTGATCAATTCATGCGAGAACTGCATCAAAAAAACAATCTGAGCGCTTCAAATCCTGAACAAGGCTAGAGAGTTCGCCCTAAAAACTCAATTGACCTGGACTTTGGCTTGGAATGATACTTGTAAGTTACACAAATACTTACAACGACGAGACAAGCCAAATTTATGTTTAAAAAAACAAATACCGTGTCGATTCCACGAAACGTTGGATCAGTTACCCAAATCGACTCCAAAGCAGAAACCAGCCCCTATGACGTCAGCATGACTCGCGACAATATCGAGGCCATCTGGAACAGTGTCGAAAGCTTTTACAGAACTGGTTTACAACCTGGAATGACCATGGTTGTGCGCCGTCAAGGCGAAATTGTACTCAAGCGCTCAATTGGACATGCTAGGGGCAACCCACCCCCAAATCATCCAGACCAGGATGTCGAGCAGGTGTTAATGACACCAGACACACCAATTTGTCTGTTCTCAGCGTCCAAAGCCATTACCGCGATGCTGGTTCACAAACTATGCGAGCAGGGGAAAATTGAACTCAATGACACGATCGGAAAGTACATTCCCGAATTTGCGTGCAATGGGAAAGAAAATATCACCATTGCACAAGTTCTGTCACATCGTGCAGGCGTCCCCCAAATACCGATAAGCAACCCACACCCTTCATTGCTTTTCAAATGGGACAGTGTTATTGACTTGATTAACTCCGGGTACACGAACCGAGGCGACGGCAGCCAACAGGCTTATCACGCTATTGTTGGAGGTTACATTCTGGGTGAATTGGTAAAGAGAATCACTGGTAAATCCGTGGAATCCGCTTTGCAAGAATTCATTGCAAAACCGCTGGGTGCGAAATACCTCACCTATGGTCTTCAGAAAAAACATCAAGAACTGGCCGCGTTCAACTACAGCACAGGTGCAACACCGGTGTTTCCCATCAACGTGCTGGCTAAACGAGCTCTAAACATTGAATTTGAGAAAATAGCTACCATTTCCAACAGCTCCGGTTTTATGGACGCCAGCATTCCCGCAGGGAATATTTACGGAACAGCAGACGAGGTAAGTCGCTTTTATCAGATGATGCTGGATGGTGGTGTTTACAACGGCAATCAAATGTTCGAAGCAAGCACAGTGAAACTGGCCACCCGGCCAGCTGGCCCTTTAACCATCGACCAAACACTCATGATCCCAATTCGGTTTTCAACCGGATTTATGCTTGGGGAAAATGTTTTCTCTTTGTTTGGCATAAAAGCTCGAAAAGCATTTGGGCACCTCGGTCTAATCAACATTGTTACTTGGGCAGACCCATCAAGAGATATTTCGGTGGCATTTCTAAATACGGGCAAATCACTTGATCCACGCTCCCTCCCCGCCCTTGGGAAAGTATTGGTATCGGTCAGCACCAACTGCAGTGTCCTTAAATAGGCTCTGTTTTATCAGACAATGTTTTACTCGCGCTGCCGCGTGATCGGAACAAAAACCAGCCCCAAAGATGAGCTGGTTTTTTTGTAACTTAATTTTGTAACTTAAACATCAATATTTAATCGCAATAGATGTCCAGGATGGACCTGAAATAAAAAAACCCCGCCTCA